>CALAOV010000220.1 GCA_937889515.1 uncultured Myxococcales bacterium | reverse complement strand
GCTGGGCCGCCCCGGCCATCCGGCCGCCACCCCGACGCTGGTCGACCTGCTGGACGCCGGCGACGCAGACTTGTCGCGCGCGGCCGCCTTCGCGCTGGCCCGCGGCCGCGACCCCCGCGCGTTGCCCGTGCTCGTCACCCGGGCGCTCCTGCCCCGGCGATTTGCGCTGGCCGACGGGGGCGCCCCGATCGCCGCGCTCGGCATCTGGTTGGCCGCGGATCCGCCACCCGATGAAGCCCGCTCGGTCACCGGCAACGAGCTCGATCTCGGCGAGGCGCTCTCGACTTTCACGGAAGCGCCCGCCCCCCGCGATCTGGCCCCGGCGTGGCGTACCCAAGGTCGTGCGCTGCAGGATGTCTTGACCGATGCTCTCTCCCCGGGCGGTGACCGGCGACGCGAAGCGCTGGCCGCCCTCGACAGCCGCACCGACGGCCCCGGGCTTGGCGCTCTCGCGCCCGAGGGAGGTGCGCTTGCCTCAGCCGACACGGCACTGGCGCTGCGCGAGATCGCCCTTCCGCTCGCCGATCGCGTCGCGGCCCTGCTCGACGATCCGGAGGTGGAAATTCGGGCGGCGGCGCTGCAGGTGCTCGCCAAGCTCGACGACGAGCGCGTGACGCCTGCGCGCCTGGCGGAGGCGGTCCGGGATGGATCGCCGGCGCTGGCCGGCGCGGCCGTCGTCGCGGCCCACGAGCTCGCGGGGACGCGACCGGCGCTCGGCCCGACGATCGCCCTCACCGTCGCGCCGCTGCTCTCCGACGACGGATCGCCCGCGGCCTGGCGGCGGCGTTTCGCGGCCGTCGAGGTCCTGGCTGCGCTGGGGCCGACCGGCCGGCCCTACCTCGCACGCGCCGCCGCCGACCGACACGCGGTCGTCCGGCAAGCGGCACGGGAGGCGCTCGATCGACCCGGCGAATCACGCTGAAACCCGTCGGGAAACCGGTCGAAAAGTTGGCCGGAACGCGACCGGCCCGCTTGACTTGCTCGCCGCACGGTCGACAATGCTCGGGCCGGCGGAGAACGCCGCGCGGAGGTCAAGACGAACATGTCCGGCAAGCTCTGTCCGAACTGCGGTGCCGAAGTCCCCACGGACAACCGTTTCTGTGGTGGCTGCGGCAACAAGATCGACGCCCCGGCCGCCCCCGCCAAGACCATGTTCTTCGGCGCCAGTCAGCAATCGCCCGGTCGCGCCAAGCTGACGATCATCAAGGGCGAGGGGGTCGACGGGGTGACCTATCTGCTCAACGCCACCGAGCACCTGGCCGGCCGGAACGAGGGGGCCATCATGTTCCCCGAAGATCCCCTGCTGTCGCCCCGGCACGCGAACTTCGTCTACCGCGACGGCAAGCTCCACGTCGTGGACGAAGGGTCGGTCAACGGCGTCTTCATCCGCATCAAGGTCCCGGTGAACCTGGCACCGGGCGCGCTGTTCCTCATCGGCGAGCAGCTCTTGCAGATCGAGCCTTCGCCGCCCGATCTCGGCCCGCAGCCGGACGCCGAGGGAACCTATTTCTACGCCAGCCCCAAACGGCCCTCGAAGATGAAGCTCATCCAGCGTCTCCGCGGCGGCGAGATCGGCATGATCTACCGCTCGCGCAGCGACACCATCTCGATCGGACGCGAAGGAAACGACGTCAACTTCCTGGACGATCCCTTCATCTCGGGACGGCACGCCCAGATCACGATGAACGGAGAGGGTCAGATCACGCTGACCGACCTCGGCTCGAAGAACGGAACGTTCGTTCGCATCAACGACGATCTCGCGCTCGAGCACGGCGATCACGTCTTCCTGGGCCAGCAGCTTCTTCGGGTGGAAGTGACCTAGAGCCAACGTGTCGAGGTCCCGAAGAACCGCCGATCTCGTCGGAGTGAATTGACGCTAAGCGCCCGTCGTGCTAGTTGCGATAGGCTTACCGGGGGTCCCTGTTGATAACCTGTAACCGCTGCGGCAAAGAAAATCAGGACCACTACAAGTTTTGCCTTGGCTGCGGCAGTGAGCTCGTAAAACCTGCCCCGGCGCCTGCGGTCGAGGCGCGCGACGCGTCACTCGAGACCGCCCGGACGGTGCTCCCACCCGCCCCGATGGCCGCCACCATGGCGGGCGAGCTGCGGAGCTCCTCCCCGGCCGTACCAAAGGCCCGCGGCGGCATCCCCTGGGGCGACTCGCCCAAGATGCCGGCGGCGATCCCCTTCCAGCTGCCACCCAACCCGCTGGCGGGGCCAGCCCCGGCGCCCCGTTCGACCTCCGGGGGCGCCAGCGCCGTCGGCGCGCTGGGGGGGACACCGGCGCCGATCCGGGCGACGGGCGGGGCCGCTCCGGCCCCCGCGGGCGAGATCCCCTGCCCAACCTGCGGCAAGATGGTCCAGATCGGATTTGCCTTCTGTGGCGGCTGTGGCACCCGCATTGCCAAGCAGCCCTCGGGCTCGGGCCAGGCCGTCGGCGGTCCGCCGCGAACGATGTTCATGGCGGGCTCGACGGCCGCCGCGCCGGTCGCGATCCCGCGCGGGCGCTTGATCCTGATTCGACCGGACGGCACCGAAGGGGGCGCCCACCCCCTGCACGACGGCGAGAACCTCATCGGCCGCGGCCAGGCACCCCTGTTCGATGCCGACGCGTACCTGTCTCCCCGGCATGCCGAGCTCTCCGTCGGGCCGAATGGCGTGACGATTCGCGACCTGCAGAGCCTGAACGGGATCTTCCTCAAGATCGGCGACGAGGAGCCGCTCGAGTCGGGGGACATCTTCCGCATCGGCCAGGAGCTGTTGCGGTTCGAGGTGATCTCTCCGCCCCAGCCCCTGGAAGACGGCACCGACGTCATGGGGACGCCCAACCCCGGGTTCTGGGGAAGACTTTCGGTCATCGTGGGGCGCGACGTGGACGGCTCGGCCTTCCCGCTCTTCGGCGAGTCGATCGTGCTCGGCCGCGAACGGGGCGACATCCTCTTCCCCGAGGACGGCTACGTCTCCGGCACGCACACCCGCATCGCGCTGCGCGACGACCGGGTCTACCTGAGCGACCTCGGCTCGTCGAACGGGACCTTCCTGCGGCTCCGCCAGGAGCGGACCGTTCCGACCGGCGCGTTCATGCTGATGGGCCAGCAGCTCTTCCGGCTCGAGTTTCGGTAGACCCGGGCCGAGCTACGGCCGCGCGGTTCGGGACCCCGAGCCGAGCTACCTCCGCCGACACCTCCACTGGACTGGCGACCGAGATGGCCCCCTAGGGCCCATTCGGCTGTACGGCCGCGGGCTACTTCTTCTCGATTTCGATCTTGGCGCCGCCGGCGCTCTTCTGGCCGCCGAAGAAGGCCTGGCGTGTGTTGCCACCCTCGGCCGGCTCGACGTAGCGGAAGGCACCGGGAATCTTGAACGTGCTGCCGTCGTCGAACATCACGGTGACGTCGATGGGACCCTTGTCGTTGGCCGGGGTCACCACCCGAATCTTGCTGGTCGAGGCGATCTGAACGCTCTCGCACTTCTTGCGTCCGAAGCGGACCTCAGCCTGGGTCTTGCCGGGCTGGAAGCCCCCGCCGAGGATGGAGATCTCCTCGCCACCCGCGGTGGTCCCTTGGGGGGGCTCTAGGGATTCAACCTTGACCGGCCCGCCGCTTTGGGTACAAGCGGCGACCGTGATGAACGCAGCCATGGAGAGGGCAATACCGAGGACACGTTTCATCGCGTTCGCCTCCGTGCGAAAGGAAGCGCCGACCATAGCCCCCGTCGACGGAGGGGTCAAGGATTGACCGCCCGCCTGGGATGATCTCCTAAGGGCTCAGACCGACTCGCGTTTGGCCATGGCCCGGCGCATCTTGCCGAGGGCCTGCTCCTGAAGCTGCCGCACCCGCTCGCGTGAGAGCCGGTACTCGTCGCCGATCTCCTTGAGCGTCCGCTCCCGGTCGTTCACCAGGCCGAAGCGCTTTCGCAGGATGTCCGCCTCGATCGGCTTCAAGGCCGAGAGAAACTTCATCATCTCGCCCTGGGTCTCGCTCGAGGCCATCTGCTCGGGCACCGCCGGCCCTTCGTTGGGATCGACCAACACGTCGATCAGGCGCCGCCCATCCTCGTCGGAGATGGGCCGATCCAGCGAGACCGGCGTCTCGGACAGGAAGGTCTTCATCTTCTCGAGCTTCTCGGCCTCGATCCCGGTGGCCGCCGCGATCTCCTGCGTGGTCGGCACCCGTTCGAGCTTCGACTGCAGCTCACGCTGGGACTTGGCGATCCGGTGGTAGGCGTCGATCATGTGCACCGGCAGGCGAACCGCCCGCCCCTTGTCGGCCAGCGCGCGGCTGATGGCGTGCCGAATCCACCAGC
The DNA here is from genome assembly GCA_937889515.1 of uncultured Myxococcales bacterium. Classification (GTDB taxonomy): domain Bacteria; phylum Myxococcota_A; class Polyangia; order Fen-1088; family Fen-1088; genus JADGRB01. Next base: position 11,639 of record CALAOV010000220.1, on the reverse strand, counting down.
TCGCGTAGGTCGAGAAGCGGAATCCCCGCCGGTAGTCGTAGCGTTCGACCGCCTTCATGAGGCCGATGTTCCCCTCTTGAATGAGGTCGGCCAGCGGCAGGCGGCCGTGGTTGAACCGGCGCGCGATCGAGACCACCAGGCGCAGGTTCGCCTTGACGAACTCGTTCTTGGCGGCTTTGAGGCGGATCGCCTTGCCCCCCACGATCTTCACGTACTCCGCGAAGGCCTTGGTCGAGGTCGAAAATGGCACCGTCCCCTCGAAGGGCAGGCCCTTGACGGCCCGGCCAACGCGCTGGATCTCGGTAAGCGCGGCGTCCAGGAAGATCCGATCGATATCGAGAATGCGCAGTCTGCCGGCGAGCGCTCCGGCGGTCTTCTCGAACCGACCGCGCGCTGGAATCGACGACTTACCCCGGGCGCGTTCGGCCGCGAGTCGATGGATCTTGGCCTCCGGCAGCGGCTTTCCGACCTCGCGCTCGACCACGTCGAGCACCCAGTCGGTCCCCGGCACGAAGCCCAGGATCGTACGCCACAGGCCGAGCTCCATCTCTTCGATGTTGCGCGCGGTCTCGAACTCCTGCTCCGGGCGCAGGACCTCCAGCTCCGCCATGTCGCGGAAATACATCGCCAGGAAGCTGGCCGGCTCGTCGTCTCCGCGCTTGCGTTTGGTGACGGCGGCGGCGGGCGATTCTTCTTCTTCCTCTTCTTCGTCCGCGTCGGTTTCCGAGTCCGGGGCGACCGCCTGGACATCGACATCGGCACCCTCGGCAACCTCCTCGGTCTCGTCGCCTTCGATCTCGACCGACGGGGCAGCACCCAAGACCGCCTCGACCGCCAGATCCTCGAGGGGCGTGCCCGGCAGATCGAGGATTTCGACCGGCAGCTCCGCGGTGACGAGAAGCGTATCGTTGGCGGGAATTGCCGGCCGAACCGAGGCCGAGGATTTGACCGAGGCCGACTTGCCGGAGCTCTTGGCCTTCACATCGCGCGGGGCACGGCGTGCTCCCGCCGCCCGGGCCGCCTTGGCCTTGTGGTCACCCTCCATCGGCCGCGCCTTTCGCGTCGATCTCGCCTTTGCACGTCGCAGGTCCATCTTGGTCATCTCCATCGAGCCGCGTCGCGATCCAGACACCTCTGGACCGTCCAGAGATATACGAATGTCGTCGGGTAAATATTCCAGCTTGAACCGCGCCACGCCTTCGTAGACTTCGATGCTTGGCCAACCGGTTTGGTTGCACGCTACTTACCCGGGCAACATGGGGCCCGCTGACACGGGCGCAATGGCCGTGCAACCGATTTCGGCCGACGACCTATCGCGATGCGTCAACAGGCGCCAGGCCACGCCGCAGGCCGCCTTCCAAGGCCGATCTCGGTGCCGGTCGTTAGGTGTCGTCTTCGCGCTTTTCCGCGACGATGAGCAGACTGCGCGACGAGCCGCCGAAGAACTGACCCCGGAGCGCCAGCCCGCCTGAGACGTCGATCACACGAAAACCGGCTTGCCGCAGCAGACGCCCGATCTCGTGCAAGCTGTAGGCGCGCACCGACAATTCCTGCTCCAGCTGTCGGCCGTCCTCGAAGACGATCGATCGGTGGGTGTTGATCCGGCTGGTGTGGAAGTTGAAATCGACCTCTTCGAGCACCACGCAGCCCGTCCCCTCCCACCAGACGCGCACCGGCAGGTCGGCCACCACATAGTCGCGGTTGACGATGTCGAGAAGGAAGCGGCGGCCCGGCTTGAGCGCACGCCCGATCCGCTCGGCCACGCGAAGGTTCGTCTCCTCGTCGAAGTAGCCGAAAGAGGTCAGCATCGAGTAGGCGCCATCGAACTGCTTTTCGAACGCCATCTCGCGCATGTCGGCGTGGACGAAGTTGACCGAGAGCGCCCGCCGCTGGGCTTCGTCGGCCGCGCGAATCAGCAGCGGCAGCGAGAGGTCGAGCCCGGTGACGTTGAACCCGCGCTGGACCAGCTCGATCGCGTGTCGCCCGTAGCCGCAACCAACATCGAGGATCTCGGCGCCCTGGTCGGACTGCAGCGCATTCGAGATGAACTCGACCTCGCGCAGCGTCTGGTCGGCGCGCATGAACGGCAACGTGCGAAGGTAGTCTTCGTCGAAGACCTCCTCGAACCAAGGCTTCGAGCGCTTGGGACGACGGGGACGCTGCGAAAGCGCCTCCGGCAGGATGGGAAGCGCCGGCAACAGGGGCGGGCGCGGCTCTTCGAGCGTCACGCCCGAAGCGCGCAGCAGCTCGGGCCCCGGCGTCTTGAGGTAACTGCCCGGAATCGGCGGGGGCGGCGGCCTCGTCGAAGGTGCGCCGGACGTCGGCCGTGAGGTGTCGTGCACCGCCGGGGTGGGCGCGTCGGGTGCGCCGTTCCCGCCGGGACCCTCCTTGCCCTCCAGGACTTCCAGGTCCTCGGCCGGGACCTCGCTCTCGACCTCGCCGATCGGGGCCGGGGTCGCTACCGCGGCGGCGGTCGGGAGATCGGCGGAGGCCGCGCTGCCGTCGCTGCCCATGGCACGCACGGGAAGCGCTCCCGCGACGTCCGGCAGCGGAGCGTCCGGAGGTGGAGGTGCTGCGGGCGAGCCGGCGGCTCGGGCGAGCGGTTCGGGCGGCGGGGTCACCCCGGCCTCGAGCGGGGGCGGCGGCGCCGCGTGAACAGGCGTGACCGCTTCGGGTGGGGGTGTGGGCGCAGACGCAACCTCGGGAAGTGGCGTCATCGGCCCGGAGTCGAGCGCGCGCACCGCGGCGGCTTCCGCGGCGAGGATCGCGGCCTCGTTGTCGAGGTCGCCGGCCGCCGTCTCCTGGGTGCTGAACGGACCTTCGCTCGGCGCGGGAGGTGGCGACGGGGTTCGACCCGAACCGCGGGCGTCGACGAGGTCGACCGGCGTGGCGCCGAGCGGGGGAGGCTCGGCTGCGACGACCGGGCTGATCGGCGCGGACAACGGCGGGTCGAGGTTCAGGGGTAGGCCCACCGCCGGCGCCCCGCGCGGCTGGGTGATGGTCCGCCGCCGCACGGAAGGCGTCGCAAAATCGCCGCTGGCGATGCCGATCGGGCCACTCCGCTCCCGCTGGACGCCTGCACGCACCCGGCGCCCTGCACCGACCTCGCGCAGCTTGGAGCCCGGAGTGTCGTCGTCGGCCGAAACGAGCTCCGGCGCCGGCGTCACGCCCGCCTCGGCGGCCTGAGCCTCCGCGGTACGCGACGATTCGTCGTGGGCCTTGGACACGCGCATCAACCTTTTTGCTGTCCGATTCCAATACCCATCTTCACCGAATCACCCGCCGCCAGGCCCTCGAGGTCGACCCGCCCCGGCTCGAACACCACGATGGTCGTCGATCCGAGGTGGAAGATGCCCAGCTCTTCGCCCCGCCGGATCGGTTTTGGCTGGTCGTACTGACGGTGGCGGAGGGCGGCTCGCAGAAACTGGGGGCGGTGCGTCGCCACCTCCGGATCATACGACACGGTGACGTGACCAACTCCAATGGCCGCCACCATGACCACCGCGCAGAGGCCGCCACCGTCCATCTCGATCAGCGTGACGAAACGCTCGTTCCGGATGAACAGCCCGGGTTCGGAGAGCACGCTCTTGGCCCCCACCGAAAACAGCGTACCGGGAATGTGGCGCCACCCGACGACCCTCCCGCCGACCGGCGCATGCACCCGGTGATAATCCTTGGGCGATAGGTACGTGATGAGGTAGGCGCCGCCCTCCAGCCGCGTGGCTACCTGATCGTCGCCGAGAAGCTCGGCCAGCTGGAAGAAGTCCCCCTTGGCCTGGATCAGCGTCCCGGCCGTGGCCAGACCGCATTCGACCACCGTTCCGTCGGCGGGCGAGACCACCCGCCCGGGCCCGTCGGCGATCGGCCGCAGGCCGGCCCGCAACCGGCGCGTGAAGAACTCGTCGAAGCCCGCGTAGTCGTCGAGGGGTTTCTCGGCCTCGTCGACCGCGATCCCATAGACGCGGGCGAAGCGCGACAGCATGAGGCTGCGCAAGCGGCTGGGGATGCCTTGGCTTGCCCCCCACCCTATCGCTCCCGATAGGGCGCGCTTCGGAACAATCCGCCACATCGAGCGCCGAGCCCGGTCGCTGAAAGAGAGCCCACTCATTGGATTTTTCGGAGCGTCGCGGGCCTTCCCCAAACCTGGAATCTTAGGTCAGCTCCCCGTCCCCGTCAAAGGCTAAGGGGCCACCCTCAGTCGAGGATGACCCCTTCCCCCGTCGGTGATTACCGGAAGATCGCGTCGGGCGTGGACGAGCTTTGCTCGTCGGAGCCCATCGCGGGAGGGTTTGGGAACCCTCCCAGGGTTCCCATCTAGGTTAATTGTCGAAGTAGAGCGCGAACTCGTACGGGTGCGGGCGGAGGCGGATGGCGTCGACCTCGTTCTCCCGCTTGTAGTCGAGCCAGGTGGAGATGACGTCCGAGGTGAAGACGTCCCCCTTGAGCAGGAAGGCGTGATCCTTCTCGAGCGCCTTGAGGGCGTCGTCGAGAGATCCGGGTGCCTTGGGCACGTCCTTCGACTCTTCGGGCGACAGGGCGTAGATGTCCTTGTCGAGCGGCTTGCCCGGGTCGATCTTGTTCTGGATGCCGTCGAGACCGGCCATCAGCATGGCGGCGAACGCGATGTACGGGTTCGCCGTCGGATCGGGGCAGCGGAACTCGAGCCGCTTCGCCTTGGGCGAGCTGCCGCCGATCGGGATGCGGACCGACGCGGACCGGTTGCGCGACGAGTAGGCCAGGTTGACCGGCGCCTCGTAGCCCGGCACCAGCCGCTTGTAGCTGTTCGTCCCCGGGTTGGTGAACGCGCAGAGCGCCGGCGCGTGCTTGAGGATGCCGCCGATGTAGTTCAGCGCCATGTCCGAGAGCCCGGCGTACTTGTCGCCGGCGAACAGGTTCTTCTCGTCCTTCCAGATCGACTGGTGGCAGTGCATGCCCGAGCCGTTGTCCCCGAAGATCGGCTTCGGCATGAACGTCGCGGTCTTGCCGTTTCGGCGCGCGACGTTCTTGACGACGTACTTGTACCACATGGTCCAATCGGCCATCAGCTTGAGGCTGTTGAACTTCATCGACAGCTCGCACTGTCCGCCGGTTGCCACCTCGTGGTGGAACACCTCGACCGGGATGCCGACCGCTTCGAGCGTGACGGCCATCTCGGCGCGCAGATCGCCGAGCGTATCGGTCGGCGGCACCGGGAAGTATCCGCCCTTGTGCGGCGGCTTGTATCCCAGGTTCGGACCCTCGGCGCGATCGGTGTTCCAGCGCCCCTCGATCGAGTCGACCATGTAGCTCGATCGGTTCGGACCCTCGGAGTAGCGAACCTCGTCGAACACGAAGAACTCCGGCTCGGGGCCGAAGTACGAGGTGTCGCCGATGCCGGTCGATTTGAGGTACGCCTCGGCCTTGGCCGCGATGGTGCGCGGATCGCGCGAGTAGGGCTGCTTGGTGATCGCGTCGACGATGTCACAGGTGAGCGACAGGGTCGGCAGCGCGTAGAACGGATCCATGATGGCCGAGCCGGCGTCCGGGATGAAGATCATGTCGGATGCGTGGATCGGCTGCCAGCCGCGGATCGAGCTGCCGTCGAAGAAGTAACCATCCTTGAAGACATCGACGTTCAGCTTCGAGATCGGCATCGTCGTGTGTTGCCAGATACCGAGGAGGTCGACGAACTTGAAGTCGACCATTCGCGCGCCGTTCTTCTCTGCGAGTTTGAGGGCCTCAGATGGAGTCATGTACGTTCCCCTGTAGTGGTGTTTGGTGGTGTGGCTGAAGCTCTGGGAGATCTCTTAGAGAGCGTCCTCGCCGCGCTCGCCGGTCCGGATGCGGATCGCCTCGTCGACGGGCGTGACGAAGATCTTCCCGTCGCCGATCCGGCCCGTGCGCGCGACGCTCATGATCGCCTCGACGACGTCCCGCACGATGTCGTCTTTGACGACGATCTCGATCCGGACCTTGGGCACGAAGTCGACCACATAGGCCGAGCCGCGATAGACCTCCTTCTTGCCACCGGTCCGACCGAAGCCCTTGACCTCGTAGACGGTCATCCCCTGCACACCCACCTCGCGCAGACGATCTTTCACATCGTCGAGCTTGAACGGCTTGATGATGGCTTCGATCTTTTTCATGTGCTCTCCACGCTAGCGCCGCAATGTTTCGAGGCAGTTTCGCAGCAGTTAAATCGTCGTAACCCTACACCGTCAAGGACTTTTCGGGCGGGCTTTGAGCCGCTACTTCACGACCAGGGCCCCGACCAGCTCGCGCACGTCGTGGATGCCATCGGCGGCCAGGCGGGCCTCCAGATCGCGCACGATTCGCCCCGAGGCGTCGGGGTCGACGAAGCTCTGCGTACCGACCTGCACGGTGCTCGCACCGGCCAGGAAGAACTCGATGGCGTCGGTCGCGTCCTGAATGCCGCCGATGCCGGAGATCGGCAGCGAAACGCCCGCCCGCCGGACCTGATAGACCATCCGGAGCGCGATCGGCTTGATCGCCGGTCCCGACAGCCCGCCGAAGATGGTGGCGATCTTGGGGCGTCGCGTCCGGGCATCGATGGCCATGCCGGTGATGGTGTTGATGATCGACAGACCATCGGCGCCCCCTTCGGCACAGGCGACGGCAAGCGCAACGATATCCGAGGTGTTGGGCGTCAGCTTGATCCAGAGCGGCTTTCTGATCGCCGCGCGACAGGCGCGCACGAGATCGCGCAAGACCCGCGGGTCGGTGCCGAACTCGATTCCCCCCGCTTTGATGTTGGGGCAGGAGACGTTCATCTCGAGCCCGTCGACGCCGTCGAGCGCGTCCAGGCGCGCGCCGCAATCGACATACTCGTCGAAGGTGGCGCCGAAGAAATTGACCAGCACGCGCGTTCCGCACTCCCGCAGATAGGGGAGCTTGTCTCGCTCGAATCCCTCGACCCCCACGTTCTCGAGGCCGATCGAGTTCAGCATGCCCGACGCCGTCTCGCAGATGCGCGGCGTCGCGTTGCCGAATCGGGGCTTCGGCGAGATCCCCTTGGTGACGAGTCCGCCCAGCGCGCGGAGATCGGTCAACCCCTCGAACTCCCTGCCATAGCCGAACGTGCCCGAGGCGGTGAGGATCGGGTTGCGAAAGGCGATCCCGCCGGTCTCGATGGCGAGGTTGACGGCGCTCATGCCGGGCAAGCCGCGGGTGCGACCGGCGCCGCCGTCACTTCGACGTCCAGCACGTCCGCGGCGTCGAACACCGGGCCGTTGCTGCAGACGTAGCGGTAGGGGCGCGACCGGGCTGGAATGGCGCAGCCGAGGCAGACGCCGATCCCGCAGGCCATCTGCTCTTCGAGCGAGATGAAGCACGGGACACCCTTGTCGCGCGCCAGCCGGGCGACGGCCCACAGCATGGCGTTCGGACCGCAGCCCATCACGCGGATCGGCGTGCCGCGGTGGTGTTCGAGCCGCGCCTCCAGAGCCTTGGTCACGAGCCCCTTCGTCCCGACCGCGCCGTTCTCGGTGGTGAGGAACAGATTGAGGCCCATCGCCTCCATCTCGCGCAGGAGAACCAGATCGTCGCCGCCCCGACCGCCGTAGATCATCTCGGAGCGTGCCACCTGCCGCCGATCGGCGGCCACCGCCGCCTGCATATAAAGAGGCGGCAGACCTACGCCACCGGCAACCAGGAGGTCGGTGGTATCGGCCTGTGGTTCCGGGAAGTTGGATCCGAGGGGTCCCAGGACGTCCACCTCGGCTCCAGGCAATGCCCGTTCGAGCAGCGCAGTGCCCCGCCCGACCGTTTTGGCCAGAATGTCGGCCGTTCCACCTGGCCCCACCGCCAGGAGAGAGAAGGCACGGGGCAAGAGCGGGTCGCGCCCCCAAGCACCACGAATCATTACGAATTGTCCAGGTTTTGCCGGAGCGAGCGACGCACAGCCCGAAAGCCGCAGCACGTAATAACCGCCGCCAAGCCCCCGATTTTCCGAGATTTTCGCCTGGAAGTACCGCATGGTCGAGCCGAGGGTTTTCTACCGCGAACGCGCCGGATTTTCCCTCTTATTCTTGCAGGGCTATTGGACCTGTGTTACTAGCCGGACTCTAAAGGGTCGAAGCGTATGGACTTCATGTTTGAAGACGAGGTCGATGAGGTCGGCTCCGACGTCGAGGCATATTGCCCCAAGTGCAAGGGCGATACCACGCACGTCGTCATTTCAAAATACGAAGACGAGATCCGTCGCGTACAGTGCAACCCGTGCGGTGACGTCCACTCGTTCCGCAAGCCCCGCGGCGACGTAGAAGAAGACGTCCCGGAGCCCATCGCCGCAAAGAAGCGGGCGATGATGAAGAAGCAAACCTTCGAGGAGTTCTTCGCCAAGCACAGCGACAAGAACGCCAAGCCCTACGAGTTCCGCGAGCACTATCACGAGAACGTGATCGTGACCCACCCCAAGTTCGGCAAGGGGTTCGTCTCCGAGATCCTATCGGACAGCAAGGCGGAGGTCACCTTCAAGGACTCGCGCCGCGTGCTGGTGCACAACCGCAAGGACATGCCGGGGCTGCCGCTGGCCGCCGAGGGGGACGGGCACCCGTCCAACTTCAAGGTCTCCTCGAAGAACGGCAAGGTGAAGGCGACCAAGGGCGCCAAGGACGTCAAGCCCGTCCAGGCCGTCGCCGCCAAGGAGGCCAAGCCCGCCAAGGCCGCTCCGGTCAAGGCCGCGAAGCCCGCCGCGATCCAGGCGCGCGTGCCGGCCAAGATTTCTCCCGCCGCCAAGACCAAGCCGGCCAAGAAGACCGCCCCGAAACCGGCGCATCCGGTGCGTGCGGCGGCTGCCAAGCGGGCGCCCGCGGCCAAGGGCAAGCGCCCCCCCAAGGCTGCCAAAGCCCGCAAGAAGTAGCTTCGAAGCGGCGGGCCCAGCCCGGCACAATCGCGCTATCGGACGATCAGGACGTAGAGATCGTACAGCGCGTGGGTATAAACCGCGATCGCGAAGCCGCGGTACCAGAAGAGCAGGCCGAAGCAGATGCCGGCCAGCACCCGGAAGAGAAACACCCCGACGTGCAGCGGGTCGCCGTAGGGCGGAATGTGGTGCATGGCCGAGAACAGCACCGCCGACAGCAGCAGGGCCAGCGTCGCGGCGATCCAGCGCTTGAGGCCGGCCAGCCTCTCGAGCAGCGCCGCCAGACCCGCCATGATCCCCAGCCGGAAGACGGTCTCCTCGTAGACGCCGGCGCCGAGCGACATCACGACGCGGGTCCCGAACCCCTGCTGCGCGATGAAGCCCCCGCCGCCATCGAGCCGCGGCGAGATCCCCAGGCCGCGCGTCATCACGAACAGGATCAGCGAACCCATGGTGAGGGCATAGATGGCGCTCTCGATGAAGACGGGCACGATGAGCCGCGGATCGAACTTCTGCTTGTGCCGCAAGACCACCACCGCGATCGCGAAGGCGGTGGCGACCGCGAAGGTGTAGGCCAGATAGGACCCGGTCGAAAGGCCCAGGTTGCGGAACAAGAACACCGTCAGGAAATCGGCCCCGTTGAGCACCGGGAGGGTGAACAGGACGCCCACCTGGTAGATGAGGAACAGCGGAAACACCAGCACCAGGCTGGTGAGAAGGTTTCGCGGATCGTGCTTGATCCGCTTGGCCTTGCCGGGCGCCGGCGCCCGCGTCACCGGCCACGCCTCGAGCGGTGGTCGGTGATTCCCGCCTTCTTCTCGAGCGCGGCGATCGCCTCGGGCAGCTCCTTCTTCATGCAGGCGACGTTGGTTCCCCCCCAGCTGATGGGACCCATCCGGCGCGACCGAAGCCCCCGCAGCGCCGGCAGCGCCCGCGCGTCGCCCAGCTCGCGGAGCTTGTCGACCCAGTCCTTCTTCTCTTCACAGGTCGGCGCCTTCCTGAGCTCGAGCATGTCCAGCGACACGCGGTCGACCCGCTTTTCCTGATCGATGTCCGCCAGCGCGACCGCCGCGCGCCGCCGCCGCGTCAGATCGCTCCCCTCGTTTGCCACCTTGGCCAGCAGATCGGCGGCCGGGGCTCCGATGTGCTCGATCACCAGGTCCAGCGCCGCGTCGGCCTCCTTGGGCTCCGCCAGCATCGCTTCGACGTGGCCGAGCAGCACCGGATCGCCGCGGAAGCCGGGATCGAGGGCGATCGCCTCTCGGTAATCGTCGAGGGCTTCGGCGCGTCGATTCTCCTCGTAGGCCACGCGCCCCAACATATAGCGCACGCGACCGTCCTTGGGCCGATCCGACAGCGCGGTCTCGAGCGCCCGGCGCGCGGACGCCGTATCGCCGTCCTCCAGCCAGACCTCGACCTTCTTGAGCTCCTGGGCCAGATCGGGCGGCGGCGGCGCGGGCCGTGTCGGGGTCGCGATGAGCGCCGCAGGGTGATGTCCGGCGCGACGCTTGAGGGCCAGACCGCCGACCAGCACCACCAGGGCGGCCGCGGCGATCCCCATCGCCGGGCCGCGGCCCCCGTGGCGTCCGACCGTCATGGCGGAAATCGTCCCGCTGACCTCCAGCGCCGGGTCGAGGGGCGCCTCGGCGTCTTCCAGCGCCTGCAGGAACGCGACCGCCGTGGAGAATCGGTTGTCGCGCGACTTCTCCATCGCCTGCAGCACCGCCTGCTCCAGCGGGATCGGCACGTCGACGGTGGGATTCACCTCCCGGATACGCGGTGGCGCGTGCGCCAGGTGCATGGAGATGATCTTCACCTTGTCTTCCGATTCGAACGGGCGCCGCCCGGCCAGCATCTCGAACAGGATCACGCCCGCCGCGTAGATGTCGGCCCGCGCGTCGACCGCCTCGCCGAGCGCCTGCTCGGGCGACAGGTACTCGGGCGTGCCGAAGATGACACCGGCCTGAGTCAAGGCCTCGCGACCCGGCATCCCACTTTGGGGCTCGGTGACCTTGGCGATGCCGAAGTCGAGGATCTTGACCACCTCGCGGTTGCCGTCGCGCTCGACGAGCATGATGTTCTCGGGCTTGAGGTCACGGTGCACGACGCCGGCGGAATGCGCGTGGTCGAGCGCGCGCAAGATCTGCCGCTCGATCGCCAGCGCCCGGGGCACCGGCATCGGTCCGGCCGCGATGGCCGCCGCCAGCGAGGTGCCGGCCAGAAACTCCATGGCCAGGAACAGCGACCCCTCGGCGGTGCGGCCGAAGTCGGTGACCGTGATGATGTTGGGGTGATCGAGGCGGCTGGCCGATTCGGCCTCGCGTTCGAAACGCCGCGCAAACTCCTCCTTGCCGGAGAGCTCGGGGAGCAGCACCTTGATGGCCAGATCGCGCCGCATCATGGTGTGCTCCGCGCGGTAGACGGCGCCCATCCCGCCGATCCCGATACGGCTCACGATGCGGTAGCGCTCGCCGACCACGGTCCCGACGAAGGGATCGATGACGGGCGCGCCACAGCGCGCGCAGAACGTATCCTCGAGCTGGACCGCGGCGGTGCACCCGGTACAGCTCGCCACGGCTAGCGCCCTGCCTTGGAACCGCGGGCCAAGGCCGACGCGGCTGCCGGGTCGGGCGGGCGCACCACGGCGATGACCTCCCGCTTCGGGTCGAGGATCCGGCGCGCGACGCGCACGACGTCGTCGGCGGTGACCCGCGCCAGCGCGGCGGGAACCTGGCGGTAGCTCATGAGGCCAAGACCGTACGCCTCGTCGAGGGCG
>CALAOV010000219.1 GCA_937889515.1 uncultured Myxococcales bacterium | reverse complement strand
CGAGATTGGTCAGTGACTGGAGTTCAGACGTGTGCTCTTCCGATCTAAGAGGCCGTCGCAGCGGCGCGCCACCGCTTCGCGCATGCCGCGCCCCTCGGCGCCAATCACCAGCGCCGTCGGCAATTTGAGGTCGACCTTCGCGAGGGGCTCGCCCTCCCCCGCTCCGGCGCCCAGCACCCGCAGGCCGGCCTTCCGGAGCGCGTCGATGGCTGGCAGGAGGTTGCCGACCTCGGTGATCGGCACCCGCTCGGTCGCGCCGGCCGACGCCTTCACGGCGCCCGGCGTCACCGAGGCGGAGTTGCGCGCCGGGATCACCACGCCGTGCGCGCCCAATACCTCGGCGCTGCGGGCGATGGCGCCGAGGTTGTGCGGATCGGTGATCCCATCGAGCAGCACGAGGAGCGGCGCCTCCCCGGCGCGTCGCGCGGCGTCCAGAAGATCCTCCAGCGTCGCGTAGCGAAAGCGTCCCGCGATCGCGACCAGACCCTGGTGAACGCCCCCCTTGGCCAGCTCGGCGACGAGGTGTCGGGGCCGGATCTCGACGGAGATGCCGCGCTCCTTTGCGACCTGTACCACCCGCTCCGTCTCCGGCGAGCGTGTTCCCTCCGCCAGGTAGACCACGCTCACCTCGCGCGGTCGCGCGCGGCATAGCTCCTCGACCGGCCGCACGCCGAAGACGATGCGCCCGCCGTCCGTCAAATCGCCGCCGCGACCTCCTCGACGATGCCCTCGAAGGCCGCCGCCGGATCGGCCGCGTCGCGGACCGGCCGCCCGACCACCAGATAGTCGGCGCCGTTGGCGATGGCCTGGCCCGCGGTCGCCACCCGTTTCTGATCGCCGTGCCCGGCCCCGGCGCCCGTCGACGGCCGGATGCCCGGCACCACGATCAGCAGGCCAGGCGCCGCGCCCCGCGCCGCTTCGATCTCGTGCGGCGAGCAGACCAGCCCCGCGATCCCGGCCCGCGCGGCGATTCGCGCCCGGGCCCGCACCATCTCGGGAATGGTCTGTTCGATGCCTTCGGCGCGCAGATCGTCCTCGGCCAAGCTGGTGAGGACCGTAACGCCCAAGATCTTCACCCGGCCGGCCGCGGCCTCGGCCGCGCGCGAGAGCATCTCGTATCCGCCCGAGGTGTGGACGGTCAGAAGCTCGGCCTGCACGCGGGCCGCCGAGGCGACCGCGCGGGCGACCGTCTCGGGGATGTCGTGCAGCTTGAGATCGAGGAACACCCGTCCGTCACGCGCCTGAACCATCTCGACGGCGCGCTCCCCTTCGGCCACGAAGAGCTCGAGGCCGACCTTGTAAAACGCCGGCCGCCCGTCCAGTCGATCGAGCAGCGTCGCCAGCTGGCCACAGTCGGGAACATCCAGCGCCACGATCACGCGCTCGCGCGGGGGGATCTTGTGAGCGGGCGTCGGCATCAGCGGCGCTCCGCGATGACTTCGGCCGCCACCAGCGCTGAAGCCTCGGGGATCCGGATCTTGCGGACCTCGGTGCCATTGCGACGCTTGAGCTCGACCACCCCCTCGGCCACGCCCTTTCTGCCGATCGCGATCCGGAAGGGAATCCCGATCAGGTCGGCGTCCTTGAACTTGACGCCCGCCCGCTCGTCGCGGTCGTCGTAGAGCACGTCGATCCCGGCGGCCGAGAGCTCTTCGTAGATCCGCTTCGAGGTGGCGATGACGTTGTCGTCGTCCTGTTGCAACTCGAGGACCGCCACCTCGTAGGGCGCCAGCGGCACCGGCCAGACGATGCCGTCCTTGTCGTGGTTCTGCTCGATGGCCGCGGCGACGATGCGGGTGACGCCGATGCCGTAGCAGCCCATCTGGGCCGGCTTCTCCAGGCCGTCGACGTCCAGGAAGGTCACGCCCATCGGCCTCGAATACTTGGTGCCCAGGAAGAACACCTGGCCGACCTCGATGCCCCGGTGCGCGTGCAGGTGACCGGTGGCGCAGCGGGCGCAGGCGTCGCCCTCGGCGGCCGTTCGGTAGTCGCCGAAGGCGGTCGGCTTGAAGTCGTTGTCGACGTTGACGCCCTTGAGGTGGGCATCGGGCGCGTTGGCGCCGACCACGAAGTCGGCCAGCGCCTGGACCTCGAGGTCGCAATAGATCGGAACCTGAATCTTCAAGCCCACCGGACCGGCGAAACCGACCGGCGCGCCGGTGACCTCACGGACGGCCGCGTCGGTTGCCAGCAAGAGCTCGGTGACCTCGAGCGCCCGGCGCAGCTTGATCTCGTTGACGGCGCGGTCTCCTCGCACCAGGACCGCCACCGGCTGTCCGTCGGCCAGATAGATCAGCGTCTTGACGAGGCGGGTCTGCGGCACGCCCAGGAACGACGACACCTCGGCGATGGTGTGCTGCCCCGGCGTCGGCACCCGCTGGCACTGTTCGCTGGCGGTCTGCGGATCGGCCGGGGGGCGCGCGACCGCCTGCTCGACGTTGGCGGCATAGTCGCAAGCGTCGCAGGCGACCAGCGCGTCCTCGCCGGTCTCGGTCAGCACCTGGAACTCGTGGGAGAGCGATCCACCGATGTTGCCGGTGTCGGCCTCGACGGCGCGGAAGGCCAGGCCACAGCGGGTGAAGATCCGCTGGTAGGTGTCGTACATCTTCTTGTACTCGCGGTTCGCGTCGTTCTCGTCGACGTGGAACGAGTAGGCGTCCTTCATGATGAACTCGCGCCCGCGCATGAGGCCGGCGCGCGGGCGCAGCTCGTCGCGGAACTTGGTCTGGATCTGGTAGAGGTTCAGCGGCAGCTGCCGCCAGCTCCGGACGTCGCTGCGCACCAGCGCCGAGATCACCTCCTCGTGCGTCGGGCCGATGACGAAGTCGCCGCCCTTGCGGTCCTTGAAGCGCAGGAGCTGCGCGCCGTATTGATCCCAGCGGCCGGATTCCTGCCAGAGCTCGGCCGGAATCACCGCCGGCAGGAAGACCTCCGAGGCCCCGGCGCGGTCCATCTCTTCGCGGATGATCTTCTCGACCTTCTTGACCACCTTCCAGCCGAGCGGCAAGAACGAATAGATGCCGGCGGCGACTTTGCGCAGATAGCCGCCGCGCACCATGAAGACGTGCGACGGAACCTCCGCCTCGGACGGAGCCTCTTTGAGCGTCGGAATCAGGGTCTGTGACATCCGCATTGGGGAACTGGTCTTAACATACGTTCGTGGGCCTCTCCGAATACAACCGGAAACGAAACTTCAAGGTCACCCGCGAGCCTTCGGGCGAGGCGCCGGCGCCGCCGCGGCAGGAGGGCGAGGGCCTGCGCCACTTCGTCATCCAGAAGCACGCCGCCTCCCGGCTGCACTACGACTTCCGCCTCGAGCTCGAGGGCGTGCTCAAGAGCTGGTCGGTCCCCAAGGGACCCAGCCTCGACACCCGGGTCAAACGGCTGGCCATGCACGTCGAGGATCACCCGCTCGCCTATGCCGAGTTCGAGGGGATCATTCCCAAGGGCGAGTACGGCGGGGGGACCGTCCTTTTGTGGGACCGCGGCACCTGGGAGCCGGTCGGGGATCCGCACCAGAGCTACGCCGCCGGAAACCTCAAGTTTATTTTGAAGGGTGAGAAGCTACAGGGCGGATTCGCGCTGGTGAAGCTGCGCGGTCGGGGGGCGCACAGTGGGAAGGATCAAGAGCGGGCCTGGCTGCTCATCAAGGAGCGCGACAGCCACGTCGTGCCGGAGGAGACCAGCGACGTCACCGAGGCGCGACCGGAGAGCGTGGCCACCGGGCGGACCCTCGACGACATCGCCGCCGATCGATCGCGGGTCTGGCACTCGAACCGCGCGCAGGTAGACGCAGGCGGCGCGCCGGGCGCACGCCCCGGTCCCGTACCGGCCGTCCTTCGCCCACCGCGCTTCGCCGCGCGCGCGACCCCGCCGCGGGGCGGCGGCTGGCTGCACGAGATGGCGATCGCCGGCGAGCGGCTGCTGGCGCGGAGCGACGCCGGTACCGCGCAGCTCCTCGACGAAGACGGCAAGCCGCTGACCGCGGCGGCCGTCCGCAAGCGGGGCGCGATCGCCGATGCCGTCCGCATGCTCCCGGCCCAGACCTTGGTGGTCGACGGGATGCTGGCGGCGATGACGCCCGCCGGGCACAGCGACGACCGCGCCCTCCCCGGCGCGCTGGCTGGCAAGCTTGGCGCCACGCTGGCCTACTTCGTCTTCGATCTCGTTCACCTCGATGGTTTCGACCTGACAAGGGTGCCGCTCGATCGTCGAAAGGCGCTCCTCGCCGAGCTGGTGCGCGCCAGCGCCGAGCCGGGCGCGCTCCGCTACCTCGATCACATCGCCGGGGACGGCGTCGCCTTCCAGCACGAGGCGCGGCGGCTCGGAATCGCGGCGATGGTCTCTCGCCGCGCCGATTCGAGCTACGGCGCGCGGGCCGGCTGGGTGCGGATCCCCTGCGCGGTCAGCGCGACAGGCTGATCTGCTCGCCGTCGACCAGGTAGATCCGCGGGTCGTCGGCGCGGGCGTGATCGCTGCCGAAGCGCAACGAGCCCGTGAGCCCCTCGAAGGTTCCGTCGGTGAGCGCCCGCACCACGTCGGCCCGGGTGTGGGCGCCGGCGCCGGTCACCGTCCGGAACAGGTTCACGCCGTCGTAGGCGTACGCCTCGGTGGCATGCGGATCCCGCCCGTAGGCCGCGCGGTAGGCCTCCAGAAACGTGCGCGCCCGGGCGTCGTTGGCGTCGGCAAAGAACCCGGGGGAAAACAGCGCGCCCTGCACGTAGCGTCCGGCGTTCTGCAGCAGGCGCGGCGAGAGCCCGTTGGCGGTCGACATCAGCAGCAAGTTGCGCAGATGCGGACGTCCCGGCGCCGCGGCGGGAGGCCGCTTGCCCCAGGGCGCCGCCCACAGATCGGCGGCGGCCAGCGCCGGCGCGATGAGCTCGATGCGATCGGCGCCGTCGGCGATGAACACCGCCTGCGCCCGGGTCTTCTTGATCGCCGCCGCGACCGCCGTGAAGGAAGTCGAGCCGGGCGGGTAGCTGACGTCCGCCGCGACGTGCCCCTCCCCGCGCGCAAGCTCCGCCTTGAAGGCCCGCCGCAGGCTCTGGCCGGCCTCGCTGTCGGGCCCGATCATCGCGAACTCCCGCGCCCCCAGCTTGAGCGCCGCCCGGGCCAGCGCCGCGGCACGGGCGGCGGGCGTGTGAACCAGCTGGAAGGTGGGCGTGAGCCAGCCGGCCGGTCCGTCGTCGAGCTGCAGCGTCGGCACCTGATTCTCGCCGGTCGCGACCGCCGCGGCCGCCAGCGTGGGCTGATCGCTGGCGGCCAGGATCCCGATGACGGAATCATCCCGCGCGAGCTCCCCGACGCCGCGGGTCGCGCGCTCGGGACCGGCGCCGGTGTCGCGCAGGAAGAGCTCCATCCCCTTGCCGGCGGGCGTCCCCGGCGCGCCGGTCGCGATCAGCGCGGCGCGCAGCGCGGCCTCGCCCACCGGCTGAAATTTCCCCGACAGCGCGATCGCCAATCCGAGTCGCCCCGGATCGCCAGCGCTCTGGCCGCGATCTCGATCGCCCGCCTGGTCGAGCCCGACCGCGCGCCGCGCCACCGCCGCCTCCGACTCGACGGTCGCCGCGCCGGAGGCGTCGCCGCGGGCGCGCAGATAGGCCGCCGCCTGGGCCCCCAGCAGCGCGCGCGCCAGCCCCTTTTCGGGGGACGATCGGAATGCCTGCGCCGCCGTCTCGGGCGCGAGCTTGGTGGCGATCTCGCTGGCGCGCTCGCGGGCATAGGCCTTCTCCGGCTCGCGTCCGCCACGCGCGTAGGCGTCCCAGAGCTCCAGAGCGGCGCCGAGCTCGCCGACGCCGGCGGTGGCCTCGGCCAGCGCGCCGCGCAGCTCGACCAGCGCCTCGTCCCCGGGCGCCGACGCGCCGGCCGGCGGCAGGAACGGCAACAGCAGGTCGCGACCCTGCGCGAAGTGCCCCAGGCGCGTCTCGCTGAGACCCAGGTAGTACCGCGCGCTCGATCCGGTACCCGGATCCGGTGGCGTCGCGGCCAGGGGAGCGAGCAAGATCCTGGCGGCCGCCGCGTCGCCGCGCAGGAGCGCCAGGCGGGCCAGCATCAGCTCGACCGCCGGACGCGCGGCATGGAGTGGATGATGCGCCTCGAACGCCTCGAGCGCCGTCCGCGCCCCCGCTGGATCGCCCGCATCGAAGCGGGTCTTGGCGTCGCGAAAATCGGCATCGCCCCCGGGATCGGCAGCGCTCGGCGCGCCGGGGCTGGCGGGCGCCGCAGCGCCGGGGCCCGGCGGCGTGGTGGGTGCC
>CALAOV010000218.1 GCA_937889515.1 uncultured Myxococcales bacterium | reverse complement strand
GCCCGAGGCGCTCCCGCACCCGCCCGAAGAGCGACAGCAGCGCCAGCGCCAGCGGTGGCGCCACCACGGTGGTGGGCAAGCCGGCGCCGTGCAGGAAGGCTACCCCGATTTCGCCGGAGGGGCGGCTGCGCACCCGGATCGGCCGGATGGTCCCAGTGATCACGTTCTCGACCCCTGCGGCCGGCGATGGACCGGCGCCGGCCGCCACATTCGATCCGCCTTCGCCGCTGACGACGAGCTCGAACGGCTTGGTGCTCGTTTGTCGGTAGCGCTTGGTGGCCGGGTCGAACGTGTCGAGCACGAACGACGGAACCATGGTCTTCCCGGCGCGGTCGGGCCGCAAGAGCCACTCGACGGATTTGGTGCCCGAGATGACCTCGCCGCCGTCGACCGCGACGTCCACCTTGGGCTCGTAGCTCTTCCACCCGTGGAGCGGCGGCAACGCCGGCGGACGAACGTTCCGCACGTTGCCGGTCCCCTTGACCTCGATCTTCAGGGTGACGGCGTCGCCGACAGCGACGGACGCGCGGTCGGCCGCCACCGAGATCTCGTAGCGGCCGACGTTGCCGGGCTCGAAGCGCGGCGGCTCGCCGTCGCGTGGCAGCGGCTGCGCCTCGATGACCAGCGGGTCGGTCTTGATCCGGCGCGCGCGCACCGGCGTCCCGAAGAAGTCGACCTGCGCGACCTGCGCCTCCATCGGCGTGATGGTCAGCTTGCCGGGCTGGAGCGGGAACAGCGCCTTTTTGAACAGGACCGCGACGTTGTAGGTGCGGCCGCCCTCGACCTCGGGGGTGAAGGCCAGGCGTCCTTGCGGGTTGGTCGAGGGGATCTCCTCCGACCAGAACCCGTCGGTGTGCGGCTCCGAGAGGGTCTCGTACTTGTTTTGGTCCTGCGACAGGTAGAGGGTCCAGGCCACCGTCACCTGCTCGCCCACGAAGACGTGCGTCTTGTCGGGAACGACGCGGATGAAGGCGGCCGAGGGCGTGGATGAAACGGCGGCCGCCGGATCGTCGTCGATCGGCGAGCGCGCGGGGCCGCCGCCGAAGAATTGTTGAAAGAGGTTGCCCGCCCCCGCACCACGCGCCGCGCGCTGCGCCCCGCTCGAAGCGCCCACGCGGATCTGAACCGGGCTCGACGCCATCTCGCGACCGCCGACCTTGACATGGGCCGCGCCGATGCTGTGCGGCCCCTTGGCGCCCGGCGGCAGCGCCAGCTGAAAGGTCCAGGTGTAGCTGTTCTGCACGGAGGTCTGGCCACCGCCCATCTGCACGCTGGTGGACCGGTTGGGAGAACGCGGCGCGGACAGGACCTGCAGGCCGTGGAAGTCGGGCGGCCGAAAATCGTCGACCGACTCGTCCGCGGCCGTGATCGTCACCTCGAAAACGAAGGGCTCACCTGGGGCGACCGCGTCGCGATCGAGACCGGCCGTCAGCGAAGCCGCGCGCGCGACCGAAGGCCAGGCGGCCAGGGCCAGCGCCGCCAAGGCCGGGGCCAGGATCGCCGTCGCGGACAAACGCAGGCGATACCGCATCACCAGTCCCGCGCCGGTGGGGCCCGCCGGACCGCCCGCGCCTTGGCCCGCTCTTTTTCGAGATCCTTCGAGCTTCGCTCGAGGTTGTCGAGAACCGCGTCGACCTGTTGTTCGGTCTGCTTGTCCGGCTGGTCTTTCTGGTTTTGCTGCTTATCCGGCTGGTCTTTCTGGTTTTGCTGGTCCTTCTTCTGATCGTCCTTGTTCTTGTCGTCTTTCTTCTTGTCGTCCTTCTTGTTCTTGTCGTCCTTGTTCTTGTCGTCCTTCTTCTTCTTGTCGTCTTCCTTTTGCTTCTGGAGCGCGATCTCCAGGTTCCACTTGGCCTGCTTGTCGTCGGGGGCGAGCCCCAGCGACCGCTTGTAGGCATCGGCCGCCTCCTTGAACTTGTCCTTCTTGAAAAACGCGTTGCCCAGGTTGTAGAAGGCCGACGCCTTGAGCGCCCCGTCCTTGGCCTCCGTCGCGCGCAGGAACTCCTGGCCCGCTTCGTCGAAACGCGCCAACGCATAGAGGGCCGCGCCCCGATCGAAGTGCGCGCCCGGATCCGCGGGGAGCTTGCCCACGGCCTTGTCGTAGTGGGCCAGGGCGTCCTCTGCCTTCCCCGCCTTGAGCGCGGCGTTGCCGGCCTCCACCTCCACGTCGCGTTTCTCGAGCAGACCGAACCCGCAGAGCAGCGGTCCCAGCGTGACGAGCGCCAGCAGGTCGAGCGATCGCCCGCCGCGCCCGCCGCCACGCGGCGCTCTCATGTTCCGGCTCCGAGGCGGGCGCGCTCGGGGAGAACCGCCGCGCGCCGCCGGCGCTCGCTCATGCAGGCCTCGCCGATCAGCAGCAGGAAGGCGGGGAGCAGTAGCAGCTCGTAGATTTCGTCATACTGCCGCACGATGCGTGCCTCGTTCTCGGTCCGCTTGAGGTTGTTGAGAGCGCGCTCCACATCCTCGACGCCGAACCGCTTGCTGTCGGCGTGAAACAGCTCGCCGCCCGTTCGGCGGGCGATGTCGGCCAGGGTCTCCTCGGCCAGCCGCGAGGTCACGTAATGACCGTCGGCGTCTTTCACGTAGCCGGTCACCTTCCCCTGCTCGTCGTACTCGGGGATGAGCTCACCGGAGCGCGAGCCGATCCCGATCGTGAAGATCTTGACCCCCAGCTTCGAGGCCTCGTCGGCCGCCTCGAGCGGCTCGCTGTCGGTGTCCTCGCCGTCGGTCAGCAGCAAGATGGCCTGCCCGCGCGAGGCGGCGCCGTTCGACCGCAGCGCCACCAGCTGATCGAGCGCCGCATGGATCGCCCGCCCGATCGCCGTCCCGCCCACCGGCATGTCCCAGGGGCCGAGGTCGCGCCAGAAGAGCTTCACCGCGGCGTAGTCGGTGGTGGGCGGATAGCCCAACGTCTCGCCAGCGAAGGCGACGACCCCCACCCGATCGCCGGCGAGCCCGTCGAGCAGCTGCTCGAGCTCGCGCTTGGCGCGTTCGAGCCGCGAGGGGTAGACGTCCTTGGCCAGCATGGACCGCGAAAAATCCAACGCCACGACCAGATCGAGCCCGCGCTGCTTCGCGACGCGGGCCCGCCCGCCGGCCTGCGGCCGCGCCAGCGCCAGCGCCAGCAGCGCCAGCGTCAGGACCACCAGCGCCGCGCGCACCACCTTGCGCGGCACCGAGACCGTCGCCGCCATCTTGCCCACCAGCGCTTCGTCGCCGAGGCGCGCCAGCCGGCGGCGGCGCGAGGCGAAGCCGAGGCCGTAGGCGATCACCGCGGCCGGAACGGCGAAGAGCAGGAAGAGCGCGTGGGGGTTGGCGAAGCGCATCAGGGAATCCGTTGAAACCGGGTCAGGCGCAGGCCGATCTCGGCCAGCAGCAGCGCGAAGGCCACCAACAGGAAGCGACGATAGAGCTCCGTGAAGAGCGTCCCACGATCGGCGATGCGCGACTTCTGCAGGTCTTCGAGGATCTTCTGGAACCGCTCCGCGAGAGCGCGGGTGTCGGTGGCCAGATACGGCGTTCCGCCGGTCATCGAGGCGATCTGCTCCAGGAGCTTGGGGTTGACCGGCTGGCGCGGCTGGCCCCGCGCGGCGCCGGCTTCACCGTCGTCGTTGCCGGCCAGCACGGTGTAAATCTTGACGCCCAGCTGCTGCGCGTAGCGGGCCGCCTGCTCCGGCGAGATGTTGCCGGCGTTGTTTTCCCCGTCGGTGAGCACGATGATGACCTTCGACTTCGCGTCCGATTTCCGCAGCCGGTTGAGCGCCACGCCGATCCCGTTGCCGATGGCGGTGCTCCGCCCGTCGATGATCCCGAGGTGCAGCTCGCCCAGCATGCGCAGAAAGGTCCCGTGGTCGAGCGTGAGCGGGATGTCGGTGAAGGCCTCCCGGCCGAAGATGACCAGGCCGATGCGATCCGACGGGCGGTGGCGCACGAAGTCCTGGATCACCATCTTGGCCGCTTCGAGCCGGTTCGGGACCAGATCGGTCTCCTGCATCGAGCCCGAAAGATCCAGCGCAAGGACGATGTCGATCCCTTCCAGCTCCAGATCGTCGGTGACCCGTGTGCTCTGGGGGCGGGCCAGCGCCACCCCGACCAGCACCACCGCGGCGAGCCGCAGCACCATGGGCAGATCGCGCAGGCGGGCCACCAGCCCGGGTGATTGCGCCTGGAGCTCCGCGGCGCGCGAATAGGTGAAGAGGCCGCGCCGGCCGGGCGCGCGCACCAGGCCGGCCCACGCGCAGAGCGCGACCGCCGGCGGAATCAGCGCCAGCGCGAACGGGTGCGCGAAGCGAAACCCCTCGACGTCGCGCAGGAGCATGAAGTACCAGGCGGCGAGCGGCGCGAACACGATCGCGATGAGCGCATAGGGAATCGGCGCCTGGCCGGTCGGTTTGCGGTCAGGCACGCATCGCCTCCGGCGCGCCGGGCCCCGGCGCCAGCGCCGGCTCAATCACCGGCCGCGTGGTGGTCACGATCCGGATCGCGCTTTCGAGCGCGCCCCGTGCTTCGGCCGCGCTGGGCGAGATCTTGGCGAACTTCACCAGGTCGCAGGCGGAGAGCCAGCCCTGGATCTCGCCCACCACGATCTCACGCCCGGAGCTCCGGCGCAGCTGCGCGACCAGCTCGTCGGTGGTGAGCTCCAGCGAATCGAAGCCGAACCGAGCCCCCAGATACTCGCGGATCACCTCCGACACCGCGAAATAGAAAGGTCGATTGTCGGCGTTCTCGAGGAAGCCGTAGGCGCCCAGGCGATCGAGGCGATCGAGCGCGACCTCGTGCGCCGGACGGGGCGGCGGCCCGGGGCGGTCGCCCCGCCGCGCGCGCAGCCGCCGGACGATCGCCATCGTCAAGAGCGCCCCCAGCCCCGCCGCGATGAGCGCGCCCGCGAGGTAGGCTGGCCAGAGGTTCTCCTCCACCACCGACACCGGCGGCGCGGCGTCCTTGATCGCCGGCTCCGGCTCGTTGGCGATGAGGCTCCCGATCTTGACCGCCACCGGCGACGTCCTGGCGGTCCGCACGTCGCCCCGCGGGCCGAGGTAGGTCACCTCGATGGCCGGCACCTCCTTGGGCCCGGGCTCGTAGGTCGCGATCGTCAGGGTGAATACCCGCCGGATCCGCCCGTCGCCCAGGTTCTGCTCGCTCTCCTTGCGATCGAGCAGCGAAAACGGTTCCAGCTCGAGCGTCGAGGGAAGATTCACCGGCACGGCGCTCTTGGCGATCGCGACCACCTCCAGATGGATCGGATCGCCGACGTGCGCCTCGGCCTTGTCGACGCGCGCCGCGACCGTGGGCGCGTCCGGATCGGGCCTGTCGGCGGCGCCGCCAACGCCCGCGGCGCCACCGTTTTGGGCGCGCGCCGCCACCGCCGTCGCCAGCGAGAGCACCAACCAGGTCGTCGACCAGATCCGGCCGTGCCTCAATGCCGCAGCCTCCGGGCGCGCGACTCGAAGAACGTCGTGAGCGCGGGCAAGTAGGCGCGGTCGGTCCGCAGCTCGATCGGATCCATCGACAGCCGCTTGAACAGATCGCGCCGGGCCTCCGCGGTTCGCCGGGCTCCCCGCGCGAAGGCCGCCGCCTCCGGACCGCCCGTGTCGAACACCAGGGTGCCGCCCGTCTCCGGATCCTCCAGCTCGATGAGGCCGACGTCCGGCAGCGCCTCCTCCAGCGGATCGCCGATGGTGACCGGAATCAGATCGTGGCGCCTCGAGGTGATGCGCAGCGCCCGTTCGTAGCCGGCAACCGGCTCCAGAAAATCCGAGATCAGAAAGGCCACCGCCCGACGGCGCGCCACCCGGCTCAGGAACTCCAGCCCCGAGCCCAGCGACGTCTGCCGGCTCTTCTCGGAGAAGGAGAGGATCTCGCTCACCACCCGCAGGACGTGCCGCTTGCCTTTCTTGGGCGGCACGTACTTCTCGACCTCGTCGGTGAAGATGATGAGCCCCACCCGATCGTTGTTCCGGATCGCCGAGAACGCCAGCACCGCCGCCAGCTCGGCCGCCAGATCCCGTTTCTCCCGCACCCGCGATCCGAACCGCCCCGAGGCCGACATGTCGACCAGCAGCAGGACCGTCATCTCGCGCTCTTCGGTGAAGAGCTTGACGTAGACATCGTTCATGCGCGCGGAGACGTTCCAGTCGATCATCCGGATGTCGTCGCCCATGATGTATTGCCGCACCTCGGAAAACGCGATACCGCGCCCCTTGAACACGGAGTGGTACTGCCCGGCCATCCGATCGCGGACCAGCCGCTGGGTCACGATCTCGATCCGGCGGATACGCTTCAAAAGCTCGCGGGGCAGCATGGCGGCGCTCGGGTGCGATGCCCTACGGAACTTCGACCCGCTCGAACAGCTTGCGCACCACCGTCTCCGCCGTGATCTCCTCGGCCTCGGCCTCGTAGGTGAGGATCACGCGGTGGCGGAGCACGTCGACCCCGATGGCCTTGATGTCCTCGGGCGTCACATAGCCGCGGTGCCGCAGGAACGCGTGCGCCCGAGCCGCCTTGTTGAGGAAGATCGAGGCGCGCGGGCTGGCGCCGAAGGCGATGAAGTCGGACAGCTCGGCGAGGCCGTAGGCCTTGGGCTCGCGCGTGGCGTGGACGATGTTGACGATGTAGTCGCGGATCTTCTCGTCGATGTAGACCTCCTGCACCACCGACCGCGCCTCGGCGATCTCCAGCGGCGTGGCGACCCGCTCGGCGCTCACCTGCATGGGGCCGGTCATGCGGTCCATGATGGCGCGCTCTTCTTCCTTGGTCGGGTAGCCGACCTTGATCATCAGCATGAACCGGTCGAGCTGCGCCTCGGGCAGCGCGTAGGTCCCCTCCTGCTCGATCGGGTTCTGGGTGGCCATGACCAGGAACGGATCGGGCAGCGGGTGGGTGGTGTCGCCGATCGTCACCTGCCGCTCCTGCATCGCCTCCAGCAGCGCCGACTGCACCTTGGCCGGCGCGCGGTTGATCTCGTCGGCCAGCACCAGGTTCGCGAATACCGGCCCCTGCTTGGGGACGAACTCGCCGCGCGCCTGATTGTAGATGACGGTGCCGACGATGTCGGCGGGCAGCAGGTCGGGCGTGAACTGGATGCGCTGGAACTTCATGGCCAGCGTGTCGGCCAGCGTCTTGACGGTCAGCGTCTTGGCCAGGCCGGGCACCCCCTCCAAAAGAACGTGCCCCCCGGTCAAAAGACCGATCAGGATCCGCTCGATCATCGCCTTCTGCCCGACGATGACCTTGCCGACCTCTGCGTTCAGCTTCTCGACGAAAGCAGACTGCTTGTGAACCAGCTCGTTGATGACCCGGACGTCCATAGGCTCCCTCGCGAAAATGGTCGAAAACCGCGCCTTTCGAAGCATGCGTCGCGCGGCGGCGCGCAGCTTACAACCGAGAGGCCCGCTAGGATATTTCCGTGGCGTGTGCTAGCTAAGCCGCCATGAGTCGCGACGCGGATGCCAAGGCCGACCCGAAGACCGAGCGCCTGTTCGACAAGCGCACCGTCGAGCGGAACATCAAAAAGACCCTCATCGGACGCAAGGACTACGAAAAGCACCTCAAGACCCTCCCGGACGTGGCCAGCAAGGGCGTCTACGGCGGCAAAGACGGTGAAGAGGGCGAGCCCGGCGACGAGGCCTCCTCCGGGGGTTCCAACAGCGGTCATTGAAACCGCCGGCCGCCGTGCTTAACCTGCACGGTATGGCAAGCGGCGACTCCAAAGCGACCGGTTTCACGATCACCGACCGACGGGCCTTTACCGACGGGGGCACCCCTCGGCAGGACGCCTCCGAGGAGCCGCCTGCGGGAACGCAGGTCGCGGGCGCCCCAGACGGCCCGCCCGGCGATTCACCGGCCGGGCTTCCCGCGGTCGACTTTCACACCTTCGTGCTCTCGCTGGGAAGCTCCGCCCTTCTGCACCTGGGCGAGCTCGAACATCCCGACGTCGGCGCGCCGCAAAAGGATCTCCCGCTCGCCAAGCACACCATCGACATCCTCGCGATGCTCGAGCAGAAGACCAAGGGAAACCTGACCGCGGCCGAGGCCAAGCTCATCGAGAGCCTGCTCTACGACCTGCGCCTCCGCTTCGTCGAGCTGAGCAAGGGCTGAGCTCGGGGCCCGGTCGCGCGGCCCCCGGCTCAACTGAAGTAGCTGGTGTGCAGGACGTCGGAGACGACGTTGCAGAGCGCGTGGAAGGTGGCGCCGGCGGCGATCGAGCCGGTACGCGCCCGCATCCAGCCGAAGACCAGCGCCGGGAAGAAGACCGCCAGCCGCTGCGGGTTCGGGATGACCAGCAGGTGGCCGAGCGCGAAGAGCGCGCTCGATGCGACGAGCGCGAGCCCCACGGGCGCGCCGAAGAGGCGGCGGGTGGGCGGCCAGACGCGCTCGAGCCGCTCCATCAAGTAACCCCGAAAGAACAGCTCTTCCGGAATCGCGACCACCACCAGCTGACTGAGCGCGAGCAGCGCGAACCCCGGCGGCAGACGCAGGTGGCCGTCTGAAAATCCCAGCCAGCGGTTACAAAGCGTGGCGAAGAGCCGCGTCGCCGCGCCCGCCGGAACCGTGCAGACGCGCCCATAAAAGACGAAGAACCCACCGACAAAAGCGGGAAAGGTGAGCGCCGCCAGGACCGCCAGCACGCCGAGGTTGAGCGCGATCGGCGAGATACGCAGACCGGCGTCGCGGTAGTCGAACTCGCGGCCGGCACGCTTGGCCGCCACCGCCGGCGCATAGAAAAAAATTCCCGCGATGAGCGCGTGCAGGTTGTGGCGGACCACCGGCACCACGACGCCCAGCGCGGCCAGCCCCGACGCCAGCGCCGTCGCGGTCGCGAACGCCAGGATCGGCTCGCGGAGACCAACCCAGGTACGCGCCACTTCGGCAGTCTAGCGCCGAGCGAAGGCGCCCAGCGAGGCGAAGGCGGCATCGGCCGCCCGCGCGGCGCCGCGCAACCGGTCGGCGGCCGTCTCGTCCGGCTGGACGCTCGGGTCGCGCAGCGCGGTCAGGATCGCCTCCAGCTCATCCTCCAGCTGGGCGATCGCCGTCCGGCTCTCGCGCAGCGCGGCCGCCAGCGGCGACGAGCGCAGCAAGGGGGCTTCGCTCCGACGCCGGGTCACCCGGGAGCGCGCCGGGACCGCCCGGGACCGAAGCCCGGCTGCGGCGACGCTTCGTCGACGGAGACCCATGCGTGCAACGAGGATTAGCCCAGCCGCCATCTCTGTCAATTTTATGCACCCAGCTCGGGGCGCTCAGCGCCGGCTCAGGAGGTAGCGCCGAGACGGATCGACGACGACGCCGGGGCCGAGCGCCGTCCGGCCGACCAGCATGGGGAACAGCATGTCCCCCCGGTTGGTGAGCGTGACCGCGATGCGCCGCTTGATCGGTCCCAGCTTGAGCGCGGTCTCGATGACCGGCCGGCGTTCCGTCCGACCGGAGGTATCGCGCACCACCACGAAGTCCCGCACCGCGGCCCGCACCACGTGGGGCCGCCGTCCGCGACCGCCGCCCGGCACCGTGATCTCCAGAATCGGGCGCCGGTTCGGCCCGCCGGCGGTGTCGATCGTGCGCATCCGCATCACGTGCAGCGCCGAGGTGCGGGCGCCCGTATCGATCTTGGCTTTGAGCCGTTTGATCTCGAGCCCCGGCAGCCCGACGTACTCGACCCAGCCCACGCGCGTCTTCCCGTCGACGGGCCCTCCCCGCTCGGACCCGGCGAGCTTGGCGCCGGCGGCCGGGCCGCGGGCCAGCGCCCGCGCGATCGGCGAGGCGGGCGGCAGCGCGATCATCGCGAAGACCGTCGTCCCGGCGCGAACAGGACCGGCGGGCGCCGCCTCGATGACCAGACCCGCCAGCGGCGCCGTGATGGCGGCCGCGCGGCCGGGCAAGACCGGCGCGACACGCCCCAGCAGAGCCCGCGCCCGAACCGCGCCGCCGGGCTCGACGGGTGCCTCCAGGAAACCACCCTGCGGCGCGAGCACCCGCACCATGCGCCCCCCGACCGCCGGCACCGACGGGCGCGCCGCGCGGCTCGGGCCAGGTTGCGCCGGCTCCTGGCCGACCAGGATTCCAAGCCCGGCGAGCAAAGTCCGCACCGCCTCGGCGAGCGGCACGGCGGCGTCACCGGTCGGGCCCGACGCCGAGAGATCGAGCGCGGCCACCTGCGCCTCGGCCGCGGCCGCCAGGAGATTGCCCGCCTTCGGCTTGACCGACAGCGCCGCCACCGCGCCGCTGCCGAGGGCCAGCCGCCGGACGCGCGGGTCGGCCAGCAGACCGCGCGCGACCTCCGCCCCGCGGCGCCCGCGGCGCGGTCCGCTCAGAACGACGAGGGCGTGCGCGCCCACCACCACCGCTGCGAAGATCGCGAAGGCATCGCGTTCCGCCCGCTTGCCCGCGGCGTCGCCGGGAAACAGGAAACGACGCGCCGGTCGGCCCGCCGGCGCCAGCCGGCCATCGGGGCGCAACACCGAGATCGGAAGAGCGTCGTGTAGGGAAAGAGTGTAGATCTCGGTG
>CALAOV010000217.1 GCA_937889515.1 uncultured Myxococcales bacterium | reverse complement strand
GCGCCGACATCGCGCTCAATACGGTGACGCCATCCGAGCCGCCGCTCGTGCCGCCCGCCGTACCGCTCGTGCCGCCGTGCGCGCCACCCGAGCCGCCGGCACCTCCCGAGCTACCGCTCGCGCCACCGGCACCTCCCCCCGAGCCGCCACTCGGTCCACCCGAGCCGCCGCTCGTACCAGCCGCGCCGCCGCTCGTACCGCCCGAGCCGCCGCTACCCGCGGTCCCGGTGGTACCTCCCGCCCCGCTGGGTGCGCCGCCGTTTCCGCCGCTGCCGGTTCTCCCCGGACCGCCCGCGCCCGCACCGCCGGATGCCGAGGTGCCTCCCGACCCCGCGCCACCGTCGGTGGTTCCGGTGCTCGACGAGCAGCCGAGCACCGCGCCGATGCCGACTGCCGCCACGAAGAGACCCGTCCCCGATCTAGTCAATTTCATGACCCTCCCGGAAATCCCGATATTGTAGTGTCATGACCGGTTCCTAGGGGGTCATTCTTCGAGGTACGGGTGTCGCCGGGCGCGCCGCCAGGCTCACCCCGACCGGCGCCGCGAGCCGGCTCGAGAGGCTCTGGGCCTCCCGCGTCCAGGCGTCGAGATCCGCGACGACGCCAGCGCGATCCCAGGCGGTGCCGACGTAGTAAACCGTCGGTCCTCCGGCGGGCGCCGGGGTGACCAGCAGGTACTCGTTCTCGGTCTGCTGCGCCTCCGCCGCGGAGCCAGGCGGAAGGACGATCGCGCAGCCGAGGCTGCCGCTCTGACCGCCGTTCAAAGGCTCCCAGACGGCCATCCGACCGGCCGCGGGGTCGATCTTCGGGACATTGCCGGGGTGCTTGGCGATGCCGATCCCGACCGAAAGAGCACCCTTGTTCTTGCCCCGGGCCGCGTTCGACAACGTGCTCTCGAAGCGGTTGAAGGTGCTGCCGGCGTCGAGAATGACCCGCCGGGTCTCGGCGACGCGCGCGCCGCCGGCGTCCCAGGGCGCGTAGGTGAGCTCGAACTCCAGCCGGATCGGTCCGTTGGCGAGCACGCGCGAGCCCGTGAAATTCGCCGACACGTGCAGCTTGCCCCCCGCCCAGATCCCGAGCCCCCCGCAGCCGCGCGACTTGCCCACCGCGTAGAAGTCCGCGCCTTCGCCGTGGTCCTGGTGGTAGTCGTCGGTCAGGTACCAGTCGTTGACCAGGAGCCTCGGCACCCGCTTGACCCAGGTGTCGACGCCGCTCGAGGTGAGCGGCTCTTTCTTCCAGGTCTCGAGGCCGGCCCCGTACACGCGGTGGGCGACCCGGTCGTTCTCCCAGGCAAAGTCGTCGTGCCGTTCCCGCACGAAGCGGCCGTAGACCTTGAACTCAGCCCGCGACGCGGGATGGCGCGGCCCCACCCGCAGCTCGAAGGTCTTGGTCTCCCGCGGGCCGAGATCGGTCTGAAACACGATCTCGTCCGGAGCGTCGTCGCCGTCGGTGTCGACCAGCTGGGAGAGCACGGCGGCGCCCCGCGCGTCGACGACCAGCGCGGTCCTGAGATCGAACCCGTGAGCGACCTTGCCCAGCTGGGCCAGGGTCAGCACGATGGTCTCGTTCGCGCGCGCCGCCGGCAGCGGATTCACCAGCGTCACGGCGATCGCGTCGGCGACGGGCTCCGCGGCGGACGTTGCGCCTCCAAGCGCTGTGAGAAGACCGGTGAGAACGAGCAGCGATGGCAGCGTCTTCATGTCGTCTTTTCCGGAGATTCGATTATCACAACTTTGAGCTACAATCCTAGGTCCCCCGCATCATCGCCGAGGACTCCCGCATGGCCGACGCCACTCTCGATCCCAAGAGCCTGATCTTCTCGGGCACCGCCGCGCACCGGGGCCGGGCCATCTCGGTGACGCCGAAGAACAGCGGCCTTCTGCATCTGTGCTACGGCCGGATCCGGCTCGACGCCGAGGTTCCCCGCGCGGCCTTCGAGACCGAGACCCGCGAGACGGCGCTGCTGTGCATGAAAGGCGCTTGCCGGGTGACCGTCGGCGGCGCCCCGACCGAGCTCGACACCTACGACGCGATCTACATCCCCCGAGGCTCCGCGGTCGAGGTCACGACCACCGGCGAGGTGGACCTGGTGGAATGCGCGGCCGAGGTGAAGGGCGACTACCCGCTCCAGGTCGTGCGCTACGCCGACGTCAAGAAGGATCCGGCGCTCAAATTCACCGCCGGCGGCGCGGCGACCACGCGCGATCTCAACATCATCATCGGCGACAACGTGCGGGCCGGCCGGATCCTGGCGGGCTTCACCCGATCGATGGCGGGAAACTGGACCAGCTGGCCGCCCCACGAGCACGCCAAGATCCTCGAGGAGGTCTACGTCTACTTCGACATGCCCGAGCCGGCATTCGGCATCCAGCTGGTGTACACCAAGCCCGACAAGCCCGAGTTCGTGAGCCTGGTCCACGACGGCGACGCCGTGCTCATGCCCGCCGGGTACCACCCGAACGTCGCGGCGCCGGGCCACAGCATCAACTTCATCTGGATGATGGCGGCCCACCGCGAGGTCGAGGATCGGCTGTTCGGCGTGGTCAACGTTCAGCCTGGATTCGACCAGTCGGGCTCGGGCCTCGAAGCCAGCCGCAAGTAAGCGCGACATGGCGCTGGATTGGTTCAGCCTCGACGGAAAGGTGGCGCTGGTGACCGGCTCCGGCACCGGCATCGGCGCCGCGATCGCCAAGGCCCTGGCCCGAGCGGGCGCGGACGTCGCCTGCCACGCCCGGGGAGACGCGGCCGCCGAGACGAGCGCGGAGATTCGTGCGTTCGGACGCCGCTCGGTCGCGCTCTCTGCCGATCTGTCCGACCGCGCGTCCCAGGATGGGCTCGTCGCAGCGGCCGTGGACGCGCTCGGGCGCATCGACATCCTCGTCAACAACGCCGGCATGATCCGGCGCGCGCCCGCGGTCGATGCCACCGACGAGGACTGGGACTCGGTCCTCGAGGTGAACCTCTCCGCCCCCTTTCGCCTGGCGCGCCGGGTCGGCAAGCTGATGCTGGCGGCGGGCGGCGGCCGCATCGTCAACATCGCCTCGCTGCTGTCGTTCCAGGGCGGCATCCTGGTGCCCGCCTACGCCGCGTCGAAGGGCGGCGTGGCGCAATTCACCAAGGCCCTCGCCAACGAATGGGCGAGCAAGGGCGTCAACGTGAACGCCATCGCCCCCGGCTACATCGCGACCAACAACACGGCCGCGCTGCGCGCCGACCCGACGCGCAGCCGCCAGATCCTCGAGCGCATCCCGGCCGGCCGATGGGGCGAGCCCGACGACATCGCCGGCGCTGCGGTCTTTCTCTGCTCGGACGCCGCCCGCTACGTCACCGGCCACGTGCTGCTGGTCGACGGCGGCTGGATGGCGCGCTGATCCATGTTGCTGGTCGACGGTGGGACGACGGCTGGATGGCGCGCCGATCGTTTCAGTCGGCTCACCAGGTGAACGTCATGCCGCTGTTGGCGAAATAGACGACCTGTCTTTCGCCCAGGAACCAGGCCTCCTGGGCCCGGAAGACGTCGACGTCGACGTGAAGCGACGGCGTGACGTGGTAGACGAACGCGCTCGAAATCCCCATCTGGTACTTGATGACGCTGATGGGGATCTGTCCCGTGATGGGATCGGGAACGTTGTCCGCCGGGTTGAGGAAGACGCGCGAGATACCCCACCCGGCCGCGATGTCCCACTTGCGAAACACCAGCTGGGATTGGGCGTAGTAACCATCTTCCTTGCGCAGGTTGCCCACGGCATCGACATTCGCGAGGCTGGGTTCCAGCGCGTAGTACAAACCCAGACCCTTGCCGTAATAGGCGCACAGGCCCAGCCGCAGCGGACCGAGCTCCAGCCGACCCCCGTAACCGACGCCCTCGACGGTTGTGCTTTCGTCGACCACGACCGTGTAGAGCTTTTGATACACACCGTTGCCGAAAAGAATGATCTTCCCCAGGCTCCCGAGCGGCCGTTCGAAGGTCAGCTCGGCCTCCGGACGTGCCCACTTGGTTCGTGTCCACGGCGACCCCTGAAGCTCGATGGGATCGTAGGCCCCCACCGTGAGCTGAAATCCGCCCAACACCGGCGTCCCGTAGAGGATTCCGGCGTCGAACCCGCTGCCGAGAAGGCCAAACCCGATCTGACCGTTCGCGGGACCGTAGGAGTCCACGCTCCCCGGATACCCGACGCCGTAGCGATGCCCGTAGAGGATGTCGATGTCGGTGTTGCCGCGCGAAAACAGCGATCGCGTCCGCCCGACCAGGACGCTTCCCCATCGCCCCTCGACTTTGACGTAGCCCTGCCGCACGTCGATCGGGTTCGGATTGGTCTTGATCCGCGATTCGCTCTCGACGTACGACCAGAATTGCAGGTAACCGGTCATCATCGTCGTTTCGTTGATCTGTTGCCGGACGCCGACACCCAAGGTGTTGCCAATGAACCCGCTGCGAATCCGCATGCCCTCGATCGTGCCCTGTGTCAGCTGCCCTGGAGCTCCTCCCACCACGGGCTGCTGCACGCCGTCCCCAGGAAGCCCCACCCCGCCTCCCTCGACGGAGTGCAGCACATTCCCGTTGGCGTCCAGGGTATTGCCGGGCACTTCGTCTCCGTAGTCGAAGCTCGCGAACGCCCCGACGCGACCGTCGGTGTAAACCGTCCAATCGCCTTCCTTCGCCAGGATCTTCTCAGCCGACGCTATCTTCGAAAAACCAAACGAGCAGAGAAGGGACACCCAGAGAACGCATCGCGTTCTCATCCGCGATCGTGGTGACGTCAAGAGCCCTCCGTTTGGGGTCAGGAGCCTACGGACTGGTTACCGATTGCACGTTGAAGAACAGCCACTGCGGGAAGAATGTGTTTTCCGTGTAGGGCTGCGCCGAGGGGGGGCTCATCGGCTGTGGGGAAAGGCCTGTCAAATCGACGGAGCGGGGGGTCGCGCAGCTGGACTGACTGTCGATACCGCCGCAGTTTTGCTGGGCCAGGCAATTCGCGTCGTGCAGCTTCATCGTGATTGTGCCGCCGCCGAGCACGGGAAGGCTGGCCATGTACTTCATCACGAAGGTTTCATGTCTCTCACAGTACGCGGAGGTCGCCGGAAACGCGTTCAAGTAGTAGACGTTCTCGGTCGTGTCGCTGGTCGAGGTAAAGGCCGTCGTCACGCCCGGCACCGGGGGCGTCACGTGAATCTCGTAGGTGTTCCACTTGCTGTCTGTGGGCGTGCCACCCGAGTACCACCCGTTGTTTCCGGTTTGTCCTTCGAAGTCGGAAATGACCGTCGGCGAAGCGATCGTGCCGCCGTTGTAGCAGCGGCCGCCCACGATCCCTCTGATCTCGAGATTGACGGTGTACTGCTGTCCCACGGTCCCCCCCACGGTATGGGTGTGGGTCTGAAATATTCCTCTTGTCGCGTAGGGCGTCGAGGTGCTGTAGGTCGCCGGGCAGGTCGTGTTGTTGTCGCCGACGAGGGGGCAATCGAGCGCGGAAGCCGTGCCGGGCGCGCAAGTCCCGACCCACAGGAATCCGTCGACGGTCGGAACGAGCGCCGTGGGGCTGATTCCGCCCGCGCCGCCCGCGCCGGTGCCCGTGGTGCCGCCGGCGCCCGCCTTACCGGTGGTGCCCGCTGCGCCGGTGGTGCCCGCTTTGCCACCCGAGCCCGCGGCGCCGGCCTTGCCGCCCGTGCCGGCGGTGCCAGAACCCGTGGTGCCCGCTGCGGCCGAGCCGCCCGTGCCCGTGCCGCCGGTACCGGTCCCGCCCGTGCCGACCGTGCCGGCGGCGCCGGTGGTGCCACCGGACCCGACGGAGCCGACCGTGCCGACC
>CALAOV010000216.1 GCA_937889515.1 uncultured Myxococcales bacterium | reverse complement strand
GTGCACCAGCTCCCGCGTCCCGTCCGCCGCCGTCCGCAGCGGGCCCGCCAGCGCGACCGCGCTCCCTTTCGGAAACGACTTGGCCATCGCCGCCCGGGCGTGGAACCAGCGCGCCCGCACCGTGGCGCCGTCTCCTTCGACGAAGACGTCGAGCAGGCGCCGAGGAAATACATGCAGGCGCTTGACCGTCCCCCGGATCAGCACCACCGCGCCGTCGGGGACCTCCGCCAGCGCGGCGATCGACGTCGGTCGCCGGAGATCGTCGTAGCCGCGCGGCAACCGCAGCAACAGATCGCGCGCCGTCGCGATCCCGCGCTCGGCCAGCCGCGCCGCCGTCACCGGACCGGCGCCGGCCAGCGATCGGATCGGTGCGTCGAGGGGATCCGCCGGCGGACCCGGCGGACCGTCATCTCTTGTAGGTGAAGCGGAGCTCGTAGTCACAGAGGTGAAACAGGTCGCCTTCGTCGATGCGCTTGTTGTCGATCCGCATCCCCTTGAAGTCGATCCCGTTGGTCGAGCCGAGATCTTTGATGAAGTACGTTCCATTCCGCCGGATGACCGCCGCATGCTTGCGGGAGATGTTGCCGTCCTTGATCGGCAGATCGGACGACTTGGTGCCGCGCCCAATGATGAACTGGTCCTTGTCGATCCGGTATTTCTGATTGTCGAAGACCAGATACAGCGGCAACGTCTGAGCGGCCGGCGTTCCGTCCGAAGATCCCAGCGACGACCCGAGGGAAGGTCCGACGGACGACCCGTAGGGCGACCCACCCGACGATCCCCCGTGCGGGTGCGGCGGCGGCGTGGAAGCGCCGGAGTGGAACATGCTCCCGAAGCCGCCGGTCGGCTCCGGGACCGGACGGGTGAAGCGCGAACGGGTGGGAGCTGCCGGCGGCGGCGGTGGTGGGGGTGGCGGCGCCGGGGCCCGCGGCCGGGCCGCCGGCGGCGGCGTCACCTGGCTCTCGTTCGACGCGTTGATGCCGGTCTGATAGCCGGAGAGCTGGGCGAAGGCCTCCAGCGCATCCCCGATGACCTCGTCGACTTCTTTCTCTTGATCCTCGGCCATGCGCCGAAAGGTGACCCACAGCGCATCGTTGCACTGGAACTGACGCAAGCTCTTTCGCCCATGGAGAGCCATGTCAGGACCTCGCCCTCATGACTTCTTCCTCACGACCTCGGCCGCCTGCGCGGCCTCCTTGCCCACCGTGTCGCCCGCCGGAAAGCCCTTCACGGGCGAGCTGTCGCCGGCCAGCTTGTCGAGGGCGGGCGCATCCGGCGCGCGCCCGATCTGCTCGAGCGCCATGACCGCCGTCATGCGGGCCAGGGGCACCCGCGAGGCGAGCGCGGCGACCAGCGCGGGGCGCGCCGGGGCCCCGATCTTCTCGATCAGCTTGACCAGCAGATCGTCCACGTCCACCTTCTTATAAGTCGCGCTGGCGGGAAACGCCTCCAGCGCCGGAAGAATTCCTTCCGCCTTGCGCGCAGCCAGGACCGACTCGAAGGCCCGGTAGCGGACGATCTCCTCTTTGTCGGACGAGATGATGCCGAGCAGACCCTTCTCCGCCTCGAGCCCGCCGATCCCTTCGACCACCCCGAACATTTCGTCCCGAACGGCCTTGTCGGCTTTGGAATCGCTGGCGACCTTGATCGCGAAGGGCAGCACCGCCGGATCGCGCCGCTCGCCCAGCGCGCGCGTCGCCAGGAGCGCCCGATCCTTTTCGGTCCCCGCGCTCTCGGCCTCGAGCTGCTTGACCGCCGTCGGTCCGCCCAGTCCGCCCAGCGCCTTGTAGAACTTGTCCGGGTGCTGCTTGTCGGCGGCCTTGATCTTCGGCGCGCGCGCCACCAGCGCCGCCGCACCCCGATCGCGCGCCCCGTCGTCGCCCACCTTGGCGAGAAGCTCGGCCGCCTGAAAATAGGGCACCTCGGGATCGCTCAGCACCCGCACCAACATCGCACCCGCGTCGGTGCCGATCGCGCTCAGCATCTTGTCGAGGGAATGCTGCCCCTGGCGCAGCTTGCCGGCCTTCAGATCCGCCTCGAGCACCGGAAGCAGCGCCGCGTCGATCCGCTTCTGGTCGTCGGGAGCCGCGTCCTTTCGCAGCGAGAAGAGGGCATCCCGATAGGCGAGGGCCTTCTCGGGCGCCGGATCCTTCATCGCGACTTCGTAGGTCGGTTCCAGCGTCTTGAAGATCTCCGCCCGATCGTCGGCGGGCGCCCCCGCCAGCAACTCGTCGACCTCCCCGGAGCGGCCGATGTCCACCAGGGCCACCGCCGCCTCTGCCCGCAGCCGCGGCGCGACCGCGTGGTCACCGAGCGCGTCGTGCAGCTTCTCCGGGCCTTTCTCGGTGGTCTTCCACAGAACGATGTTCTCGGACGAGGGGCGGCTGCAGGCC
This sequence comes from uncultured Myxococcales bacterium, assembly GCA_937889515.1. GTDB lineage: Bacteria > Myxococcota_A > Polyangia > Fen-1088 > Fen-1088 > JADGRB01. The sequence goes on along the minus strand of CALAOV010000216.1, from coordinate 1,710 downwards.
CCCGCCGCCAGCACGACGGACGCCATCCCCAAGCAGCAGGCCTGCGCGATGCGCGGACCCGTTGTGAGACCCAGCCGCGTCGCAGTACGGGCCATCTGGCGGGATGTTAGCCACGTGGGGATCGGACCGTCAAGGCATTGCCGCTCCCACAACCTTCAGATAACGTCGCGTCACCTCATGTGTTTCAGGGAGCACCGTGGGCGGACGGACCGCGCGCGGGCGGTGGTCGCGCGGATGGCGACCGCCGCAATCCTCCCGATGATGCTGGTCACCCGGCTTACATGGGCGTCCCCACTCGACGATCCCTTCGTGGGCGGGATGTCCTTCAGCGGACCCACCTCCGGCAACCTCAGCGCCATCTACTGGAACCCGGCCGCGCTGGGTCTGGCGCGCGGGGTGCAAATCATGGTGGCGGGAACGGCGCGGCTCTCGTCGGTGGGCGTCACGCGCGCGGCGGGCGCGGGCTCGGCGGAGGCGCGCGATCTGAGGCAACCGCTGCAATGGCCGCCCGGACCGGGAGGCTATTTCGCCATCAGCTCCGATCTCGGGAGCGATCGCGTCGCGCTCGGCTTCGCCGCCTACATGCCTTACCTAGAACAGATTCATTTTCCGGTCTCCCCCACCGGCGCCGAGCCCACGCGCTACCAGGTGCTCAGCATGGACCTCCGGAACCTGGCGCTGGTCCCGGCGTTGGCGATCCGGCTCGGCAACGAGCTGCGGATCGGGCTCGCGCCCGGAATCCTGTTCTCCACCGGTAGCCTGAGCTTTGCGGAGGACACCGCGATCGACGGGGGCAGCACGGTCGCGGAGAGCTCGGCCGCGGCCGCCCGCTACAACATCGCGTCCGGCCAGGGGCTCGAAAACGCCAAGGTCTCCCTGACCCTGGGCGGCGGCATCTACTATCGGGTGCGCAACCTCGAGATGGGCCTGTCCTATCAGAGCCGCCCGCTCGGCAGCACGGTCGCGGGCGTCGAGATCGCCGGCGGGCAATCGTCGGTCACCCTCCCCCCGAGCCAGGGGGGTGGCCCGCTCACCTGCGCGGGCGGCCAATCGTTCCGCTGCGTCTTCGGCGACGTCACCTACCGGCTCCCGGACGTCTTCATCGGCGGCGTCACCTGGCACCTCGGTCCCGGCCTCGAGCTCACGGTCATGGAGCGGTGGGTCTGGATGCACGTCCACGACCGGATCGACGTGCGCCTGATCGGTCCGTCGCTGGAGGCGGCGGGCCTTCCGCAGCACATCGTCCTGTATCGCGGGTTTCACGACGTCTTCGACACGCGCGCGCGGATCGCCTACTGGTGGCGCGAGCGCGTTCACCTGGGCGGCGAGCTGCGGGTCGAGACCAGCGCCGTCGACGCCAGCGCGGTCAACGCCGCCGCCGTCGACGGATTCAAGATCGAGCCGGTCGCGCTGGTCGAGCTGCGGCTCACCCGCAGATTCTGGCTTGGGGCCGGATACGGCCTTACCATCATGCCCGCCGTGACCGTCACCAACTCCGTCTTCGACCCGAATCAGGCCACCAACTGTTTCACCTCCGGCGGCGATCTCGACGCCTGCCAGGGGCGCCTCAACGGGACCGCGCGGCCGACGGCCAACGGCACCTACACCAGCTTCGTGCAAGACTTCGGGCTCACCTTGAACGCGCGCTTCTGATGCTCGACGCGGCGTTTCCGACGGTGGCCATCTCCGCGCTGGCGCTGCTGGCCTGCG
>CALAOV010000215.1 GCA_937889515.1 uncultured Myxococcales bacterium | reverse complement strand
GACGGGCCGGGCGATCATGGCCTGGACGGGCTGGTCGCCCTGTTCGGGATCGAGGCGATCCGGCGGGTGCTGGCGATCGCGGGGGAGCGGGCCCGCGATCGGGCGCGCGCCGCCATCGGCAGCGAAGACGCACCCGGCCCGCTGGCCGCCATGGTCCAGGATGTGGCCGCGCGCACGCTGGATCCCTGGAGCGCGGCCGACGCCCTCTCGAAGGTGTAAAATAGGGGTATGAAAATTATTTTGGCCTGCGGGCTGTTGATGGGATCGGCCGGCTGCGGGCTGCTCGATTCGAACATCACCACCACCAGCTTCGTCTTGCCGGCGCAGGTGTTCTCGCTCAACACCGCGATGTGGTCCAACCTTCCCACGGGAAGCACGCAGTCGGTTCCTTGCGGCACCACCGGGCAGCCGGTGACGGACTGCTGCAATCCACCGCAGCCGCTCCCCACGCCGGACTGCACCACCACGCCGCTGGTCTGCGCCGTCGACAACGGCAGCGTCAACAACGGGGCCAGCGTCTGCACCGCCGAGATCCCCGAATCGTTCCCCAACGAGATCAACCTGGGCAGCGCGGTCCCGGGGCTCAGCAGCTTCCCGACCGGCAACATCTCGATCGCCAGCGTCGCCTACGCGGTGACCAACAACACGCTCAACGTCGACCTGCCGGCGATCACCGTCTACCTGGCGCCCGACATGGTGACCGACCCGAAGGACGCCCGGGCCGCGGTGTTCGGTACGATTCCCTCGATCGCGGCGGGCAGCGATCCGAGCGGAGCGGTGCAGAAGGATCCCGGCGCCGATCACGCCTTCGAGATGTACGCGGGAAATCTTTCGACGCCGTTCGAGTTCATCGCGGCCACCACCGTCGTCATCCCGTCCGGCACGCCGGTTCCGAACGGCCAGATCACCGTGTCCGTCACGGTGACGCTCTCCGCGCACCTTTGATGATCCCGTGACGACGGCCGTCGATCGCGAGGTGGTCGTCGCCGGCGCGGGGCCCGCGGGGATCGCGGCGGCGGTGGTGCTCGGCGCGCGCGAGCCGGCGCTGGCCTGCCGCATCCTCTGTCTCGACAAGGCCCAATTCCCGCGCGACAAGCCCTGTGGCGGCGGACTAACCGGGCACGCGCACGCCGCGCTGGCGGCGCTGGGATTGGCGATCCGGGTGCCCCGGATCGCCTGCGGCGAGGGGCGGCTGGTCTATCACCACCGCACCCGGGACGTGGCGCTCGGCAGGCCGGTCGACATCGTGCGCCGGCGCGAATTCGACGCCGACCTGGTCGAGCAGGCGCGCGGCCGGGGCCTGGAGATCGCGACGGGGGAGGGGTTGGCCTCGTTCGAGGTCGACCCGCGCGCCCGGCTGGTCCGGATCGTGACCAGCTCGGGTCGGCGTCTCACGGCGCGCGTGCTGGTCGGCGCCGATGGGGCCGGCAGCCGCGTCCGGCGCGCGCTCGCCGTCGACGATCGGCCGCCGCTGCGTCTGTTTCAGGCCGAGGTCGAGGCGCCGGCGGCGCTGGCGCCGACCATCGCGGGGCGAATGGTCTACGACTTTTCGCTGTTGGCGCGCGGCCTGCGCGGCTATCTCTGGCTCTTCCCCGCACCGGGGGGCCGGGTGAACGTCGGCGTGATGCACACCCCGAGCCGCAAGCTCTCCGGCGCCGCGATCGAGGCCCTGCTGCGCGAGGGTCTCCGTCGCTATGGCGTCGCGCTGCCGGCCGGCGCGCGCGGCTGGCCGGCCTGGCGCTATCGGGCGGGCGCGCGCATCGCGGCGCCGCACCTGCTCTGCGTCGGCGACGCCGCGGGCATCGACGCGCTCACCGGCGAGGGGATCGCCGTCGGTCTCGAGCAGGGCCCGATCGCGGCAGACGCCATCGTCTCGGCCCTCGCGTCGGGCGACTTCGCCTTCGCCGGGTACGGCGCGGCGGTCCGCCGGGCGGTGGTCGGCCGCGAGCTGGCGCTCGACGATCGGGTGGCCGCGATGCTCTACGCGCGCCGCGGGTTCAGCGTCTGGCTATCGCTGGTGCTCTTCGATCGCCGCGTCCAGGAGCTCTACGCGGCGCGGGTCTCCGGATCGGAGGTCCTGGCCGACCGAAAGGCGGCGCTGGTCGGTGCGCTCGGACGGCACGCCCTGGCGGCCCCCGCGCGATTCGCGGCCCTGCATCTGGGGTGAAGCGCCGCGCTCAGGCAGTCGCGCGGGACGCGCCGGTGGGCGTGGCCTCGGCGCTGGAATCGCCCTCGGAGACCGCGACGGGCGCGCGTTTCGCGCCGGCCCGCTCGGCGGACTTCACGGCGGCCGCACCGGCCCCGGCGTTGACCCGCTCTTTGAGCTCCTTGCCGACCTTGAAAAATGGGAGCCGCTTGGGACGGACACTGACCGTCACACCCGTGCGGGGGTTGCGGCCTTCATAGGGGCGGTAGTTGCGAATCTCGAAGCTGCCGAAGCCCCGAATCTCGATCCGCTCGCCCCGCTTGAGGGACGCCTCCATCGAATCGAAGATGACATGCACGAGCAGCTCGGCCCGCCCCTTCGGTACCTTCTGTGTCTCGCACAACACGTCGATGAGATCCGACTTCGTCATCGTCCCGTCATCCCGTCGTTCCCCCCTCACTCCTGAACGCGCCGTCTCTACGTTTACGCGTCGAAGACGTGAGCAACGTAACGGTAACCCCTTTCCCGTCCACGGCGCAATCCAAAACCTCGTCCCTGGGCTAACAGACTAAGCCGGTCGATATTCCCCGAAAACTTCGCGGAAAACGTCGGCGATTTCACCCAGAGTGGCACGCGCTTTGACGGCGTCGAGAATCGGCGGCAACAGATTGTCCGTGCCCCGCGCGGTTTCTCGCAGATGATCTAGCGCGGCGCGCAATCTCCCTTCGTCGCGCCCGCGGCGCAGCCGGGCCAGGGCCGCGATCTGCGCGGCCGCCAGCCCCGGATCTAGCCGATGCAAAGTGGGCGCCTCGCTCGCGCCGTCGGTGAAACGGTTGACGCCGACGATCACGCGGGCGCCGCTCTCGACGGCGCGCTGATGCTCGAGCGCGCGCCGTTCGATCTCCCGCTGGGGAAATCCCTCCGCGATGGCGGTCAGCATCCCGCCGCGGCGGTCGATCTCGGCGATCAGCGCGGCGGCGCGGGTCTCGATCTCCGACGTCAGCGCCTCGATCGCGTAGGCGCCGCCGAGCGGATCGACGACATCGGCGACGCCGCTCTCGTGCGCCAGGATCTGCTGCGTGCGCAGCGCGACCCGCGCCGACGCCTCCGTGGGCAGGGCCAGCGCTTCGTCGTAGCCGTTGGTGTGGATCGATTGCGCGCCACCCAGGATCGCGGCCAGCGCCTCGACGGTGGTGCGGGCCACGTTGTTGAGCGGATCGGCGGCGGTCAGCGTCGACCCGGCGGTCTGGGCGTGAAAGCGCAGCATCTGCGACTTGGGATCCTTCGCGCCAAAACGCCCGCGCATGATCTCCGCCCACAGGCGCCGCGCCGCCCGGAACTTCGCCACCTCTTCCAGCAGGTTCGAGTGGGCGTTGAAGAAGAACGACAGTCGCGGCCCGAACGCGTCCACCGCCAGGCCGGCGGCGCGGGCCGCCTCGACGTAGGCGATCCCGTCGGCCAGCGTGAAGGCGACCTCCTGCACGGCGTCGCTCCCCGCCTCCCGGATGTGATAGCCGCTGATGCTGATGGTGTTCCAGCGCGGCACCTCGCGGGCACAGAAGGCGAAGAGATCGGCGCACAGGCGCAGCGAGGGCGCGGGGGGATAGATGTACGTGCCGCGCGCGATGTACTCCTTGAGGATGTCGTTCTGGACGGTGCCCGAGAGGCTGGCGCGCGGGATGCCACGTTCGTCGGCGACGGCCAGGTAGAGGCAGAGCAGCGTGGCGGCCGTGGCGTTGATGGTCATCGAGGTCGACACCCGGTCGAGCGGCAGACCGTCGAGCAGCGCGTGCATGTCCTCGATCGACGAGATCGACACGCCGGCGCGCCCGACTTCGCCCCGCGCCAGCGGGTGGTCGGCGTCGCGGCCCATCTGCGTCGGGAGATCGAAGGCCACCGACAGCCCCGTCTGTCCGGAGGCGAGCAGAAACTTGTAGCGGCGGTTCGACTCGGTCGCGGAGCCGAAGCCGGCGTATTGCCGCATGGTCCAGGGCCGCTCGCGGTACATGTGCGGGTGGATGCCGCGCGTGAAGGGGAACGCGCCGGGCCGTCCCAGATCGCGCGCCGGATCGAACGGGGGCCTTCGCGCGGCCAGGCTCTCGGCGTCGTAGATCTCGGCGAGCGGAATGCCGGCGCTGGTCTGGAACCGGTCGCGCCCGTCGTCGCCCATGCCGTCAGCCGGCGGCGATCTCGGGGACGCCGCCCTCGACGATCAGAGTCGGTTCGGTCTTGGACTGGATCTCTTCGATCGAGACGCCCGGCGCCCGTTCGCGCAGTACGAGCCCGGCCGGCGTCACGTCGAGCACCGCCAGATCGGTGATGATCCGGTGCACGGCGCGTACGGCCGTGAGCGGCAACGTGCAGCGTTTCAGGATCTTCTTCTCCTCGGTCGGCGCGGCGCCCGGGGCGGCCTTGCCCTTCGCGACGTGCTCCATCATGACGATCACGCGCTTGGCCGCCGCGACCAGATCCATGGCGCCGCCCATCCCCTTGATCATCTTGCCGGGGATCATCCAGTTGGCCAGATCGCCGTTCTCGGCCACCTGCATGGCGCCCAAGATCGCGCAGTCGATGTGCCCGCCCCGGATCATGGCGAACGATTCGGCCGACGAGAAGTAGGCGGCGCCGGGCAGCGCCGTGATGGTCTGCTTGCCCGCATTGATGAGGTCGGCGTCCTCCTGGCCTTCCTCGGGGAAGGGGCCGATCCCCAGCATGCCGTTTTCGGACTGGAGCACGATGTTGGTCTCGGCCGGCACGAAGTTGGCCACCAGCGTCGGCATCCCGATGCCGAGGTTGACGTACATCCCGTCGCGCAGCTCGCGCGCGGCGCGCTGGGCCACCTGGTCGCGGGTGAGCGGCGGCATCAGGCCACCTTCCGCGCGCGGCGAACGGTGCGCTGCTCGATCGGCTTGTCGAACTTGGCGCCCTGGAGGATCCGCTGCACGTAGATGCCGGGCGAGTGGATCTGATCGGGATCGATCTGGCCGGGCTCGACCAGCACCTCGACCTCGGCGATGGTCACGTTGGCCGCCGCCGCCATCATCGGGTTGAAGTTGCGGGTGGTCTTTCGGTAGACCAGGTTGCCGAATCGATCGCCCTTCCAGGCCTTGACCAGCGCGAAGTCGGCGGTCAGCGCCCGCTCGAGCACATAGGGGCGGCCGTCGAACTCGCGAGTCTCCTTCCCCTCGGCGACGATCGTGCCGTAGCCGGTCGCCGTGAAGAAGGCCGGGATGCCGGCGCCGCCCGCGCGAATCCGCTCGGCCAGCGTCCCCTGCGGTGTCATCTCGACCTCCAGCTTGCCGTCCAGATAGAGGCGCTCGAAGATCTTGTTCTCGCCGACGTAGCTCGAGACCATCTTTTTGACCTGCCCGTTCGCCAGCAGGATCCCCAGCCCCTTGTCGTCGATCCCACAGTTGTTGGAGATGATGGTCAGATCCTTGGTGCCCTTGCGCCGCAGTGCCGCGATCAGGTTCTCCGGGATCCCGCACAGGCCGAACCCGCCGGCCATCAGGGTGGCGCCGTCGAAGAAGTCGGCGACCGCTTCGTCGGCGCTGGCGACAGTCTTGTCCATGGTCCTTCCAATCATAACCCCGACGGGAGCCGGGCGTAACGGGCGGGCCCGAGCGGGGCGTGCGATACTTGGCCGCGCATGCCGGTCGTGACGTTCACCACCGATTTTGGTACGCACGATGGCTACGCTGGGGCCATGAAGGGGGTGGTCCTGTCGATTGCGCCGCGGGCGACGCTGGTCGACATCACGCACGGCATCCCGGCCCAGGACGTAGCGGCCGGCGCGGTGGCGCTGGCGCAGGCGGCGCCGCTGTTTCCGCCCGGGTCGATCCACGTCGCCGTGGTCGATCCCGGCGTCGGCGGCGAGCGGGCCGATCTGCTGGTCGAAGCGGGCGGATTGTTCTTCATCGGCCCCGACAACGGGGTGCTGTCGCTGGCGGCGCGTCCGCCCCGGCGCATCTACTGGATCGAAGCGCCGACCTTCCGGCGCGATCCGGTGAGCCCGACCTTTCACGGACGCGACGTCTTCGCGCCGACCGCGGGGCGGCTGGCCGCCGGCGCCGCGGCGGCGGAGGCCGGGCCGGCCGTCCCCAAGATGATCGATCTCGGCGCGCCGGCGCTCCACCGCCGCGACGGGGTCGTCGAAGGGGAGGTGATTCACGTCGATGGGTTCGGCAACCTCATCACCTCGCTGCCGGCGGAGGCTCTGGTACCGACCGGGAGCGCCGAGATGGTCATCGAGGTAGACGGCACCGAGGGGCGCTTCGAGCCGCAGCTCGGCCGGACGTTCTCCGACGTCGATCCGGGCGCGCTCATCGCCTACGTCGGCAGCGGCGGACAGCTGGAGATCGCCCGTCGCGACGGCTCGGCCGCGCAACGGGTGGGCGCCAAGCGTGGTACGCCGGTGCGGTTCCGGAGCGGTCGCCCGTGACGCCCGTGCGCCAGGGCGCCCGGGGCGGGGCGACGGCCGCTGCGGTCGCGCTGCTGGCGGCGGGCGCCGCCGCCGGTTCGCTGGCCGGTTGCACGGTCGGCAGCGGGTCGGGATCGGCGACGGGGTCGCTGTGGGTACTCAGTTGCGACAACGGCAACGGCTTCGGCACGCAGGCGGTGCCCCAGGCCTTCGATCTGAGCCCGACCTTCTTTGCCGGCGAGCCGCTGGAGGATCTCTCGATGGGGCCGACCCACCGAAATCAACTGATCTTGCGGATGCAGCGCCTGGGCCTGGCGGTCCAGTACAACGACACCCTCTCTTTCTATGTCGAAGATTCGTACGAGGTCGCGCGCTGCCTCCGGGGACGCACGGTCGGTGGCGTGCAGGACTGGAAAAAGAGTGAGCCCCTCTTCGACCAGACGCCGACCGATTGGTGCGACTGGAGCGGCTATTCGTTCACGGACGGCGGCGCGATGGACGGGGGAATAGACGCCGGGATGCCCGACGCCGGCACCTCGCTGGACGGCGGGATGTCGGTGATGGCGCAGTACCCCAAGATTCACGTGACGCCGGACACCGATCTGCGGTCGTCGATCGCGCTGTTCAGCACCTGCCCGATGGGGGGCGTGACGTTGGAGGCCAGCGGTGGCTGGATCCAGTTCATGAACTTCGGAGCGGCCGAGCAGAGCGACCTGGCGCCCGAGATGCGCTCCCTGATGCCGACGGACTTCGTCATCGCCTACGGCGATCGCCTGCGCGCCAACTTCCATCTGGATCTACAGGATCCCCTGGTCATCAATGCCGTCGAGCACAACATGCCGGCGCTGGCTCCGCAGCTCGGGGGGACGCTGGACGGTTACTTCGATTTCAACCTCGAACGAGGTCGCGCCGGGCAGGCGTTTCCGTAGTCGCGGATGCTGGAGGTCACGATCGAGATCGACGGGCTGGCCCCCGGCGGTGACGCGGTCGGCCGGCAGCGCGATCCCCCGGACGACATCGGCCCCGACGACGGGCGCGCGACCTTCGTGCCGCTCGCCGCGCCCGGCGAGCGGGTGCGGGCGCGGATCGATCGCGCGAAGGGGCGGGTGGCCTGGGCGGAGCTCACCGCGATCGAGCGGCCGAGCCCCGATCGCATGGCGCCGGCTTGCCCGCTCTTTGGCGCCTGCGGCGGCTGCCAGTGGCAGCAGGTGTCGATCGACGCGCAGCGGGCCGCCAAGAAGAGCATTGTCGAACGCGCGCTGGCGACCGCGATCGCGCCGGTCGTCGCCGGGGGCCCGGTCCTCGGCTACCGCGATCGCGCGAAGCTGGCGGTGGGTGAGGGCGGGGCGCTGGGATTTCACGCGCGCCGTTCGAACGAGATCGTCGACGTCCCCGCCTGCCCCCTGTTCGGCCGCGAGCTGGCGCGGGCCCTGCCGGCCCTGCGCGAGCTGGCGCGCGGTCTGGCGGCCGGCGTCGAGCTGGACGTGCAGGCGGGGGCCGAGGGGGTGCACCTCAACGTTGCCCACGCCGACGCGACCGGCGCCGCGCACGCGCGCCGCGAGATCGATCGCCTGGGCGCGGCCGGGGT
>CALAOV010000214.1 GCA_937889515.1 uncultured Myxococcales bacterium | reverse complement strand
ATCCCGAGCTGACGCCGGAAGAACGGGCGGCCGGCGCCGCGGCCGCGCGGGCCGGCGGGGCCTCCTCGGCCTTGGCGACGGCCGCCCGTTCTTCCGGCGTCAGCTCGGGATAGCGAAGCAGGCCAAAGATCCCCGGTTTCACCCGTACGAACGGATTTCCCGGCGCCTTCTTGACCGCCGCGGTGAGCTGCGTCTGCATCGTCACCTCCGGCGTCCGGCCCACGAAGGTCAGCAGCTTCTTCCCGAGAACGCGCTCGGTCAGCTCCTTGTAATGCAGCGGCTTCCCCTCCCGACGAAGGACTTCGAAGGCCGCTTCCAGAAACGTCATTGCGCCCGTCTTTATCACAGATCGTGGGGGCGCGAAGGAGCTTTGCTCTGGGAGACCGTCGCGGGCCGCGGAGGAAACTCCCGGTTCACCTCCCGAGCGGTCGCAAAATCCAGTTCTGAACCGGCGTGAAATCCAGGTAGATTTTTTGACGGGCGCCGGCGCCGAGGTTACCCGTGGAGGATGATCGGACAGCGCAAGATCGGCGTGCTCATGGGCGGACTGTCGGCGGAGCGGGACATCTCGATCCGTTCGGGTGAGGCCATCGTGGCGGCGCTGGCGGATCGCGGGTACGACGCCTGGCCGCTGTTCGTCGACCGCGACGTCGATCTGGTCCTGCGCCAGTCGCGCATCGACGTGGCGTTCCTGGCTCTCCACGGACGCTACGGCGAGGACGGTTGCATCCAGGGCCTGCTCGAGCTGCTCGGGATCCCGTACACCGGCTCCGGTGTGCTGGCCTCCGCGCTGGCCATGAACAAGGCGCGCGCCAAGGAGATCTTCCGCCTCAACAACCTGCCGACCGCGCCGGGCTACGTGGTGCAGTCGGACAGCGGCGAAGACCTGCTGGAGATGCACGGATCGTTCGGGTTCCCGGTGGTGGTGAAACCGGCGGGCGAAGGGTCGTCGCTGGGGATCCGGATCGCGCGCGACGAGCTGGAGCTGGAGGCCGCGGTCGAGCAGGCCCTGCGGTTCGACGACGACGTGCTGGTCGAGCGGTTCATCGAGGGGAAAGAGGTCTCGGTCGGGATCCTGGACGGCAAGCCGCTGGGGGCGGTCGAGATCGTGCCGAAGCGCGGCTTTTACGACTTCCGCAACAAGTACACCAGCGGACGGACCGAGTACCATCTGCCGGCTCGCCTTTCGCCCGAGCGCTACCGATCGGCGTTGCGCCTGGCCACGTTGGCCCACGACGCGCTCGGCTGCGAAGGGGCGACGCGCGTCGACCTCATCATCAGCGAGCGCGGCAACGAGGTCGTGCTCGAGCTGAACACGCTGCCGGGCATGACGCCGACCAGCCTGCTCCCCAAGATCGCCCACGGCGCCGGCCTTTCTTTCGAAGATCTGGTGGAAGAGACGCTCAAAAGCGCCCGCTTGCGCGCCCACGGCCACCGCCGCGATCGCCGGGCGGTCCAGGTGACCTTCCAGGGCCCCGAGCGCCGCACCGGCTTCCTCTCCGACGCACATTGATTTTATCGGGGGGACGTCGCTCGCTGCGCTCGCTTTGGTCCCCCGTGCCCCCCGCTCGCTCGCGTGGCGAAGCCACGCTGCGCTCGCCGTCTTGGACATAGGGTAGACTCCCCGCGGTGGCACGTCGGGCGAGAAAGCAGGTGGCGGCGAAACCGCCGGTTGTCAGCGATCCGGCCAACGCCCGGCTGTTCATCAACCGCGAGCTCTCCTGGCTGGGGTTCAACGAACGGGTTCTGGAAGAGGCCTGCGATCCGACCGTGCCGCTGGTCGAGCGACTCAAGTTCCTCTGCATCGTCGCCTCGAACCTGGACGAGTTCTTCATGGTGCGGGTAGCCGGTCTCAAGCAGCAGCTCTCAGGCAACGTCGCCGAGACGCCGCCCGACGGATTGACCGCGGCCGAGCAGCTGGCCGCCATCGGCATCCGCGCGCACGCCATGGTGGCCGAACAATATCGGGCCTGGCGGCAGGACGTCGCGCCGGGGATCGCGGAGGCGGGCATTCGCCTGCTCCGCCCGCAGGACCTGACGCCCGAGCAGAAGTCGCACCTGTCGGCGTACTTCGCCCGCGAGGTCTGGCCGGTGCTGACGCCGCTGGCGGTCGATTCGGGCCATCCGTTTCCCATGCTCCGCAACCGGAGCCTCAACCTGGCGATCCTCATCCACCGCGAGCGCGAGAAGGTGGCGCGGCACGAGACGATGGTCGCCGTCGTCCAGGTGCCCTCGGTTCTCCCGCGCATCACGGAGGTGCCGGGCGCCGGGCGGTTCTCATTCATGCTGCTCGAGGATCTGATCGCCATGCACGCGGGCGATCTCTTCCCGGGCTTTCACGTCGTCGGGTGCAGCCCGTTTCGCGTCACGCGGAACTTCGACCTGTCGATCGACGAGGACGAGGCCGACGATCTCCTCAAGACCATCCAGAAGGAGCTGCGCCGGCGCGAACGCGGCAGCGCCGTGCGCCTCGAGATCGCGCACGACACGCCGGCCGAGGTGGTCACCTTCCTGCGCGCGGCCCTGCGGCTCGAGGCCGACGACGTCTATCTCTTCGACGGGCCGCTGCACCTGGCGGACTTCCTTCCCATCTGCGGGCGCGAGGACCTACGCGAGTATCGGGACGAGCCGTTCTCGCCGCAGATCGTCCCCCCGCTGCAGGAATACGAGGACATCTTCCGGGTGATCGCCCAGCGAGACATCCTGCTGCAGCACCCCTATGAGTCGTTCGAGGACGTGGTCGAGTTCATCTCGGAGGCGGCCGCCGATCCGAACGTGCTCGCCATCAAACAGACGCTCTACCGCACCAGCGCCGATTCGCCCATCATCCGCTCCCTGATTCGCGCCGCCGAGAACGGCAAGCAGGTCACCGCGGTGGTCGAGCTCAAGGCGCGTTTCGACGAGGCCCCCAACATCCAGTGGGCGCGCACGCTGGAAGACGCCGGCGTGCATGTGGTCTACGGCCTCATGGGCCTCAAGACCCACTGCAAGGTGGCGCTGGTGGTGCGGCGCGAAGGGAATCGGATCAAGCGCTATGTCCACCTGTCGACCGGCAACTACAACCCGTCGACCGCGCGCATCTACGGCGATCTCTCCTACTTCACGGCGCGCGATGCCTACGCCGACGACGCGGGCGCGCTCTTCAACCTGCTCACCGGCTATTCGACGCCGCCGTCCTGGAAGAAGTTCGCGGTCGCGCCCTTGGGCCTGCAGGAACGAATCATCGCGCTCATCGATCGGGAGGCGGCGCTGGGCGCCAAGGGCCGCATCATCGCCAAGATGAACGCCCTCGTCGACGGACCGGTGATCAAAGCACTCTACCGCGCGTCGCAGGCGGGCGCGTCGATCGATCTGGTCGTGCGCGGCATCTGCTGTCTGCGGCCCGGGGTGCCCGGGATCAGCGACAACATCCGCGTCGTCAGCATCGTCGACCGGTTCCTCGAGCACGCCCGCATCTTCTATTTCGAAAACGGCGGCAAGCGCGAGGTGTACCTCTCCTCGGCCGACTGGATGCCGCGCAACTTTCAGCGCCGCGTCGAAGCGATGTTCCCCATCGAAGACGAAGGCCTGCGCGATCGGGTGCTGAACGAGATCCTGGGCATCGCGCTGGAGGACAACGTCAAGGCGCGCCGCCTGGGGCCGGACGGCGTTTACACCCGTACGCGGGTCGAGCCGGTTGCCACCAACGGCTCGAACGGCGCCGGCGCCAAACCGGCGAGCCCCCCGCCGCTCCGTAGTCAGGTCCGCTTCATGGAGCTGGCACGGGAAAAGGCCCAGGCGGGCCCCACCTTACCCGGGGCCGGCGGCGCCTACCACGTCCGCACGCCACCCGGCACCCGTGCGGCGCCCGGCCCGTCCACGCCGACCTCGACGGCATCTTCCCCCGCGCCGGCGCCCACGCCGCCGGCGGCCGCACCCGCGCCCCCCAGCCTGCCGCCGACGTGATCGGCCGCACCGGCGCCGCCGGTCGACTCTACAAAGCAGCCATTCCGCCGTATCATTGTCGGCAGATGCTCGCCCCCCGCCGCCTCTCTGTCGCGCTGGTGCTGGCCGGGATCCTGGTCGTCGCCCGGACGGGATCGGCCTCGCTCATTGTCGCCCTCGACCTGCCCACCATGGTCACGCGCGCGGACAACATCGCGGTGGTGGACGTCGTGTCGGTCAAGTCCGCCTGGAATCCGCCGCACCAGCGGATCCTCACCACCATCGATCTCCTCGTGGTCGACAGCTGGAAGGGAACGGCCGGGCCGGCCACCCACGTTCTGGTCGTGCAGCCCGGTGGCACCGTCGACGACATCACGATGACCGTCGGTGGCATGACGCACTTTACGCCGGGCGAGCGGGCGCTGGTCTTCCTGCGTGGCCGCGCCGATCGCGCCAGCGTCGTCGGGATGGCGCAGGGCAAGCGGGCCATGTGGCGCGAGCCGGCCACCCAGCGCTGGCTGGTGCGCGCGCCCGACAAGGCCGGCGGCGACTTCATCCGCACCACCCCGGCCACCGCTACGGCGCCGGTCTTCGAGATTCGCGATCGCCCGCTCGGCGACCTGCGCGCCGAGATTCGCACCTTGGCGGCGGTGCCCGGCGGTGGGCGATGACGGCGTTCCGAACGGCTAGCCTCCTCGCGGTCGGCGCCACCATTTTGATTGGTCGCCCAGCGTCGGCGTACGTGCGCTACCTGACGGAGTCCGGCCGGGGCTTCTTCTGGGCCCAGGCCTCCGTGGCGATCACGGTCTACCCGAACGACTTCGTCCAGCCGACGATGACCGGCGCAGAGGTCGACAACGCGGCCGAGCAGGCGGCCGCGGCCTGGAGCTCCATCGCGAACCCGTGCACCTACCTGAACCTAACGGTGAGCGCGTCGACGGCGGCCACGCCGATCCCGGAGCCCGACAACCACAACACGCTGGTTTTCCGGACCACCAGCTGGTGTCCGCTGCTTCCGGACGGGAGCTGCGAGACCGACTACGACCCATCGGCGCTGGCCGTCACGACGGACACCGCCAGCAAGAATACCGGGCAGCTCCTCGACGCCGACATCGAGATCAATGCGCTCGACTACACCTGGGCCGACGTCCTGTCCGACGCGGGTCTGAGCGCCGACATGGACCTGCAAAACGCGATCACCCACGAGATGGGACAC
>CALAOV010000213.1 GCA_937889515.1 uncultured Myxococcales bacterium | reverse complement strand
CATTTTCTCCGGGTCCACTGGCCGGTCTGGCGTTCCTTCCGCTGCCGCGCGGGTGCCGCGCTGGGGTCAAGTCGGCCAGGGAGATCAGCTTTTCCCCGTCGACCTCTCGGCGCCGGAAGCGCACGCCGAGCTCGCCGCTCTCGACGATGACGGACGGATCTTCGAGATCTGGCCCCCCCTCGACGCGATCGTCGATCGGGATGGCCGTCGAGTCGAAGCGGTGGTGGCCGTGGTCGATGCCGACGCGCCGGCGGACGTCGACGGCCGTGCCACCGGGCGGGTCCCGCCGCCCCGCGAAGCGCCGCCCCTCGCCGGCTGGCGTACCTTCAAGCTGTTCGGAGCCTCGGGTTGCCAGGACGAGCTCCTCGAGGAATCCGTCGTTCCCGCCATTCGCGACGGGCAACGCGCGCGTGAGATCGACGCGTGGTTCTTCTTGCGCTACGTCGACGGCCCCGGTCGGCGGCCGCATCTTCGCCTGCGCGTGCACGCCGAGACCCAGGCGCAGGCGTTCGAATCCCGCCTCCGCGCGGCGCTCGCGTCGGCACGACGCCGGGGCGCCTTCACGACCCTCGAGATCGGCGAGTATCACGTGGAATGGGGCCGCTTCACGGCCGGCGATCTTCCCGCCGTACACCGCATCTTCGAGTCCGATAGCGAAGCCGCCGCCGCGCTCCTGGCCGACCCCGAGCGCGATCGGGTCCTCTTGCTGGTGCAGGCTCTCGACGCGCTGGCTAGCGGGCTCGGCCTGAGCCTGGACCAGCGCCACGCGCTCGCGCGGGCCCGGCGACATGCCGCCGAGTCCTGGATCGCCGTCGATGATGAAACCCGCGGCGAGGCCGACGCCGACTTTCGACGGCACGGACACGCGCTTCGCGCCGCGCTCGGCGGTGGCGCCATCGACGACGGCGGACGTGAGGTGGCGCAAGCCGCTCCGTTGCCCGGCGCCATCCTGGCGCGCCACCGCGACCGCGTCGCGATCGCGGCGCGCGGCCTGGCGACCGACGCGCGCGCGCGCCTTCTGCCCACCCTGCTCCACCACTGCGCCGTCCGGTTCGCCGGCACCGATCCCGACGCCGAGCGCCTCGCCTACACGTTCTGGGACCGAACACTTGAAGGACTGCGTACGCGGGAGGGACTGCGTAAGCCCCAAGGCCTGCGCAAGAGGTAGACTGGCGCCGATGGGGACGAGGGCCATTGCGGCGACGGCAGCAATGCTGCTGCTCCTCCCGACTTCCGACCCGCGCGCCGCGACGGCGACCGAGAGCCCGTCCGCGGAACCGCCGCCGCCGCAGATCACGCACCTCTCGCTGCCATTTTCGGGCGTGTGGGGCGTCATCCAGGGCTTCGAGAGCGGCGACACCCACGTGGGCTACGCGGCCTACGCGCTCGATTTCGTTCCCGCGCAACCCGCCGGCACACGCGCCCCACGGCGGGGGGCGGCGCTGAACCGATTCGTCTGCTACGGGCGGCCAGTGCTGGCGCCGGCCGACGGCACCGTGGTGGTCGCCCACGGCGGCGCTCGCGATTGGCCCGCCTACACCAAGGGGCTCGATCAGGGGAACTACGTGATCCTCGAGCACGCCCCGGGCGAGTACACCGAGTTCCGGCACCTGGCGGCCCGCTCGGTCACCGTTCACGTCGGCGATCACCTGCGTCGCGGTGAGGTCGTCGGCCGTTGCGGCAACTCGGGCAACGCGACGACGCCGCACCTGCACATCGGGTTTCTCTCGTCGATCGATCCGATCACCACCCGCCTCATGACGCTGTCGGGATACGAAGTCATGAACGTCGACGGAACCTGGCACCGGGGCGACGGCACGCCCCGCAAAGGCGAGATCCTGCGTCCGTTCGCAGACTAGAACCTGCCGGCTGCGGACGCGTCGGCTTGTCGCCTTCCGTGGTTCGTGTTAGGCGATCCGACCTTGGAGGACAGCATGACGACTAAGGCGATCTCTCTTACGGCCCTGATGCTCGCGATCGGCTGCGTGGCCCCGGTCCAGTCCGGGCCGCCGGCGGCGACGCCCGCCACCGGCGCACCGGAGGCCGCAGCCGCGGGCTCCGCTCCGATGGCCGAGGCGCCAGCCAAGCCGGCCGCCGGCAAGCCCGGTGAGCCGGCGGCCCCGCCGCTGCCGCCTTGGAAGCACGGCGAGAACATCTTCGCCGGCCCCAAGCTCGGCTGGGTCGACCCGTACGGTCCCGCCCATCTCAAGTCGAAACTGGCCAGCAAGACCGATCCACCCACCTCCGCGCTCTTCGCCAAGATCGCCGACAACGGCGGCGCCGAATGGATCGGCGACTGGACGCCCAACGTCAAGAACTGGGTCGGCCGCCGCGCCGACGCGTTCCTCAAGACCGGCGCGCTGCCACTGTTTCTTTCCTACAACATCCCCAAGCGCGACTGCGGGCAGTACTCCGCGGGCGGCGCCGGCGCTGCCGACAAGTACAAGGAGTGGATCACCGCCTTCGCGACCGGCATCGGCGAGCGCCGCGCCGCGGTCGTGCTCGAGCCCGACTCGCTCGGCCTGCTGACGAAGGTCTCCGCCGACGGCAAGCCCTGCCTTTCGGAGGCCGATCAGAAGGAGCGGCTCGGGCTCCTGCGCTTCGCGGTCCATACCTTCGAAGCGCAGGGGAACATCGCCGTCTACATCGACGCCGGACACTCGGGCTGGCTCAAGCCGGCCGAGGACGCCAAGCGCCTCAAGGAAGCCGGCATCGACGAGGCCGACGGCTTCGCGCTCAACGTCTCCAACTACAAGGCGACCAGCACGGAGATCAATTACGGCAAGGCGATCTCCAAGCTCGTCGGCGGCAAGCACTTCGTGATCGACACCAGCCGCAACGGCAACGGCCCGCCCAAGTGCGACGAAGCGGCGGACGACGAGAAGTGCTGGTGCAACCCCCCCGGACGCGCCCTCGGCTCGCCGCCCACGGCCAGCACGGCCGACCCGCTCATCGACGCCTACCTCTGGCTCAAGAAGCCGGGCGAGTCGGACGGCCAGTGTAACGGCGGCCCCAAGGCCGGCGTCTTCTGGCAAGAAAGAGCACTCGAGCTGGCGCGCAACGCCAAGTTCTGAGCGGCGCTTGTCCGCCCGCTACGACCAGAACCAAGCCGCGACTTCGTCGGCGTAGAGAACACCGGCCGACGTGAGGCGCAACCGCTCTTCGTCGACGGTCAGCCAGCCCGCGGCCGTTGCGCGCGACGCGGCCGCCTCGCGTCCTGCCAGCGGATCGACGCCGTGACGCGCGCGGTGCGCGACACGACCTACGCCGTCGATCGTGCGCAGTCCCAGCCACAGCGCTTCGTTCTCCAGATCGGCGGCGCGCCGGCGCTCGATCTGACGAACCGCCGGGCTGCCGCCCCCGGCCCGCGCGGCGCGCAGGTAGACGTCGGTGGCCCGCGGGTTGGCGAAACGCCAGGCCGTCCCGTCGTCGAGCGGCCGAAACGAGGACGCCGACGCGCCGACGCCGAGATAGGGCGTCAGCGACCAGTAGAGGCGGTTGTGGCGCGCGCGGTGGCCGGCGCGCGCGTAGCTCGAGACCTCGTACTGCGCGAGCCCGGCGGCCTCCAGCGCCGTTCGCCCCGCTTCGAACATCTGGACCACCAGATCGTCGTCGGGACGCCGCAGCCCGCCCGCGCGGTCGAGGGCGCCGAAAGCGGTGCCGCGCTCGACGGTGAGCGCGTAAGCGGAGACGTGCTCGGGCGCGAGCGAGAGGACGGCGTCGACGTCGCGACGCCAGTCGTCCAGCGACTGGCCGGGAACGCCAAACATCAGATCGACCGAAACGTCGTCGAAGCCGGCGGCCCGCGCCGCGGGCAGACAGGCCAGCGCCGCCGCGGCGGTGTGGTTCCGTCCGAGCGTGACCAGCAGCCGATCTTCCAGGGCCTGAACGCCGATCGACAGCCGGTTGACGCCGCAGTCGCGGAGCGCGGCGAGCCGGGCCGTGTCGACCTCACCCGGGTTCACCTCGACGGTGATCTCCAACGCGGACGCAGCCACCCTGCCAAAAGTCTCCCGCGCCGCCTCGAGAACGCGGCCGAGCGAGTCCGGTCGCCACAGCCCCGGCGTCCCACCGCCGAAGTAGATCGAGACCAGCGGACCTCCGCCGTCGAACCAGGCGGCCCGCGCCGCGATCTCCACCGCCACCGCGTCGGCGTATTCGTCGTGGGGGATCTCGCCGCGGGTATCGACGGCAAAGTCGCAGTACGGGCAGCGGACACTGCAAAACGGAAAATGGACGTAGACGCCCATCGGATCGCCGGCGCGCAGGCGCCCCTCGGTGACGTCGCCCGACCGGGGTGATAGCATCTCGATATATGACTACTAACCTATCTTCACTGAGAATCCTGGTATTGGTGGCGGCGATGGCCTGGGCTCTTCCGAGCCGAGCGGACATTCCGCCGACCTGCGACACCTTCGACGCGCTCATCACCTGCGCCGCCGCGGATGTCGGAAAGGCCTGCCAAGGCGGTGGCCAGTGTTACGCCATCTCGTGCGGCACGACGAGCGACATGACGCTCTACAAATGCGACGCCTGCCCAGCCGTCGTGTCGGCGCCCGACGCCGGATGCGCGCCGAGCAACTTCGGGACGGCCTGCGGCGACGGCGGAACCTGCTCCTCGAGGGCGTTCTATTGCAACACCTCGGCGCCGAAGTACGTCTGTTCGGGCCCCGCACCGGCCAAACCGACCGGACCGCCCGCGGGTGAGACCGGTGGTGCCGGTGGTGGCGCGTCGGGCAGCAGCGGCAACGCCGGCAGCGGCGGCAACGCCGGTGGCGGCGGCAACGCCGGCGGCGAAGGGGTCTGTCCGTCCTGCGGCAGCAAGGGTGGTGGTTGCGACGTCGCCCCGCGCGCGACGGGACCGGGCGCCGTCGCGCTCGGCCTGCTGATCGTGGGCATGGCGGCCCTGTTCTACGATCGCCGGCGCAAACGGCGGCGCTGATCGCCCGCATGGCCACCGGCGTCCTCTGGCCCGAGCGCGCGGCGATCCCGCTGGATCG
Organism: uncultured Myxococcales bacterium; assembly: GCA_937889515.1. Classification (GTDB taxonomy): domain Bacteria; phylum Myxococcota_A; class Polyangia; order Fen-1088; family Fen-1088; genus JADGRB01. The sequence goes on along the minus strand of CALAOV010000213.1, from coordinate 2,059 downwards.
CCTGCGGCGCGCTCTGCTGGTCGGGCTCTCCCGCTCGGCGATTGCACGGCCCCTCCTCACGAGGCGCGACCAGAGGATTCGCGTACAGGCCCTGGCCGGCGTCGCGCTGGCCGTCGTTTTGACGCTGCTGGCACCCGGCGTGCTGTTCGTTCTCGGTCCTGCGCTGTTTGGCGTCGCGCACGTTGCCAGCGACGTGCGCTATCTCGCGCTCCGGCGCGATCTCCCCCGCCGGTGGACCACGGCGCTCGCCGCCGGTTGCGCGGCACTGTTCGCCTTGCGCGGGCTCGAGATGGCGTTCCCCGGCCGCTGGCCTTTCGCCGCGACCGAGGTCGGGCTCGGGTGGGCCTGGGCCTTTTCCGGCGTGTGCGCCGGCGTCGCCGCATCGGGATCCCCTCTGGGGATTCGCCGCGCGCTCCTGGCGGGCCCCGTGATCCTGGGCTTGATGGTCGCCGCCCTGGCGCGGCCGACCTTGGCCCGCACCGTGTTCGCCCACCTACACAACCTGGTCGCGATCGCGCTGTGGCTGCTGCTCTTTCGCAAAAGCCGACGCTTCGCCCTCCCCGCCCTCGGCCTCCTAGCGCTGGCGGTCGCGTTTTGTGTTTCGGGCTGGGCGCTGCCGGTTGTCCGTTTCGGCGGCCCCGGCGCCGCCCGCTTCGTCGACGAGATGATCTTCGCCTGGCCGGCCTCCCTGCCCCAGCGCACGGCGCTCGGCCTCGGTCTCGCCTTCGTGCTGCTGCAAGCCGTCCACTACAACGTCTGGCTGGCCTGGATTCCCCAGGAGGACGTTCGCTGCGAGGGGACGCTCTCGTTCCGGATGTCGCTGCGATCGCTGGTCCGGGATCTCCATCCCGTCTGGCTGGGGCTGACGGCGCTGCTCGCGCTCGGCGTCCTCGGGGCGTCGTTCGTCGACGTTCACCGGACCCGGCAGCTCTACCTCTCGTTGGCGTCGTTCCATGGTTATCTGGAGCTGGCCGCCGGCTCGTTCCTCTTCGTCCGGGGCCGCTAGCGCCCGATGCCGACGCCCGGCGCCTGGTTCGTCGCCTTTGTCATCACGGTCGCCGTCGAGGCGCCCATCGTCGTCGCTCTGACGCGCGGCCACGCCTTGGGCGCCGGGCGACGCGCCCTCATCGCCGTCTTCGCGCAGCTGGTGACGCACCCGCTGGTCTGGTTCGTTTTCCCGCACCTCGTCGGTCTCACGGGGCGATCGTCGCTGGCCCTGTCGGAGCTCTGGGCCTGGCTGGCCGAGGCGGCCTTTTACGCCGTCGTCCTACCGGGCCTGCCGCCGGCCCGCGCCCTGGGCGTCTCCGCGATCGCCAACGCGGCGTCGATCCTGGCCGGGCTGGTCCTTCTCTGAGCGCCCGCCCGCCCAGGCGACCTCAGGCCTTCGGCAACCACGGCGGCAACGGCGCGCGCCCGTAGAAGCGTCCCAGCCGCGCCGCCGCCGCGCCCGCGCGCGGGTGGCCGGCCTCGTCGAGGAAGCCGAGAAACCGCAGCGCGTTACGGCCCATCACGTCGGCTACTTCGTCGGGGGTGAACAGACGGGCGAACGTCTGCCGAAACTTGTCGACGGCGGTCTCGGCGTCCGGATCGAGGCAGGAGAGCCACCAGTCGCTGCCGTACATCAAACGCCGCTTAACCTTGGGGTGTCGGCCGATCACGTCGGCGAGCAGCGCGATCAGGCGCGACGCGTAGACCGGGTCGTAGACCAGCGGGGAATTCGAGAGATCGGCGTAGACGTTCGGATAGCGTTCGATGAGCGCCGCGGCCTGGTAGATCCAGGCACTGGCGGTCTCCTTGGGCGCGTCGCGATCCTCGACGCCGTAATCGTGGCCGAAGTGGCCGAAGTTCAGGCGCAGCGTCGGGTAGCGCTCCAGCACCGGCCGCCACCGATCCGGCGCGACCAACGTGTGCAGGCCCAGACCGTACTCGTTGGCCGCGCTGGCGTGGGTCGTGATCGGGACCTCCGCGGCCTGGCAATAGCCGTAGAGGGCCGAAAGCGCCTGATCGAGTCGGGCCGCGAACGGCAGGCGCGCCCGCAGGCGCAGGTTGTCGAGCGGCG
>CALAOV010000212.1 GCA_937889515.1 uncultured Myxococcales bacterium | reverse complement strand
CCCGACGCGAACCGCGCTTGACGCCACCGAACTCGACCTTAGTTTCCGGGTCCTCATGCAATCCGCCAACGACGACCTCGCCCCGCACCCGATCCGTCGACATTCCACGAAGCTGGTCGCCCTCGCCATCTGTTGTCTCGCTCTGTTCGCCGGCGCAAGCGCCTTCGGCCAGGTGCTGCGAGGGCAGGCGGCCATGGGCGACTGGCGCGACGACAAGCCGGGACTCCGGCGCCTCATCACGGCTCGGGACCTCCCCGCCGTGGCGAAGCCCACCGCGGGCCAGGCGCAGGTGGTGCCAATGCCGCCGGATGCGCGGCCGCAGGTCCCCGACGGTTTCACGGCGGAGCTCGTCACGACCGACACACACAAGCCGCGCGTGATTCGCGTGGCGCCAAACGGCGACCTGTTCGTCGCCGACAGCATGTTCGGCTCGGTGCGCGTCCTGCGTGTGCCCGCGGGGAGCGCCAAGCCGGCAAAGGACGTGATCTTTGCGAGTGGCCTCCAGCAGCCGTACGGCATCGCGTTCTATCCGCCCGGGCCCAACCCTCGGTGGGTCTACGTCGCGAACAGCGACGGCGTGGTTCGCTTCGCGTACAAGAAGGGCGATCTCACCGCCACCGGCAAGGCCCAACGCGTGGTCGATGGGATTCCCTGGGTGCACCACTACGGGCGGGACATCGCCTTCTCGCCGGACGGCAAGCGGCTCTACCTATCGGTGGGCTCCGGCTCGAACGTCGCGCTCGACATGTTCCCCGAGCCGCATTTGACGATGCATCCGGAGCCCGGCGCCGTCGATGGCCTCGAGGCTTGGGCCAAGCTGAAGCCGCTCGGCGCCGCCTGGGACACCGAAGAGCTGCGCGCCGACGTCCTCTCGTTCGATCCCGACGGCAAGAACATGAAGATCGTCGCGACGGGACTGCGCAATTGCCAGGGCATGACGATCCAACCCGCGACGGGACAGTTGTGGTGCGCCGTCAACGAGCGCGACGATCTCGGCGACAACACGCCGTTCGAATATGCGACCCATGTGGTCGAGGGGGCGTTCTACGGCTGGCCCTGGTACTACCTGGGCGCCAACCAAGACCCGCGGCATGCGGGGCAGCGGGCCGACCTCAAGGACAAGGTCACCGTGCCGGACGTGTTCATGCAGGCACATACAGCGCCCCTGCAAATGACTTTCTACCTGGGCGACCAATTTCCCGCCGGATACAAGGGCAGCGCGTTCGTCACGATGCACGGCTCCTGGAATCGCGATCGACGCGTGGGGTACAAGGTCGTCCGGCTGCTCTTCGACGCGAGCGGCAAGCCCACCGGCGAATACGAGGATTTCATGACCGGCTTCGTGGTCTCCGCCACGCAGGTGTGGGGCCGCCCGGTCGGTGTCGCGGTCGCGAACGACGGCTCGCTCTTCGTGACCGAGGACGGCAACGGCACGATCTGGCGGATCAGCCGTCGCTGAAGCTGAAACGTTCGCGAGACCGATCTCGCTGAGCCCGCGCAGGATGCCGTGGAGCAGTTCGGAAGCCGTGATCGCGGCGATCAGGTACTCGCCGGTCGCGAGGTCCGCAAGGGCAACCATCGTGCCGCCGGGGGGATGGCCTCGCTCGGCGGCGATGAACACACTCGAATCGATCAGGGTTCCCAAGGCGACGGTTCTAGCTCTTGGGCTTGGTTCTCCCGAATCACGGCTTCGAGGTCGTCCGCGAACTCCGGCCCCGCCCGGAGGCTCCCTAGGAGCTTGATCAGGTCCGGTGCTCATAGACGTACGTGACACCCGCGCGATGCCGAAACTGATTCTGACCGGCGTAGCGGTGAAAAAAATGATCGAGGTCGGCGTCGCCCGAACGGAACGACGTGCGATCGTCGTCCTTCTGGAGCGGTCTAACGCTTGATGCCACGGACGAGCGCCCGGAGCTTGTCCGACACTTTCGGGTTCGGGTCTGTCAGCTCTTTCCGCAGCGTCTCGGCGCCCGCCTTTGTCAGGTAGGTCCGGTGGGTCAGCTGGTACTTCTCCGGGACCGAGGCCAGATCTTCGCCTTCAGATGCGTCCTCGTGAGGCGCGGTCGAGCGTGGTCTTGGGGCGGCCATGGCGGATCTCTTGAGTAAGAGTGTGGACCGATGGGCGGTTAGCTGGCAACACCGGGCGTCTTGCGAAGCCGCCTGTCGCGTCGCGGCTCCACCGTTCGCTGGGCGCGGCGTGTCCCGCACCACAGCCGTGGCGAGGCGATATGCGCCAACGGCCGGACGATTTCTTCGAGGAAGCTGACGGCTGCAGTTGTGGGAGCGCTGCAGGAGCGTCTGCAAGCTCCTGGACTGGTGGAGAGGTTCATCGCGGGCGTCAAAAAGCGGTTCACGGCGCCCAAGTCCTCAAGACTGGTGGAGCTGGAAAAGCTCTTGTTGGGTCAGAAGAGCGGATGGGAAATCTCGCCTACGCGATTGCTCAGATGCGGTTCTCCGCGGCGCTTACTACTCGGCTTCAGCAGGAAGAAGCGTTGCACGCCAAGCTCACGGCCGAAGCGGAGGATCTCCGCCGCGACCAGCAGCCGAAGGTGCTCCCACACCCGAAGGTGATCGAAAACCTGCTGTCGAACCTCTTGGGCCTACTCGAGCGCGATCCGGACCGCGCCAGAACCATCCTCGAGCGCTTCATGCCGCCCGTCGTCCTGACTCCGCACGAGGGCGACGGCTGGAAGATCAGCGGCGGTTTCGACCTCGAAGCGACGCTGGACGAGGGGTCTGCGGTTCGTGAAGTAGGCGGGACAGGGATTGAACCTGCGACCCGAGCCGTGTAAAGACCCTGCTCT
>CALAOV010000211.1 GCA_937889515.1 uncultured Myxococcales bacterium | reverse complement strand
GGCGCCGCGTCGGCGCGGCGCCGGCGATGAAGCCGGCAATGAAGCCGTCCAGGGTCGCCGCCGCCTTCAGCGTCACGAGCGGCCGGTGATCGCGCACCCAGACGGCGTAGCCCGCGATGGCCGCGCGGCACTCGTCCTCCAGACAGCCGACGTCGACCCGCAGGCCGGCGCGCCGGAGGCGGGCGATGCCACGCCCGTCGACGATGGGATTCGGATCCCGACAACCGACCACCACCCGCGCGGGCGGCGTCGCCAGGATCGCGTCCGTACAGGGTCCCGTGCGCCCGGTGTGGGAGCAAGGCTCGAGCGTCACGTACAGCGTCGTTCCGCGCGCGCCGCCGCGCAGCGCCGCCAGCGCGTTCACCTCGGCGTGCGCCCGACCGGCCCGGTGGTGGAACCCTTCGGCCACGATGCGCGCGCCCCGCACGATCACCGCGCCGACCACCGGATTCGGATTGGTCGTCCCCCGGCCGCGCTCGGCCAGCGCGAGCGCGCGCGCCATGAAGCGCCGGTCGGCGGCCGAAAAGCGGGCCGGCGTCACTTGCGGCCCCGGTTGTCGACCAGGCTCTGCAGCTCGCTCATGAGCTCGTTGACGTCGCGGAACGATCGATAGACCGAGGCGAAGCGGACATACGCCACCTCGTCGATGTCGCGCAGCGCCGACATGATCGCGTCGCCGATGCGCGACGAGGGGATCTCTTTTTCGCCCCCCTCCTCCATCGCGCGCTCGATCTTGTCGGCCGTGGCCTCGAGGACCTCGACCGGGACCGGCCGCTTGGAACAGGCCTTCTTGAGCCCGCTCAGGACCTTGGCCCGGTCGAAGGACTCGCGCCGTCCGTCCTTCTTGATGACCAGCGGGAGCACCTCGTCGACCCGCTCGTAGGTGGTGAAACGCCGGGAACAGGCGGCGCACTCGCGGCGGCGGCGGATCACCTGCTCGTTGTCGGACGGACGGGTGTCCACCACCTTGTCTTCGATCGCGGAGCAGAAGGGGCAACGCATGGGCGGCTTCGGGTTATGATTCGCTACCACAGATGGACGACCTGCGCCTCACGGTCAACGGGGAGATTCGAACCGCGACGCCCGGCACCACTGTGTCGGGCCTGCTGGCCGCGATGGGCGTCGACCCCGCGCGGGTGGCGGTCGAGCGCAACCAGGACGTCGTTCCGCGCCGGACCTGGAGCGACGCGACGCTGGCCGACGGCGACCGGCTGGAGATCGTGGCTTTTATTGGTGGCGGCTCGGGGGGCGGCTCGGGCGGGGATTCGGGCGATCCGCCGGCCGTGCAAGCCGACGACGACTTCCTGGTCATCGCGGGACGTAGGTTCAAGTCGCGGCTGCTGGTCGGCACCGGGAAATACCGGACGCTCGAGGAAGGGCGCGAGGCGATCCGGCTGTCGGGCGCCGAGATCGTTACCGTCGCGCTGCGCCGCGTGGATCTCACCCCCGGCAAGCCCAACGTGCTGGACACCATCGATCGCACCCGCCAGACCATCCTTCCGAACACGGCCGGTTGCTACACCGCCGAAGAAGCGATCCGCACCTGCCGCCTGGCGCGCGAGCTGGGCATCGCCGATCTCGTGAAGCTCGAGGTGATCGGCGACGAGCGTACACTCTTCCCCGACGGTCCGGCCACGCTCGAAGCGGCCCGCGTCCTGGTCAAGGAGGGCTTCACGGTTCTCCCTTACTGCCTCGACGATCCCATCTTGGCCCGGAAGCTGGAGGACGTCGGATGCGCGGCGGTCATGCCGCTGGCGGCGCCGATCGGGTCGGGCCTGGGCATCCGGAACCCCTACAACCTCCGCATCATCCTGGAGCACGCCAAGGTGCCGATCATCGTCGACGCCGGGGTGGGAACCGCTTCGGACGCCGCGATCGCCATGGAGCTCGGCTGCGCGGGCGTGCTCATGAACACCGCCATCGCGGGCGCGCGCCATCCGCTCATGATGGCCGAGGCGATGCGCGACGCGATCATCGCGGGGCGCCGCGCCTTCCGGGCCGGGCGAATCCCGCGCAAGCTCTACGCCACCGCGTCGTCTCCGCTCGACGGCCTGATTGACTAGCTCCGGTTCAGAGTCGCTCGACTTCGCGGTTCCCCGCCTCACCTTGGTGACCGATCGCCGCGCCACGGCGGGCCGGCCGCTGGCGACGGTCGTCGAAGAGGCCCTGCGGGGGATCGCCGGCTCGGGCCTGCCCCCCCACGAGGTCGCCGTCCAGCTCCGCGAGAAGGATCTCTCCGGACAGCCGCTGGTCGAGCTCGCGCGCGCGCTGCGCGACAAGACGGCGGCCGCGGGGGTGAAGTTCCTCGTCAACGATCGGGTGGACGTCGCGCTGGCCGTGGGCGCCGACGGCGTACACCTCGGCGGCGAATCGCTGACGCCCGCCGACGCGCGCGCCATCGCCCCGGCGCTCGCCGTCGGGATCTCCGCGCACGGGATCGACGAGCTGCTCGCCGGCGCGCCCTACGCGACCTTTGCCTTCTTCGGCCCGATCTTCGACACACCGGCCAAGCGCCGCTACGGACCGCCGCTGGGTACGGCCGCGCTCACCGCCGCGACCGCCATCGGCGTTCCCCTGATCGCGATCGGCGGCATCGAACCGGCGACCGTCGACGGGGTTCTGGCCGCCGGCGCCCGGGGCGTCGCCTGCATCCGCGCCGTCATGGCCGCGCCCGATCCGGCGGCCGCCGTTCACGCGCTGGCACGGGCCTTGGGCGGCGGCCCGAGCGCTCGCGAGACGCTCCGGAAATCCGTCTGATTCTGCCTTGACACAATTCGTAACACCCGTACTCTCGTCCCCCAATTTCCACGGAAAGCCGTGGAAACGAGAAAGCAATCGATATCAACGTTCGTAGGAGGGCAGCAGATGGCAACCGGCAAGGTGAAGTGGTTCAACGACGCGAAGGGTTTTGGATTCATCGCACGTGAGGACGGTCCCGACGTATTCGTCCATCACACGGCGATCGTGTCGGAGGGCTTCCGCTCGTTGAGCGAGGGGCAGGAGGTCGAGTTCGACATCACGGAGGGGCCGAAGGGGCTGCAGGCTGCGAACGTTCGCAAGTCAGCGTAAGCGCAACTCGTCTTGTCCGTAAAAACGGTCAGCCTCCGGGCTGGCCGTTTTTTTTATGGGAACCCTGAGAGGGTTCCCAAACCCTCCCGCGATGGGCTCGGGTCGGCAAAGCCGTCCCTCCCCCGACGCGATCTATGGTTCCCGCTCGACGACGATGGTGACCTCTTCGGTGGCGGGGCGGCCGCGGTTGGTGGGGCGGACGCGCCAGCCGGGGCGACCGGCCAGGATAGTGGCGGCGGCGCGGACGATCTCGGCCGTGGCCGGTTCGACCTCCGCCCACCAGGCGTAGCCGTCGTCGTCCCCGTCGTAGTCTTTCGGAAACGCGCAGCGAACCTCGACCCGAAGCGTGAATTCACGCGCCTCCACGTAGGCATCGCCGGAGCCGAATGTAACGTCGGACATGAGCGGTAATTAGCATGTCGCCACGGCGGTAACCCGCCTTGACCTCGGACACCCAAGACGGGCAAGCTTTTCGTCCACTTGGCGATGGCAGAGCCCCCAGCCGAACCGCGGCGAGCCTTTCTCGCGACGCTGACCGCCGCCCTCGGTGCGGTCGCCGGCGCCCTGGCGCTGGTCCCCGGCCTGGGCTTCCTGGCAGGGCCGCTCAAGCGTGGCACGATCCACGGGGCCGACCAGCCGTTGCGCGTCGCCAGCGATCACGAGGTCAAGCCGGGCAAGCCGGTGCGGGTAACCGCGGTCGGCCAGCGAGACGACGCCTGGCTGCGGCTCGATCACGTCACGCTCGGCTCCTGCTGGTTGGTCCGCGCCACCGAGATCGCGCCGGTCCGCGCCTTCTCGACCGTCTGTCCGCACCTCGGCTGCGGCGTCGACTTCAATGAAAAGACCGGCAAGTTCGATTGCCCCTGTCACGCGTCGTCCTTCGACCTCGAAGGACGCTGTCTGAGCGGCCCGTCGCCGCGCGGCCTCGACGAGCTCGACGTCCGCACCGATGGGCGCGATCTGCTCGTTCGCTACCAACGCTTCCGCAACGGCTCCCCGAAGAAAGAGCCGATTGGATGAGCGTCAGCCCGACGCCGGTCGCCCCGCCCCCCGAGTCACCGCGCCCCGCCAGTGGGCGAGCCTGGCTCGAGGAGCGCCTGGGGCTGCCCGGGCTCGAATCCGCGATCCTGGGCGGGCAGATGCCGGGTGGCGCCAGCCTCTGGCGGGCGCTCGGCTCGGTGGCCGCCGGCCTCTTCGCGGTCGAGGCGGTGACCGGGATCTTCCTGGCGCTGTTCTACGCGCCTTCGGTGACCACCGCCTGGGCCTCGGTGGCGTACATCCAGGATCAACTTCCCCTCGGGTGGTTCGTGCGCGGCCTGCACAGCTTCGGCTCGTCCGCGCTGGTGGTGGTCGCGGGGCTGCACCTCTTGCAGGTCTTGGTCTTCGGCGCCTACCGCCGGCCGCGCGAGCTGAACTGGATGCTGGGCCTGGCGCTCTTCGGCCTGACCGCGCTGTTCGCGCTCTCCGGCTATCTGCTGCCCTGGGACCAGAAGGGATACTGGGCGAAGCTGGTCGAGGCGACCATCGCCGGCAGCGCGCCCGTGGTGGGCGTCGCGGTCCAGCAGATCATCCAGGGCGGCTCGGCGTTCGGCAACCTGACGCTCACCCACGCCTACGCGGTCCACGCGCTGGTGTTGCCGGCCGCCTTCGTCGTCTTCTTGGTCTTGCACATCTATCTGTATCGAAAGCACGGCCCCACGCCGAAGTGGTCGCTGTCGCCCGAGCAGATCGCCACCCGGACCGTGGCCGCCTGGCCGCACCAGGCGGTCCGCAACGCCGGCCTGGGCACTTTCGCGCTCTTGATCGTGACCGCCGCCGTGGTGGCCCACCACGGGGCCCCGCTCGAGTCGCCCGCCGATCCGACCTCCAGCTACGTCGCCCGGCCCGAGTGGTATGCGCTGCCGCTCTTTCAGCTCCGGATGTACTTCGAAGGGCCGCTCGAGATCGTGGCCACCATGGTCATCCCGGGCATCCTCACCACGCTCTTGTTGGCGCTCCCGTTTCTCGATCGGGGGCGGACCAATCGGCCGTCGGACCGGCCGCGCGTGATGGTCGCGATCGGCTTGAGCGTGGCGGCGCTGGGCGCGCTGTCGACGATCTCGCTGGCGAAGGACGCCCACGATCCGGCGTTCGCCAAGGGCCGCGCCGAGGAGAAATCGCGCGGGGAGACCGCCCGCAAGCTCGCCCTCAAGGGGATCTCGGCCGAGGGTGGCCTGGCCGTCTTCCGCAACGACCCGCTCAACCACGCCCGCGAGCTGTGGGGCGAGCACTGCGGCGGCTGCCACGGACTCTCCGGAACCGGCGGCGACAAAGGCCCAGAGCTCAAGGGCTACAACTCGCGGGCCTGGATCCGCGGCTTTCTGGAGAATCCCGATGGTCCCCTCACCATGGGGCCGGCTAAGCTGGACAAGGGGATGAAGCCGGTTCAGGGGACCTCCGAGGAGATGGACGCGCTGGTCGAGATGGTCTACGCCCAGACCGGCGCGCCGGACGCCGACGTCGCGCGCGCGGCGCGCGGCCACGACCTCGTCCCCCAGAAGGACTGCGACAGCTGCCACGAGATCGACGCCGAAGGGGAGAACACCGGACCGAACCTCAAGGGGCGTGGGACGCTTTCCTGGGTCACGGCCGTCATCAAGGACGCCGGCCACGGGCGCCTCTTCGGCGAGAAGAACAAGATGCCCAAGTTCGAGGCCAAGCTGACGCCCGCCGAGATCGACGATCTGGCGCGCTTCGTCGTCGCCCAAAAGACCGCGCCTTAGCGCCCTGGGTCTCGGGCGAGCCGCTTTTGGGGGGGGAGAACACTCCTCACTCAACCCCCAAGGAGGCCTCCGATGGCTCTGCGTCTTTTGTCTGCGCCCTCCCGGCTGTTTCCGTATTGTCTGACCCTCGGGCTCGCGATCGCCATCGGCTCCTGCGCTCAATCGGGTGACGGCACCGAGCAAACCGGAAACGGGGGCGTCAATGGCGGCGCGGGCACGACGGGCGCGGCCGGGACCACCGGCGCGGCGGGCACGACCGGCGCGGCGGGCACGAC
>CALAOV010000210.1 GCA_937889515.1 uncultured Myxococcales bacterium | reverse complement strand
GGATCGCCGCCGAGCCGGTCTTGCGCGATCTGCTCGACGGGGCCACGCCGCTCACCGCGCCCGCCGGACGCTCGCCGGTGACCCGACGCGCGCGGGCCGGCTTCGCGCCCGGCGCGGTCCTGCTCGGCGACGCGGCCAGCGCCACCGATCCGCTGACCGCGGGCGGGATCGCGCACGCCCTCGTCACCGCCGAGCACCTGGCGGCGATCGTTCCGCATTACCTGGCCCACGGCGACGCGCATCTCGCTCGATTCGACCGCGCACGCCGTCGGCTTCTGCGCGCGCACGACCGGTTGACGCGCGCGCTGGTGTTCATCGTGCGCCACCCCGCCCTCGCGCGCGCGACGCTTCACGGAATGCGCGCCGCGCCCTTCGTCATGCGCCGCCTGGTCGCGATCGCCGGCGGGGTCGCGATTCAGCCGCCCGCGATCGTTGCCAGCAGCTCGAGGCCGGCGCTCCCCACCAGCAGCGCCACCGCCCAGAACGCCACGCTCTCCCAGCGCGCCGGATCCCCGTAGGCGCCGCGCGCGACCCGCAGCGCTTGCCACACGGCGACCGGCGCCAGCAGCGCCGGCGCGCCGGCGACCCAGCCCGGCAACCCGCCGCGCGCGAAGAACGGCAACGCGCCGAACGCCCCGATCGTGACCACCGCGTAGAGCCGCGACGCCGCCGGCGCGCCCATCCGGACGACCAGCGTTCGCTTTGCCGCGGCCGCGTCGCCGGCCGCATCTGGAAACTCGATCGCGAGCAGCATCGCGAACTGCAGCGCGCACGGGAGCGCCGCCGCCAGAAAAATCGGCGCGGCCAGGCGATGGGCCTGCAGCAGATAGCCGGAGAGCGGCACCAGCATCGTCACCACCGCCGCGGTCGTCAGCTCGCCGAGACCGCGCGCGCACAGCCGAAGCGGCGGCGCGCTATATCCCCAGGCGAGGCCGATCATCGCGATCGCCAGCACCAGCGTCTCCCCGCCTGCGCGCCGCGCGAGCACGACCGCCGCACCGAGGGCGAGGAGCGCGAGCACCCGCGCAGCGCGCAGCGCCACCACCGGCCGCAACGCCTGGCCCACCAGCACGCGGCTGCCCCCCGAAAACTGCGTCGGCGTCCGATTGACCCGATCCGCGGCCAGATCGAAGTAGTCGTTCGCGTAGTGGGTCATGAGCTGCGCCGCCGTGACCACCAGCTGCCCCCAGACAAAGCGCCCCAGCGCGAAGGCCGCCCCACCGCGCACCGCCAACGCCGCGCCAAGCCCGTAGAGGACGAACCCACCGACCAAAAACTTCGGCCGCCCGAGCTTGATGAACGCGAGCAGGCGGCCCATCCGGCCAGTCTATGATCGCCTGCCCGCCCGAGGTCTATTTCACGACGCCGCACGCCACCCGCGCGCCGCCACCGCCGAGGGGCTTGGGGGTGTCGCTGTAGTTGTCGCCCCCTTCGTGGATCATGAGCGACCGGCCCTGGAAGTCGGCCAGCGTGAGCCCTTTGACCTCCAGCTTGTCCTTGGCGTCGCCCTTGTCCGAGACGACCAGCTTCGGCAGATCGCCCTTGTGGCCACCCCCGCCCGGGCCCTTGTGCGCCTTGGTCGCGTCGGGGTCGAAGTGGCCGCCCGCCGCCTGGCCGGCGGTCTTTTTGCCATCCTTGTCGGCCGGATCGCAGCTGGCTTTCTCGTGAAGGTGAAATCCGTGCTCACCGGCCAGCAGGCCCTTGAGCTTGGGCTCGAGGGTTACACCGTCCTTGGTTTCCTTGATGGTGATGGTGCCGATGGACTTCCCGACACCGTCGGGCGTGATGGCGTTCATCGTGACCTTGAGGGACTTGGCGGCATGGGCGGAAGCCCCCAGGGCGAGCAGCAGTGCGGCGGCGGACAGTATCGTTTTCATCGCGTCTCCTTTGGAAAGTCGTTGGCTGTGAGATAATCACGCTGGGCTCAAAGATCCATGGAAGAAGAACTAACTCCACCTGGCAGCGAACGGCGAATCACGGCGCGTATCCCCACCCGCTCGCTGGTGGAAGTCCGGATCCCGGACTGGAGCGCGCTGCGCACCGTCTACACGGTGAATCTGTCGATCGGCGGAATGCGCCTGTCGCTGGGGGCCCGCGCCGCGATGGGCGCCCCCGTCGACATCATCCTGACCCTGCCGAACGGCGAGCGGCTGCGCCTGCCCGGCAAGGTGGCCCACCTGGGGCCGGGGGGCAGCGGCGACGTCGGCGTCCGCTTCGACGAGCTGCCCCCTAACACCCACCAGCAGATCCAGGGATATCTCAACCAGCTCGCGGCGGGCGAAACGCCGGACACGAGATCGCGAACCAAGAGCATTCCGCCCGGCGTTCTCATCAAGAAAAAAAGCTGAAGCCATGCGGGCGGGCGGGTGGCTGTGCGCCGTCGCTCTGGCCGCACTGGCGCCGCAGAGCGCGCGGGCAACCGACGAGCTGTCGCCGGCGGTCGCGCTGGCTGCCGCGTTGCCCCCCGACGGCAGCGCCGATCTGCTTGTCATCCAGCGACCTACCGGGCAGAGCGCGCCGCGCGTGCTCGGCGCCACCCGCTCGGCCGCATCGGCCGCCGCGATCAAGGCGGTCTTGCTCGATCCGGCCCACTACCGAGCGCTCATCCCGGCGCTGGTCGGCACGGCGGTCGTCGATCGGCGCGCCCGGTCGAAGCGGGTCGACTGGGAGCTCGAAGTTCCGCTCTTCAACCTGTCGGGGCGGCTCGAGCTCGGTGCTCGATCGGATGGCGTCACGATCGATCTGGTCGACGGCGATCTCGCCCCGGGGCGAATCGTCTTTTCGATCGGCGAAAACCCCGACGGCGGGTCGACGCTGATCATCGATGCCCAGCTCGACGTCAAGCGGACGAGCTGGCTGCTCCGGCGCATCATGGCCCGCAGCCCCGTCGGGGAGCCGGCCGTCCTGGCCGCCGTGGCGTACGTGGCGCTGCGGGCGACCGCGCTGCGCGCGGAGCACCCCGCCGGCGATTCGGCCTGGCGCCCCACCGCAGCGCCGGGCCCCGGCCGGCTTCCCGATCCCCGCCCGTTGACCGCAGAATTGCTGGCCCCTTTGCGGGCCCGCGGCACGCTGGCCCTCGTCGCGCGCGAAAAGACCGAGCGGCTGGGCGGCGTCGCGGTCGGGATCGGTTTTCACGCGCCGTCCGCGCCGGTGCTGCAGGCGCTACGCGATCCCGCCGCCTGGAGGGCGTTCCCCGGCTGGCGCACCGTCCGCGTTCGCCCGGGTCCGAACGGCGCCGGCGCGGAGGTGGAGGACAATCTGCCGCTCTGCGATTTTTACGCGACCTGGATCGCCGAGCCCGGCCCGACGCCGCGCTGGACAGTTGCCGCGGGCGCGACGCGCGGCGCGCAGCTCGGTTGGAACACCTACCCGGTCCCCGGCCCCCTGCCGACCCTGGCGGTGCTCTCGCTCTACCCGCGCCTCGAAACCACCGGAACCGTCGCGCGAAGGTTCATCCAGGCCGAGCCGCTGCTCGAAGCGGGGTTGGCGCTGGCCCTGGCGTTCACCGAGGCGAGCGGCATCCAGGCGGCCCTCGACCCGTCACGCTGGTAGGACCGGCCTCGGAAATCCGAGGGGGATCCCGGAAGGCGGCCTCTTGTATCTGAGGCGCCGCGCGGGCTTACGGCCGAAGCGCCTGTCTTTTTGACGGGCACGGCGATTGCTGCGCTCTTACCGTCATGCGACACCTCGCCTGGCTTTCCGGACTTCTGCTGGTCATTTCCTGCTCCGTCGATCCGGTGCAGAGCGTCGATGGCTCGGCGGCGGGTGGTCAGGGCGGCGACTGCCCGCGCTGTGCCGGCGGGACGAACGGGGGCGGAGGCCAAGGCGGCGCCCCGACCGGAAATGGCGGCGCGGCGGGCGATACGCCGTTGGGCGGTTCGGGTGGAGGCGCGGCCGGCGCCGGCGGAATCACCGGGGCCGGCGGCAGCGGGATCGCGGGCCACGGCGGGGGCGGCC
>CALAOV010000209.1 GCA_937889515.1 uncultured Myxococcales bacterium | reverse complement strand
TGCTCTTCCGATCTGGTCTGCCGGCGCGCCATCCAGGTCATGTCGGCCGCGTAACCTGCCGCCAGCCAGCTGTCGAGCGGCGCCGGATCGAGCGGCGTCGCCGGCGCCAGCCCCACCAGCGTGAACCGGGCCGCCCGCCCCGCGGCGCGGACCGCCTCCGCGGAGAGCACCAGCGCCCCAACCATCGAAACGCCCCGCCGCCCGTCGCTTATTTGGGTGACGCGAACTTGGCGCTCTGGGCCTGGTAGTAGTTCCCCATGGTCAGGTTCGAGCGCTGAACCTCGATCAGGCGATCGACGAAATCGTTCCACTTCCCACCGGGGATGGAGACGTACATCTCGTCTTCGCCGAGCTTGGTATAGACCCGGTTGCCGCGGCAGCCGAAGGAAAGTGCAATGACCTCCGACTTGGCGGACGCTGGCAGAATCCCGCAGCTCGGCCGGCTGGTCGCCTCGACGGCGCCGCGCGCGATCCCGGCCTTGAGTGCCGCTTCGTAAACCAGCGTCGTCTGCAACGGTGTGGCCGCCAGCACAACAACATCGGCCGCAAACGCCTCGCTCGACGCTGGCGCGTAGGCCACGGCGCCCGGCTCCTTGTCGAGCGTCGGGATCCCTGGCACCTCGGCGGGATCCAGGTAGCGCGTCTCCACCATGAAATCGATCGTCGCGCCGAGCTCGCCGGCCCGCTCCGCCGGCAACGCGATCTTGTGCGTGTGGCTCCCGATGGCGCAGTTCCAGTGATCGGAGGGCAGCGTGTAAAAGCTCTTTCCCTCCATCGCGCGGTCCCAGAAGACGCAGCCGGCAGCGACCGGGCCGCCCGACCAGCGTGGCAGCGGACCGGGTGGCGCGTCGAGAAACCCAATCTTGATGGGCACCCGTCTGAGCTCGAGAATCTCCTGCACCCGCGTGACCCGTGAATCCATGCTGCCTCCGGGCGTGAGCATGGGGGGGGCTCACCGTGCTGTCAACGCGGGCGGGCGCAAATCCCGGGTCGGTCGAGCGGGCGCCTACGCGCGCGGGTGAAACCGGTTGTAGACCGATCGGAGGTGGCTGCGCGAAACGTGGGTGTAGATCTCGGTCGTCCCGATGTCGGCGTGGCCCAGCATCGCCTGCACGGCGCGCAGATCGGCGCCGCGCTCGACCAGGTGGGTGGCGAAGGAATGCCGCAGCTTGTGGGGCGAGATGCGCTTGCGGATGCCGGCCGCCACGGCGTAGCGCCCGAGCAGCTTCCAGAAGCCCTGCCGGGTCATGGCGCGGCCGTGGTGGGTGAGAAACAACGTGTCGAGCGCGCGCGGCCCGGCTTCGAGCGCGCGGGCCCCCTCGACGTAGTCGCGGACCGCGGCGAGCGCCGCCTCGCCGACGGGCACCAGGCGCTCCTTGCGGCCTTTGCCCATCGTCATCAGATAGCCGGCGTCGAAGTTGACGTCGCGCAGGCGTAGCTTCACCAGCTCGGAGACGCGCAGCCCGGTCGCGTAGAGGGTCTCGATCATGGCGGCGTCGCGGGCGCCGCGCGGCGTGCGGCGATCGGGCGCGGCGAGCAGGCGATCGACCTCTTCGACCGTCAGATAGTCGGGCAGCTTCCGGCCGAAGCGCGGCAGATCGACGTCCTCGGTGGGATCGACGGCGACGATGCGCTCCCCCTTGAAGAACTTGAAGAGCTGGCGGAGCGCGATGAGGCGGCGGGCCTGTGAGCGCGGCGAGAGCTTCCGCTCGGTGAGGTGCACCAGAAAATCGAGGACATCGATCGACCGCACGGAGTCGACGGCGGCGATCGTGCGGCCCGAGGCGAAGTGGGAGAACCCCGCCAGGTCCCGCCCGTAGGCCTCTACCGTGGCGGGCGTCAGCTCGCGCTCGACGCGCAGGTGGTCGAGGAATTGCTGGATCCCGACGTCGAGGGTGGGCCCCACGTTGCCATGGTCCGCCCGGCCGAAGCGCTCGGCAAATTTTTGCTCTGTTTGCCGGCCGCGATTGACGTTGCGACGTCGCCCGGCAGCGGCCGGTCTCAGCGGCGGGCCAGCTCGCCGGCGGCGCGATCGAGGAGGCCGTTGACGAAGGCCCCCCCTTCCGCCGCGCCATAGCGTTTGGCCAGCTCGACAGCCTCGTTGAGGATGACGGCGACCGGAACGTTCTCCGCGTACTTGAGCTCGTAGAGCGCGATCCGGATGACGTTGCGCTCCACGATTCCCATCCGCTCGACCCGCCAGTTGCGCGATAGACCGGTCAGCAACTCGTCGAGCTCGGCGCGGTGCTCGGACACCCCCCGCACCAGCTCTTCGATGAGCGCGCGGTCGATGGCCGGCGGCGGCCCGGCCAGCTCGGCGTCGTCCTCGTCCGTCGCGGGCGCGCCCGAAGGGGCCAGGTGTTCGAAGTAGTGCGCGATGAGGCGCGACACGTCGGTGTCGGGATCGCCCCCCACGTCCATCTGGTGGAGAATTTGCAGCGCGATTTCGCGCGATCTTCGGCGCGGGCCAGCCATCACGTCATTTCGTGCGGCGTGGAATATCGGGCGTCGCCTCGGGCGCCATCCGGACGGCGGCGCCGCCCGGCTCACCCGCCATCGAGGCGTAGAGATCGGCCATCTCGACCGCGACCATCGCGGCGTCGAAGCCACGGTTTCCCGACGGGCTGCCCGCACGTTCGGCCGCCTGCTCGACGTTGTCGCAGGCGAGCACCCCGAAAGCGACCGCGATGCGCCCCTCGGCCGACAGCGCGCCGATCCCCCGCGCCGCCTCGTTGACCACCAGATCGAAGTGCGGCGTGCCGCCGCGGATCACCGCGCCCAGGCAGACGATTCCCTCGAACCGCGCGCTCTCCGCCACCCGCCGGGCCAGGCCCGGCAACTCCATCGCGCCGGGACAGCGGAAGAGCTCGACGTCTTCGTCGGCGGCGCCGGCCTGGCGCAAGGCATCGCGGGCACCGTCGATCAGCTTGTCCACGATGAAGTCGTTGAACCGGGCCGCGACGATGGCAAACCGGCGGCCCTTCGACTTGAGCGCGCCCTCGTGCGCCGCGCCCGCCGAGGTCGCCCCATAGGACGAGGCCTTGGTCTCCGGCCGGCTCACGCGGTCTCCTGGCCGCCGCCGCCCGCGTTGCGGAAGGCCACCACCCGGCCGACCGGCCGGATCGGGACGCACTCGACGATCTCGAGGCCGTAGCCGCCCAGACCGACGATCCGCCGAGGGGGGTTGGTGAGCAGCCGGATGCGCCGCGCGCCGAGGTGGGCCAGCACCTGCGCCCCCAGGCCAAAGTCGGTGAGCGCCGGCGCGCGCGCCGGACCCGGAGCGCGCGCCGACGGATCGGACGGCGCCGCCGAGGCGGGTGCCGCGAACATGGACCGGAAGTCGCCGAGCAGGCTGGCGCGCCCGCGCGGAAATACATAGAGCAGGATCCCGGCGCCGGCCTCTTCGATCATGCGCAGGGGCACGGTCGCCGGGTGATCGTCCGGCACCGGCGAGGCGCCGAGGACGTCGCGCAATACGCTGGCCGTCTGCACCCGTACCAGCATCGGGCGGTCCGGCGTGACGTCGCCCAGCACCAGCGCCAGGTACTCCGTGTCCTCGACGTCGGTGGTGTAGACGGCGGCCCGAAACTCGCTGGTGACGCCACCCAGGCGCGGACGGATCTTGCCCTCGGCCACCGGGTGGACCAGCATCTCGCGCGCCAGCCGATATTCGATGAGGTCGGCCACCTTGATGATGGGCAGATCGTGCTTCTTCGAGAACTCGATGAGGTCCGGCATGCGGGCCATCTCGCCGTCCTCGCGCATGATCTCGCAGATGACGCCCGCCGGCTCGCGACCGGCCAGACGCGCCAGATCGACCGAGCCTTCGGTTTGACCGGAGCGGACCAACACGCCGCCGCGCCGCGCGCGGAGTGGGAAGATGTGCCCGGGGACCACCAGATCGTCGGGGCCCGCGTCGCGCGACACGGCCACCCGGATCGTCTCCGACCGCTCGCGCGCCGAGATGCCGGTGGTCGTCCCGCGCCGCGCATCGATGCTGACCGTGAACGCGGTGTGGTGCCGCGACTGGTTGTCGATCGCCATCATCGGCAGGCCCAGCGCGGCGACCTTCTCTTCGGTGAGCGACAGGCAGATGAGCCCCCGACCTTCGCGCGCCATGAAATTGATCGCCTCGGGCGTGGCCAGATCGGCCGCCATCGCGAGATCGCCTTCGTTCTCGCGATCCTCGTCGTCGACGAGGATCACCATCCGCCCGGCGCGAATGGCGTCGATGGCGCGCGCGACCGCGCTCTGGCGCTCGCCCGCGGCAGGAGAATCAACGGACAAAACCGTACCTCCGCAAGGTCTCGATCGACAGCGGACGGGCCGGCGTCATGGCGGACGATCGATCGGTGCCCGGCGTCCCGCCGAGGCTGAAGTGCGAGCTCACCAGCCGCTCGATGTGCTTGGCGATCAGGTCGGCCTCGATGTTCACCAACGATCCGACCTCCTTTTGGCCCAGGTGGGTCGCGCCGAGCGTGTGCGGGATGAGGGTCACCGAGAACAGCGCGCCCGCGTCGCCCTCGAGATCGGCGACCGCGTTGATGGTCAGGCTGACCCCGTCGACCGCGATCGACCCTTTCGGCGCCAGCGTCCTCGCCACCTGAGCCGGCACGGAGATCTGGAGGTCGAGGGCGCGGCCCTTTTTGTTGTGGGCGGCGAGCGTGTCGATCGCGTCGAGGTGGCCGGCGACCAGGTGGCCGCCCAGCGGGTCGCCGAGACGCAACGGACGTTCCAGATGGACGCTGCGGCCGGGCTCGAGCGTGCCCAGCGTGGTCAGCATCAACGTCTCGGGACCGAGATCGGCCGCAAACTGCCCCACCTCGCGCGCCACGATGGTGAGGCAGACGCCATCCACCGCGATGCTGGCACCGACGGGCAAGCTCGCGACATCGAGCGCCGTCCGGACCACCAGCCGCACGACGGTCTCTTCGGGTTCCCCCGCCGGGCGCGCGGGCTCCGCCCGTCCAATCGACTCGACCGTTCCCTTGCCTTCGACGATGCCCGTAAACATTTGAAAAGGGCGCGATTATAGCATCAGCGCCGGATGACTTCGGCGGTCAACAGGAGATCCGGGCCCAGGGCGCGCACCGAAATCGGCCCCAGCGGCAGCGCCCGCGCCAGCGGCAAATTCGCGCCGGTCGCGATGGGCAAACCGCCGCCCGCCAGCTTCGGCGCCAGGAACAACGCCACCCGGTCGACCAGACCCGCCGCGATGAAGGCGCCGTGGATCGCGGCGCCCCCCTCCACCAGCAGCGACTGGATCCCGCGCGCGGCCAGCACCTCCAGCGCCGGCTTCAGCGCCACCCGACCGCTCGGGTCCTGGATGGTCAGCGTCGGCGCGGCCCCGTCCAGCACGTGCGCCCCTTTGGGCAGGCCACGGCGCCCGGCCAGGACCACCCGCAGCGGGCGCGGCGCCCGGCCGCGGCCCGGCAACCGCACCGTGAGATGCGGATCGTCCGCGCGCACCGTCCCGGCGCCGACCAGG
>CALAOV010000208.1 GCA_937889515.1 uncultured Myxococcales bacterium | reverse complement strand
AAGCGCGGCATCGCCACCAACACGGCGCCGGGCGCGGCGTTCTTCCCGGCCATCACCTGGTGGTACGACTGGAGCCTCACCGGTGGCGGCCCGAGCACCGGCATCGAGTTCGTCCCGATGATCTGGGGCAGCTCGACCGTCAACGGCGCGATCCCGACCGGCTCGAAGTTCGTGCTCGGCTTCAACGAGCCGAACTTCCACGCGCAGTCGAACCTGACGCCGCAGGCCGCGGCCGCCGCCTGGCCGGCGCTGCAGGCCAATGCGCGCGCCGCCGGCGCCGCGATCGTCTCACCGGCCATGAACTTCTGCGGCCCGGCCGCCAGCTGCAACGGCACCGACCCGTATCAATATCTGAAAGACTTCTTCGCGGCCTGCACCAACTGCGAAGTCGATTACGTCGCCGTGCATTGGTACAACTGCGACCTGCCTTCGCTCCAGGACTACCTCGAGCCGGGCGGCAGCCTGGAAGGGTTCGAGCAGTTCGGCAAACCGATCTGGCTGACCGAGTTCTCCTGCGACGGGACCGCCACCGCCGCCGCGCAGGAGACCTTCATGCGCGCAGCCATCCCTTACCTGGAGAGCAACCCGCACGTCTTCCGCTACTCCTGGTTCAGCGCCTCCCCCATCCCCAACGCCGTGCTCATCAACAGCGACGGCTCCCCGACCGCGCTCGGACAGGTCTACGCGGGCCTGCCCCAGAGCTGCCCGTAGGCACCCGCCCTCACGGCCGCCGGCAGACGAAGATGGTGCCGGTTTGTTCGTCGTCGAACGGGCGGGGTTTCACCTCGACCTGGTAGCCGACGGCCGCGAGGACACCTTCCCAGGTGCAGCGGGTAAACAACCCCTCGACATGCTGGTCGTGGACGGCCTTCATTTCCACACCATCGCGCAACGGGAACGCGTAGTCGACGGTGTAGCGATCGTCGCCGGGATCGGGGTCCCAGGCCCACTCGAGGCAGCGCAACCCGCGGCCGCGCGCGGGAGAGCCCAGCATCGCCTCCGAGAGATCGGTCAGCGTGCAGCAGAAGCGCCGCTTGAAAAAGAAGGCGTTGTTCCCCGCCCCGGCCCCCAGCTCCAGCAGCGTCTCGGGTCGCGGCGTGGCGGCGCGCTCCAGCGCTTCCTGGTAGGCCGTCGCCTCCTCGAGGTGATCGGCAACGGGGTCGAGCAGGTGGTACCAGGGCACGAGATCGCCGTAAAGGAGCGGCTGCATGTTGGGAGGTTAGCGCAGCGACGACGAACGGGCTCTCGGGGCCGGCCGATGGAATGCCAATCCCGACTCGCCGGCGTCACCCGCTTACGGGACGCCGCCATCGGTGCCCGGCCCGGTGAATTCGGTGCTCGTCCCCGGATTCGCGGGCGAGGCCTGCGCGAGCGGGGAGCTTTCGTAGGTCGTTCCCCCTTCGCCGCCGCTGCTACCGCTGCCACAACCTCCTGCACCAATCAGAGTGCTCCCCAAAATGACCGCCCCAATAATCGATATTGCCCTCTTCATGCGTCACCTCATCCTTTCGTAGCTGTCTATTCGTCTACGAAGAATGACGTCGCAAGAAGGGTGCCACGGCGATGCCCGCGCTTCGCGGCCGGCGAGCTCGATCCAGGGGCGGCCTCATCCGTGACACGTTTCGTTGCGGTGACGAAACGGGGGAACCGGCAGACGGTGGCGTTGTCTAGCCGCTGTGCCACAACGGGTTTGGGTGGTGTGGGCGTTGGCGGGGACGATGGCGATCGGCTGTCGAACCCGCACGGACCTTCCGGCACCGCCGCCCGAGCTTCGGCCCACGGCGGCCTTACCTGCGCCGCCGCCGGACATTGGATCGGAGTTTCAACCTGACCTTCCCTCGAACGCCCGGATCAATCTGGAGCGCACGCCCTGCATGGGGCGCTGTCCCGTCTACACGCTGGGGATCAAGAGCGACGGAACCGTCTTCTATTTCGGCGAGATGAACGTGCGCGTGCGGGGCCCGCAAACGAAGAAGATCGATCCGCGGGCGGCGACCCGATTCATTCGCGAGCTCCTCGGCTCTGGATTTCTCACCTGGCAGGACCACTACGAAACGCCGGGGACCGATCAAGCGGAAGCGATCCTCACCCTCATAGTCGGCCCGACCAAGAAGAGGATCGGAGACTACGGCCCGCAGGACCGAGATCTGAACGCCATCGACTCTGACGTTCGCGGCAAGCGGGAGGCGCTCGAAGTCCGCGCCGACGCCGTCGCGCAATCGGCGGAGTGGGTCACCTGCCCCGGGGAAGAACGCGGCCAGTGCCTCTACTGACGCCACCGCGCCATCTTCGAGCTGCTGCACCCGAGAGCCACGACCACCCCCAGCACGAACCAGACGTTTTTCACCCGACGGGAGTACCAAGCGGTGTCATCCTGGCGGCCGGATTTTCGCCCGACAAACGGCCAGATTTCTGCCCAGAAAACCCGCATCCAATGAGCCGCACCGTCCCCGTCGTCGCGCTGGTCACTATCTGGTTCGCGCTCTGCTGCGCGGCCGCGCAGGCCCAAGAGCCCGCCGTCTCGGTGCTGCCCGTCGCCAACCGCGCGCGCGGCGAACGGCGGCCGTTGCTGGTGTTTCTGCACGGGCTCGGCGGCTCGGGCGCGGAGGCGCTGGCCGATCCCGGCATCCGCGGGCTGGCGGAGCGCGGGCGGATGGTGCTGGTCGCGCCCGACGGCAACCTGGATCGCGAGGGGCGGCGGTTCTGGAATGCCGGGCCGGCCTGCTGCAACTTCGACGGGAAGGCCGTCGACGATCTCGCCCGCCTCGAAACCCTGATCGACAGCTGGCGCCAGCGTCCGGAGATCGATCCCGCGCGCGTCTACCTGATCGGATTTTCGAACGGCGGCTTCATGGCCCACCGGCTGGCCTGCTGGATGGACGATCGGCTGGCCGCCGTGGTCAGCATCGGCGGCGCCGGCCGCGGGCCCGAGGAAGCCTGCGCCGCCGTGTCGTCGATCGCTGTCGTGGAGGTGCACGGCGACGCCGATCCGGTCGTCCGGTATCAGGGTGGGCGCGTCCTCGGCAATCGGCAGGTGGATCCGCACCCCTCGGCGCCGCAGACCATTGCCGACTGGGCCGATCGCCTGGGCTGCTCTCCGGGCGCCAAACCCAAGATCACCACGCTGGATCTCGACCCCCGCCTGCCCGGCGCCGAGACCACCGTCGAGAGCTACGGCGGCTGCCCCCACGGCACCGCCGAGCTGTGGACCGTCCACGGCGGCGGCCACCGCGTGATCACGCCCGAGATGCTCTCGCAGATCGGCACCTTCCTGACCAACCACCCCAAAACCGGCCCCAAGAAACGGAAGAAGTGAGAGGCGCCGCGAGCGGCCGCCGGCGACGTCCACCGCGCGCGTGCAACCACGGCCGGCTGCGATCATACTGACACCCATGGGCAGGGTCTCGCGCAGGCAGGCGCTCAAGGCGGTGGCGGTCACCGGAGCGGCGGGCGCCGCCGCCGGGGTTCTTTCATCTTCTCGCAAGCGGGGGGCTTCAGCACCGATGAACGAAACGCAGGGCAAATCGGATCAGGCGAATACCGGCGCGATCGTCGCGGTCACGCCGCAGGGGTTCCCCTGGCAAACCAGCGATCCGTTTCTGTTTTGCGTGCACCACGACGATCACTACCCAGCCGGCAACGACCGGATGGGGCCAGCCGCGTCGCTGGCCGGGCGCACTCTGGGTGAGGACTTCGTGGTCAAGGACGGCTGGCGCATGTACCACGGGGAAACCGTCCCCGGATTTCCGCAGCATCCGCACCGCGGGTTCGAGACCGTCACGGTCGTGCGGCGCGGGCTGCTCGATCATTCGGATTCGATGGGCGCGACCGCGCGTTACGGCGGCGGTGACGTGCAGTGGCTGACCGCCGGTGGCGGGATCGTCCACGCCGAGATGTTCCCGCTCGTCGAGCGCGAGCGCGACAATCCACTCGAGCTGTTCCAGATCTGGCTGAATCTGCCGCGCGCCGACAAGATGGTACAGCCGTACTTCTCGATGCTCTGGAACGACCAGATCCCGCGCAAGGTCGCGAAGGACGGCGCCGGGCGGGCGGTCACGCTCACGTTGACCGCCGGCCGCTATGGCGACGTGACCGCGCCGGCGCCGCCGCCGAATTCGTGGGCCGCGCGCGCCGAGAGCGACGTGGCGATCTGGACCATCAAGCTCGACCCGGGCGCGCGCTGGTCGTTGCCGCCGGCGCCCGGCACCAACCGTTCGCTGTATTTCTTCCGGGGGCGCGGCCTCCACGTCGACGGTCAGGTCATTCCCGAGAACCACCGGGTCGAGCTGCGGCCCGAGCTGGCGGCGGCGCTGATGGGCGGACCCGAGGAGACCGAGGTCTTGCTCTTGCAAGGGCGACCGATCGGCGAGCCGGTGGTGAACTACGGACCGTTCGTGATGAACACGCGCGCCGAGATCCAGCAGGCGATCGCCGACTACCAGCGCACGCAGTTCGGCGGCTGGCCCTGGCCCAGCGACGATCCGGTTCACGCGCGCACCGAGGGCCGCTTCGCCCGCCACGCCGACGGCCGGGTAGAACGACCGGCGTAGGTCGCGGACCCAAAGTCACACCTCCGCCCACACCGTCCCTCGCCATTTGTTTGTAGCCCGGGCGCCGGCCCGATATGCTCGGAGCGTGTCGGGGTCGGTGGGCCATATCCTGATCCTGGCGATCCCGGGTCTGTTCGCGATCTGGCTGCTGGTGCCGCTCGGGATCTTCATGGCCGGCGTCACGAAGCTGCGCAGCGAGGTCTTCGAGGATCCCCGGCGCGCGGAGCCAACCGGCGACGATCCCGACTACCAACGGCGATTTCGGCAATTCGAGGCGCTGGGGTTCCGGCCGATCGGCATGACCCGTGAGAGCGGGTGGTTCATCCTTCCGCTCAAATGGTACTGGCACTCGTTGCAGGGCGTCCGCTGGATGATCGCGGCGGACGGTCTGATGCTGGTCAGCTTCCACCGGCTCCTGGCCTCGGAGCCACTGCGCTTCGGCGTGGTCACGCTCAACAGCGCGGGTGGACTGATGCGAACGACCTGCCCCGGCGCGGAGGTGACGCTGGATCGGGACAGCAACAACGCGCGCTTCGAGCTGCGTGGTGTCGAGCCCGCCGAGCTGGTGGCGCGACACCGCGAGAACGTCGCCGCATTCTGTGAAGAGCGTGACCTCGAGAGCAAGCCGGCCACGTTCCCGGAAGCGGCGGCCGTCGACCTGGCCGTGGACCGGCTCGCGATCAAGAAACTGGGCGGCGGAACGCCCATCAGCCGGCTCCTGCTGCTGGGCATCGGACTGACGCTCGCCTACCCTCGTCTGCGGGCCCGATTCGGCCACCACGACGCGGCACCCCCGCGCCCACGGCCGCCTCACGTCCCACATCATCTCTCTGCGTTGCAGCTGCTCACCCTGTTGGCCGGACCGATCGCCATGGCGGTCGTGGTTCTGATCGTGATGCCGCTGCTGCGCCGCAGCCGCATCTTGCGCTCGCACACCGAAGACGTCTCCGGCGAGTGAGGTCGATCGGGACCAACGCAATCGCGACCACCAGAGTGCCGACGGTGTCGATCACCAGCAGGGAAGCCCTTCGGCGATTCGGCGCCGCCGGCGGTCGAGGTGCGTCCTAATCATCCCGCAAGGACAACCGTGGACCCCGCCGGCTCCGAACAAAGACACGACCATCGAGGTTGCACCCCTGAGAGAAGATGCTCTGATCGGGCGCCGTGACGGCTCCCGACACGCATCGCGCGATTGAAGAGATCGGAAGAGCACACTTCTGAACTCCAGTCACTGACCAATCTCGTATG
>CALAOV010000207.1 GCA_937889515.1 uncultured Myxococcales bacterium | reverse complement strand
GGGCCGACGCCGGGGGCCCGCTCCAGGGAAACCGAAATCCGCTCTGCCCCTTGAAGCCCAGATATCCAGCGACGGCCACCAGCACGATGACCGCGCCCACCGCCAGCTTGCGTCCGCCGTGTCGCGAACCGAGGCCCATCGCGGCCAGATCGTCCTCCGGCGAAAGGCTGGCGAAGCTGGCGCTGACCGCCGACGGCCGCGGACGCTGGCTGGCGAGGATGTCGTCGTCGTCCGCGTCGTGGGAGACGTAGGCGTTGCGCGATTGCGTCGAAGCCCGCGGCGTCTCCGGCCGGGTCGGCCTCGCCACCCGTGCCGCGGCCGCCGCCCGATCGGCTTGATCCACCACGTCGAAGAAAGGGCGGAGCTCGTCGACGTCGCCGAGGCGCCGCCACGAACCGTTCGGCGGACAGACGCGATCGGCACGTCCGACCCGGCGCTCGACCACCCACTTCTGCAGCGTGGTCGAATCACGAAAGCGGTGTGTCTTCCCCTCCTCGGTGGTCAGCATCCAGGATGAGGTGGTGGGCCCGGGCGTCGGGGAGGCGACCGGAACGGGCGGGGGCGGTCCGGCACGGCGGCCGCGACCGACCACGAACGTATGCCCACACGAGGTGCACTGAACGGAGGCACCTCCCTCCGCCACGCTCTCGTCATCGAGCTCGTATTCGGTCTGACAGCGATCGCAACGAACGTCCATTTACCGAGACCCACCGGCAGCTTGAACCGCCGCGCCAGGAGCTTCGAACCATACCACGCTCACGGACGGTCGATCGCGACCATGCTCACGGCCGATCAAAGGCTCTCGGGAAAAAGCGCGTAAAGCTGCGCGGGCGGGGCCGCGTAGGCACCGGCGACCATCAGATTGCCGAGGTGGTCGACCCGGAAGCCACGCTCGAAGGCGCGCAGCAGGACGACCGGCGTGCCGGCCGAACCGCGGATCACCGCCCCACGACCGGGCAGCTCGAGCGCGACGCCATCGACGAGCTCCGCCATTCCTTGGGCCGATTCCGCGACCCCGGGGCCGATCACCACCCGGGCCGGCAGCGAGCGGTAGAAAAGGTAGCCGGTGATCTCTTGCTGCGCGCCCACCGAGACCAGTCCGCTGCCGGTCGAGGTGAGAAGCGCGATGTCGCGCCGGCGATCGGCGCCGGTGCGGGCCAGATCGTACCGCTCCACGGCGGGAAGATCGTCGGGCCGCAGCGCACGCACCGACGGCGGCGCGGCCGCAGGCGGGACCATGTGCTCCGCCAGAAGGTACGGGGCGACGTCGACCACCGCGTAGCCGAGACGGGCGTACAGGCCGAACGAGTCGGGATTGAAGCTGTCTTGAAACAACCGGAGGCTACTCGACCCCGCGGCGACCGTCGCCAGCTCGGTCATGAGGGCGCGGGCGACACCCGCCGGCGCGCCGGGTCGTGCGGCCAGGGGACCGATGCTGGTAACCGCCCCGCGGGGATGCGCGAAGCCCACGCCCACCACCTCCGACCCCGACCAGGCGAGCGCGCAGCCTTCGGGATCGAGATCCAGATACGCCCGACAAAGCCAGGCGGCGCTGTCTCGGGTGGGAAAGGGCGGCGCGTGGCCGCGCTGCCGGTAGACCGAGCCAAAAGCGTCGAACAGGATGCCAGCCGCAGCCTCGACCTCCGTCCGTTCTAATCGACCCACGCGGATCATCGCGACAAGAGGTTAGGGGAACCTTGCCTGAACCCCGATGCCGCCATCGACTTCGAAGCGCAGCCAGCGAACGAACCCCAGCGTCTCGCCGAATTGCAGATAGAAACCGAGATTTCGCATCACCTCGAACATGAAGCCGTTGGCGTTGCGCACGCCGAAGTCATAGTCCTTGGTGTTGGGGTCGTGCTGCGGATTGAGATCGTAGATCCCCTGGAAGGTGGCGAAGAACTTCATGTCGAGATCGGGGTCTACCCAGTAGCGAAACCCGGGCGCGACAGCGAACTGGTGGGACTGGCTGAAATCGGCGACCACCCCGAAGCGGAGATCGACGATTGCGTCCCAGTGTCGACTGAGCCCGAACGACGGTTGCACGTCGATGAAGAAGGGGAGCCACCCGGTACAGACCCGTTTATTCGCCTGGCCGCACGGAACCATGTCTTGGTATGGGGCGATGATGCGGTAGCCTGAGCCCGGCAATACGGCCAATCCGAACTGATCGACATGCATGAGCGAGGGATGCTTGAGTCGCGGGAAGCGCTTGGCGGCCGGCGGGGTCGCCGGCACGGGCGGCGCGGCGTTGGCGGGCGCGGGCGGCGCCGCGTTGGCGGGCGCGGAATCGGCGGCGCCGGATGTTTCGG
>CALAOV010000206.1 GCA_937889515.1 uncultured Myxococcales bacterium | reverse complement strand
GCCGCGACGCCCTTGGGGAGGACGGCGTCGAGCCGCGCCAGGTCCGCCGGCGACAGCACGATCTCGGTGGCCGCCAGATTCTCGTCGAGGTGCGTGCGCTTGGTCGTCCCGGGGATCGGCACGATGTCGTCGCCCTGCGCCAGGACCCAGCCGAGCGCCAGCTGGCCCGCGGTCACCTTCTTCTCCGCCGCGATCTCCCGCACCCGGTCGACCAGCGCGAGGTTCTTGTCCAGGTTCTCGCCGGCCATGCGCGGGTGGGCGCTGCGGTAGTCTCCCGCCGCGAAGTCGCCGGGCTTGCGAAACCGCCCGGTCAGGAAGCCGCGCCCGAGCGGGCTATACGAGACGAAGCCGATGCCGAGCTCGCGCACGGTGCGCAGGATCTCGTCCTCGGGATCGCGCGTCCAGAGCGAATACTCGGTCTGCAGCGCCGCGATCGGGTGGGTCGCGTGCGCGCGCTGGATGGTGCTGGCCGAGGCCTCGGAGAGGCCCAGGTATCGCACCTTCCCGGCGCGGACGAGCTCGGCCATCGCGCCGACCGTCTCCTCGATCGGCACCTCCCGATCGACCCGGTGCTGATAGTAGAGGTCGATGGTGTCGACGCCGAGCCGTTTCAAAGAGGCGTCGCAGGCCTGCCGCACGTACTCGGGCCGGCCGTTGACCCCCAGAAACTTGCCGTCCGGAGCCCGGACGTTGCCGAACTTGGTCGCCAGCACGACGCCGTCGCGCCGGCCCTGGAGCGCGCGCCCGACCAGCTCCTCATTCTTGAACGGGCCATAGATGTCGGCCGTGTCGAAGAAGGTGATCCCCCGGTCGATGGCGCGGTGGATGGTGGCGATCGCCTCGTCCTCCGAGGCGGGACCATAGAAATCGCTCATCCCCATGCAGCCGAGGCCGATGGCCGAGACCGGCAGGCCCGTCTTGCCGCCTAGCATCCGCGTTTTCATACCCGGAATGTCTAGGGCGGCGAGCACCTCGGCGCAAGGAGAGCGAGACCGCCGGGGCGATTTTTTAGCTAATTGTCACGCGTTACGACATCTAACGGGACCTATGAAATACCTACCTACACGGGGTCATCGCCGCCAACGTGACCACCGTCCCCTCGAACTACTCGTCCGACATCTCCTCGCTCGAGCCGTCGCTCAGCTCGACTTGCCCATAGAGATGGGAACCTGGGCGGGTTCCCAAACCCTCCCGCGATCGTAGACTGCGGGTGATGCAGCTCAAGATTGTTCAGGCCGGGGATCCGGTTCTTCGGACGGGGGGCCGACCGCTGACGCCCGTGGAGATCGTCGGCGACGAGATCCAGCAGCTCATCGAGCTGATGCGAGAGACGATGCGGGAGGCGCCCGGCGTGGGGCTGGCCGCGCCCCAGATCGGTCTGCCGCTCCAGTTGGCGGTCATCGAGGACGTCGGTGAAAACGCAGCGACCGATCGCACCCCGGTCCCCTTTCACGTGATCGCCAACCCGCGCCTGGTCCTGGGCCCCGAGATGGTCGACCACTTCGAGGGGTGTCTGAGCGTCGAAGGCTTCCAGGCCGTCGTGTCGCGGGCCAGCACGGCGCGCGTCGAGGCGCTCGACCATCGCGGAGCGCCGGTCGTGATCGACGCCAGCGGCTGGTACGCGCGCATCCTGCAGCACGAGATCGACCATCTCCTGGGCACGCTCTACATCGACCGGATGCTGTCTCGCACGCTCTCGACCAGCCGCAACTTCGGCCGACACTGGGCCGGCGTGCCGATCGCCGAGCTGCTGGAGAAGCTGGCGGCGCGCCCCGGCACGCCCCGCTGAACGTCCCCGCGATCCTCCGATCGCGCCTGGCCGCATCATGGATGAGCCTTATGTTCGGCGAGGCGCTAGAACCGTCCTGGGACGATGGCGGCCTCTGCAGGCGCGCCCCGCGTTCAAGAAGGGAATCCCACGATGGCCGAGGACGGACTGAAAAACGGCAACACCCCTGCGCCCCCTGGGTCCCCCGACCCGCGCCTGTCGCGCCGGATGGTGCTCATGCTGCCGCTCATGTTGACCGCGATGTGGCTGTGGAAGAGCTACACCGAGGGGGCGGCCCAGCCGCCCATCGCCTACTCGCAGCTCTATCAATGGGTGGAGCAAGGCAAGGTCGAGTCGGTCGTGCTCGATGGAGAAGTCGTCGACGCCATCCTCAAGAGCCCGGAGACTCTGGCCGGCCGCCAGATCAAGGACCTGCAGGCCAACCTGGCCCCCGGCGATTCGGCGTTTCTGCCGCTGCTCCGTCAGAAAGGCGTGGGCATCACCGTCAAGAGCCAGAAGCAGCCCTTCGGCATGCAGGTGATCTTCACGCTCTTGCCCTGGGTCCTCATCATCGGGGCCTGGGTCTGGATGTCCAAACGAACGAAAGGACTGCTGGGCGCCGGCGGCATGCTGGGCGGCATCATCAAGAATCAGAGCCGCAAGTTCGACAAGGCCACCTCCGTGAACGTGACCTTCGACGACATCGCCGGGCTCAAGGCGGCCAAATCGGACCTTCAGGAGATCGTCCAGTTCCTCAAGGAGCCGGAGCGGTTTGCGCGCCTGGGCGGCAAGGTTCCGCGCGGTGTCCTGCTGGCGGGACCACCCGGAACCGGCAAGACCCTGCTGGCCCGCGCGGTGGCCGGGGAATCCGGCGTCCCGTTCTTTTCGATCAGCGCCTCCGAGTTCATCGAGATGTTCGTGGGCCTGGGCGCCGCTCGGGTCCGCGATCTCTTCAAGGAAGCCAAGAAGAGCGCGCCCACGATCGTGTTCATCGACGAGATCGATGCCGTGGGCCGGGCGCGCGGCGCCGGCCTCGGCGGTGGCAACGACGAGCGCGAGCAGACGCTGAACCAGCTGCTCTCCGAGATGGACGGATTCGACCGGACCGATCTGGTGGTCGTCATCGCGGCGACCAACCGTCCCGACGTCCTCGACCCGGCGCTGCTGCGGCCGGGACGCTTCGACCGTCGCATCCTGGTTGACCGGCCCGAGCTGGCGGCGCGCAAGGCGATCCTGGGCGTGCACGCCAAGGGCAAGCCCCTGGCCGCCGACGTCGACCTGCAGATCATCGCCCAGAACACGCCCGGGTTCTCGGGCGCGGATCTGGCTAACCTGGTGAACGAGGCGGCGCTGTCCGCGACGCGCAAGGGGCGGGACAACATCGCGGCGGATGATTTTGCCGAGGCCTTCGACAAGATCGTGCTGGGCGATCCGCGCGAGGCCAAGCTCGACGCCAAGGAAAAACGCCGGGTCGCCGTTCACGAATCCGGGCATGCCATCGTCGCGCGCTTCTCGCCCGAGGCGGAACCGCTTCATCGGGTCACGATCATCCCGCGCGGAATGGCGCTGGGGGCCACCCAGCAGAGCCCGGGCGCGGATCGCCACCTGATGGCGCAGGCGGAGCTCGAGTCCCGCCTCCGGGTGCTCATGGGCGGCTACGCATCCGAACGTCTCATCCTGGGCAGCATCTCGACCGGCGCCGAAAATGACCTCAAGGAAGCGACGCGGCTGGCGTCCCACATGATGGCCCACTACGGGATGAGCGAGCGCCTCGGCCCCGTTTACTACGACCACGAGGCCGAGCATCCGTTCCTGGGCCAGCGCATCGGCACGGAGAGCGGAACCAGCTCCTCCACCATCACGGTGATCGAAGAAGAGGCCCGGCGAATCCTCGGCCGTGCCCTCGAAGAAGCGACGGCCATGCTGACGCGGCGGCGGAGCGAGCTGGATCGATTGGTGGTCGCACTCTTGGAGCACGAGACACTCGAGCGCGACGACCTCAGCAAGATCCTGGGGCCGCCGATCCAGCCGGCCGCCGACGAGGCCGCCGCGGCCTGGCCACCGCCGGCCGTCTAGCCGATCTTGCCGACCTTGCCGACCTTGCCGACCTTGCCGACCTTGAAACCGCGAGTCTGCGCAGCGACCTGCGTCCGACGGAAGCAACCGACGGTGTGATCGTTGACCAGACCGCCGGCCTGCATGAAGGCATAGAGGATGGTCGAGCCCACAAAGTTGAAGCCGCGGGCACGGAGCTCTTTCGAAAGGGCGTCGGACAGCGGCGTGCGGGCCAGGATGTCGCCGCGTCCGCGCACGTTGCGCCGAATCGGCTTGCCGCCGACAAAGCGCCAGATCCAGCTGTCGAACGAGCCGTGCTCGGCTTGCAGCGCCAGAAAGGCGCGCGCGTTGCCGATGGCAGAGCGGATCTTGAGTCGGTTGCGAACGATCCCGGCGTCGCCCATCAGGCGGGTCACGTCCCGCTCGGTGAAGCGCGCCACCACCGCCGGATCGAACCCGCCGAACGCGGCGCGATAGCCCTCGCGCTTCTTGAGGATCGTCAGCCAGGAGAGACCGGCCTGCGCGCCGTCGAGGAGCAGCTTTTCGTACCAGCGGCGGTCGTCGTGAAGCGGCACGCCCCACTCTTCGTCGTGGTAGCTGGCGAGCAGCGGATCACCCTCGGCCCAGAAACAGCGGCGACGCGCGCGGGGCATGCGCCGGGAGCTTAGCCTTGCTGGCGACGCGACGCAGCCCCTAGCCGACGTCGCCGGTGGTTTTTTCTACCGCCTCGGCGCGCTTCATCAGCCGCTTTTCGAGCGGCTTCATCGCGGTCAAGATCAGCAGCGTGCCGACCGTGCCGACCACGACGTGCCGCCAGGTCCCGCTGGCCGCAACCATGCCGATCGCGGCCGTCACCCACAGCGCGGCCGACGAGGTGAGGCCCTTGACCCGCTCCTGGCCGTCGCGAACCTGGTGGAGAATGTCCCCGGCGCAAAGAAATCCGATGCCGGTGGCCACGCCCTGAACGGCTCGACTCGAATCGGCCAGCCCGGCGCTGAGCGGAATCGACACGATGAGGGCCGCGCCCAGCGCGACCAGCATGTGCGTCCGCAGCCCGGCCGGCCGTCCCCCCACCTGTCGATCCCATCCGATGAGACCGCCGGCCAGGATAGCCGCGCCCATGCGGGCAATGGTCTCCAGCCACTCGTTCGTCATCGACGGCGGGGGCGACGAATTCGGCGGCCGATCAGGAGCGCGACCACGAGCAGACCCGAGCCGGCCAGGCCCGCCGAGCCGCCTCCGGTCTCGCAGCTGCAGCCGCTGGAGCTGGAGGCGGTTCCCCCGGAGGAGCCGCCGGAGCCGGTTGAAACGCCACCGCCCGCACCGGTGGCGACGCTGCCCGCTGCACCGGTCGTCCCGCTGCCGCCCGCACCGGTCGCGGTGCCGCCGCCGGCGCCGGTACTTGGACCACCACCCACCCCGGTGGCGGTCCCGCCGCCGGCCCCGGTGCTTGGACCACCGCCCGCGCCGGTCGTGCCCGCCGCGCCGGCCCC
>CALAOV010000205.1 GCA_937889515.1 uncultured Myxococcales bacterium | reverse complement strand
CGCCGGAGCCGGTGCCGCCCCCAAATCCGGAGCCGCCCGAGCCAGTCGTTCCCGTGCCGCCCGCACCGGTCGTTCCCGTGCCGCCAGCACCGGTCGTTCCCGTACCGCCAGCACCGGTCGTTCCCGTCCCGCCCGCACCGGTCGTTCCCGTCCCGCCTGCGCCGGTCGTTCCCGTGCCGCCCGCACCGGTCGTTCCCGTGCCGCCCGCACCGGTCGTTCCCGTGCCGCCCGTGCCGGTCGTTCCCGTGCCGCCCGTGCCGGTCGTTCCTGTGCCGCCCGCGCCGGTCGTTCCCGTGCCGCCCGTGCCGCCGCTCCTGCCGCCGAGCCCGCCGGTGCCGCTCGATCCGCCGGTCCCGCCGCCGCTGCCGCCGGTCCCAGTCGTGCCGGTTGATGCCGGTTGGAACAGAAGCCAGTTGAGGCGTGCGGCGCCGCCGAAGACCACGTAGAGCGTGTGAACGCCGCTCATCGGGGTCAACGTGCAGGTCTGTGTGGCCCAGGCGCTTCCGGTCGCCGTCAACGCGCAAGTCCCCAGCAGCGTACCGGTCTGTGAATCGGCGTGAAATTCGAGGTTTGTCGCGGCCGAGGGATTGACGCGCATCTGCACGGAACCGACGCCGGCGTCGCTGAAGTCGACCACGTCGTAAAAGATGGAGCCGCCGCTGGTCACGGAGATCGACTGCCCGAGGTCGGTGTCGTTGCTGTCTTCTTTGGTCGCGCCCGACTGGCCGTCGTAGTCCTCGCCTTCCATCGTTCCGAGGCCGTCGCGGCCGGTCACCGGGCGCTTCACGCTGAGGATGAGGAGGGTCCCCGCTTGGCGGTTGATGGTGAAGGTGGTCGTGTACGAGGTGGTGAGGGTCGTCGTGCTGACCGGCTGGAGGAGCGCCAGATGCTGCGCCGCCTTCATCGCCTGCCACTGCGCCTCGCTGGGGGCGGTCGGCTTGCCCTGGCTGGTCCAGACGCTGTAGGGGTTGCTGTGGCTCGCGTCGGCGATGAATTGCGTCACGAAGACCTGTTTGCCTGCTAGGCCGGATGGAAGGTTGCTCACCGTGACGGTCACGTCGTCCGTGCCCGTGGTGTTGAGGGTGGCGTATTGGTCGTAGGCGAGGATCTGGAGCGAGTCGCCGTTCGCCGACAGGGTGGCCATGGCGTCGACGCCGTCGCTGCCGGTGCCGCCGGCTGCCTGCAGGCGCGTAGGTCCCAGGTAGTTCAGCATCTTGAAGGCGTTGAAAGCGGCCTTGCGGACCCCCTGAAAGGTCATGAGGCCGAACACCTGACCGAAGGGGAGCGTTCCGTTCTTGCCGAGAATGTAGGAGCCCGAGGGGCCGGTCGATTCGTCGAAGACGTCCGACAACACCCAGTACGAAAAGACGTCAAGCGCCGGCGTGCTGCCCGAGCCCTTGTCGGAAAGCAACTTCACGCTCTTGAGAATGAACCCCACGTTCCAGTTGTTGTCCATGCTGGTGAGGTCGTCACCCACCCCACCGCCCTGGCCCGAGTACGACGAGTTCCACTCGGTGTTGAACGACATCACCGTCGCCGTCGTGTAGCCGCCGCTGGTGATGCCGCTGATTCGGGTGTTGTTGTCGCTCACCAGATTGGCGGCGTTCGCGGAGGCGCCCGCAGCTCCCCCGGGATAGCTGTGAGATGAGGCGAAGGTCACCCGGGTGCCCGCGCTCTTGCAGTGTTGCAGAAAGGCGCTGACCGGACCCGGGCCGGTCGTCGCCGGCCCGCCGACCAAGGCGCTCGGCAGCACTGCGGTGATGGCGCTGACCGCCGCGTCGTAGAGCGCGTAGTAGTCGGTCATCTTGGCGCTGGTGGCCTCGCTCGCGTTGGTGCCGTTCCAGAACCCCGTATAATCCGGCTCGTTCCAGATCTCCCAGTACCACTGCGAGACGTCCGTCATACCGTACTTATCCACGCAGTGCTGAACGACAGCCTGGATGAATGCCTTGTAGTTGGCCACGCTGTTGTAGGTGTCGCGGCTGTTGCCGGTCAGCGCCAGCGCCGTGGGCATGAAGTCCAGCTCCATGATGGGGCGCATCCCCGCGGAGACGATGGCGCTCAGGTACTTGTCGAAGCTCGTCCAGCTGTACGAGCCGGCGCCTTTGTAGATGCCCATGTCGTCGTTGAGAACGCCGTGGCCCCGCACGCGCTTGAAGCCGGCCTCGCGGGCGCCGATCTTGTAGTGCGTCTCCAAGTCCGACCGAAGCGTGAGGCTAGCCGTGCCCGTCCCGACGCTGGCAGCCCAGAAGGGCGGATTGCCGCCGGCGGTCTGCTTGGATGCGTCCACGGTGATCGTGTAGCTGGTGGCGTTCGCCGCGCGCTGGCCGGTCAGCATCGCCAGACCGATGGCCGCGGTCGCCGCGGCCAGACTCGATTTAGTCCTCACGCAGGTGTTTGTCCGACGGCCTCCGTTCTTGCCACTATATATGCTCGCTACCGGCCCCACGAACTGCATGAGCCAACTCAGGGCGGAGCGATCTTCGTGACAAAACCTCCGGGGTCACGACAGTATCCCCTGTGAAA
Source organism: uncultured Myxococcales bacterium (assembly GCA_937889515.1). Lineage (GTDB taxonomy): Bacteria > Myxococcota_A > Polyangia > Fen-1088 > Fen-1088 > JADGRB01. The sequence goes on along the minus strand of CALAOV010000205.1, from coordinate 29,494 downwards.
CGCATATCTATCCTGGGTTTGGGGCTCGCGCTGTTCAGCGTCGCCTGTGCGGCCAAGAGCACCGGCGGATCTCCCGGCAGCGGCGGCGTGACAGGTACTGGGGGAACCTCGAGTGGCGGTTGCGCGACCGGACAGACGCTCTGCGGGACCACCTGCATCGACGAGCTGACGGACTCGAGCAACTGCGGGGGCTGCGGCATCCCGTGTTCGACGGGGCAGAGCTGTCAGAACGCGACTTGCGTCTGCCAGTCCGGGATGTTCTGCAACGGCGCCTGCGTCTCGTCCGACGCAAATCATTGCGGCAATTGCACCACGACTTGTTCGGCGAATCAGGTCTGCAGCAACAATAGCTGCAGCTCGAGTTGCTCCGCCGAACAGACACTCTGCGGCTCCGCGTGCGTGGTCACGACGGGCAGCGACAGCTTGAACTGTGGGGCCTGCGGTCAGACCTGCGGGTCGACGCAGCACTGTGAGGGCGGCGCTTGCGTCGCCAACTCCACCACAGGAACGGCTGGGACGAATGGCAGCGGCGGCACGACCGGCACCGGGGGCGCGACAGGTGCCGGCGGCACGACGGGAGCCGCAGGCACGACGGGAGGCGGCGGCACGACGGGAGCCGCAGGCACGACGGGAGCCGGCGGCACGACCTCGACCGAGTCGACCACTTTGGTGACCTCCGCGCAGGCCGCCTACTGGCAGACGGCCGGGCAATTGACGACCGTGACCAGTGGGACCGCCACGGTGACGGTCAACGATGCCTCCGTCGCGCAGAGCTGGGAAGGGTTCGGTGGGGCCTTCAACGAAAAGGGGTGGAGCTACCTCTCCATGCTCAGCCAGACCGACAGAGACACGGCGATGCACCTCCTCTACGGCAGCGATGGGGCGCGCTTCAATCTGGGCCGGATCCCGATGGGCGCCAGCGACTACGCCACCAGCCGCTACACCGACGACGAGGTCGCGAGCGGCAGCACCGACTACACGATGGCCAGCTTCTCGACCAGTCGGGACACGCAGTACATCATCCCGTTCGTCAAAGCGGCGGTCGCGCTGAACGGCGGCATTCGCTTCTGGGCCAGCCCCTGGACCCCGCCCACTTGGATGAAGACAGGAACCCCCATGGACACTTCGCCCTTCGATGGCGAGAATATGTCGACCAGCGCCCAGATCCTGACGGCCCACGCCCAGTACTTCGTCAAGTTCGTGCAGGCCTACGCCCAGCAGGGGATCACGATCGAATCGGTCGCCCCGCAGAACGAGCCGAACTACAGCGAGAACTACCCCTCCTGCCTCTGGACGAGCGCCGTGTTCACGACGTTCGTCGGCAATTACCTCGGCCCGGCCTTCACCACCGCGGGCCTCGCCACGAAGATCATGCTCGGGACGATGTCCAACAACGCCAGCACCGCCGACCTGGCGATCGCCAACGCCGTCATGGCGGACGCCACGGCCAAAAGCTACATCAAGGTGCTGGGCTATCAGTGGGAGATGAAGGCCAACGTGGCGAGCGCGAACTCCTCGTATCACCTCCCCGTCTGGCAGACCGAGCACCAGTGCGGCAACTACCCCTGGGCGAGCGGCTACAAGACCACGGCACCCAACGATCAGGCCTACGCGGTGGAGAGCTGGGGGTTGATCCGGGACTGGATCAAGGCCGGTGTCACGGCCTACAGCGCCTGGAACATGGTCCTCGACACCGTGGGCCTCAGCATCGATTCCAAGATGCCCTGGGCCCAAAACGCGCTCTTGACGGTCGATACGTCCGCCAAGAAGCTGATCATCACGCCGACGTACTACGTGTTCCGCCACTTCTCACAGTTCGTCACGCCGGGCGCCCAGGTCGTCGCCACCAGCGGCGGCGACGCGGTGGCGTTCAAGAACCGCGACGGCAGCATCGTCACGGTCATGTACAACTCCGGAGCGGCGGCGACCTACACGTTGGCGGTGGGAGGCAAGAAGCTGCAGTTCGCGATGCCGGCCAACGGGTGGGCAACCGTCGATTACGTCCCGTGACCGGATTGCACCCGGGTCTCGTTTGAGGTGGACCTCCGTACTGTTGTTCCGGCTCACCTGTATCAGATGCTCGATCTTGACGATCATACATACACCCATCAATATCAACGTATGTCATCGCCCGCCATAAAACGGGTCACCGTGAACCTCCCCCGCGCTCTGCTCGAGGACGCGGGCGAGGTCACCGGAGTGGGGATGACGGAGACCATCGTTCAGGGACTGCAGCTCCTGGCCCGCCGCCGCGCCTACACCAAGGCAATGGCTTTGAAGGGAAAGCTCGACCTTCGGATCGATCTGGACGCGGCCCGTGAGCGCGCTGGTCGTTGATACGAGCGTTTGGGTCGAGTTCTTCCGGGGCCGCAGCTTGCCCCGACTCGAGCAGGCCCTCGGCGACGGCGACGTCGTGTTGCCTCCGATCGTGGCCGCCGAGCTGGTGAGCGCGCAACTCGCCGCCGTCGAGCGACGTCGCCTCGAGGCATTCCTGCGCGACCTTCCCCTGGCCCCGACGCCGCTGCCGCACTGGCTCCGCGTCGGCGGATTGAGGGCCGCAGCCGCGCGAAAGGGCCTGACGGTGTCGACGCCGGACGCGCACGTGGCGCAGGTCGCGATCGATCTGGGCGGGGCGGTCTGGTCCGAGGACGAGGTGTTCGCCCGGCTGGCGGCGAAATCGCTGATTCGCTGTTTCGCGCCGTAGGCAGTTATAACCGTCCCCTTGGGCCTGCTGCTCACCGCGCTCGCGATCGGCATTCGTCTGCTCTGGATCCTGGTCGTGCCGACCCGGCCGGTCGGCGACTTCGCCATGTACATCGAGTCGGCGCGCTATCTGGTCGAGCACCATTCTTTCGATCCCGAGTTCATCTACATGCCGGGCTACGTCTTCCTGGTCGCGGCGGTCGACGCCCTGGGGGGCGGGCTCACCGCGATCAAGCTGATCGGCGTCGCCTCGGGGGGGCTCGCCACGGCGGCGGTGTACGGGACGGCGCGTGCGGTCTTCGGGCGCGGAGCGGCCGTCGTCGCGGGGCTGCTCTGCGCGTTCTGGCCGGCGGGGATCGCCGTTTCCAGCGTGACGGGAACGGACATGCCGGCGGCCGCGCTGCTGGCGCTGGCGGTCTGGCTGCTGGCGCGCCACACGGCGGAACGGCCGCTGGGCGCGCCGCTGATGTTCGGGGCCGCGCTGGGTCTGGCGGCCTACGTGCGCGCCGTCGCCTTGCCGCTGGCGTTCCTGGCGGCGCCGCACTTCCGTGCGCGGGGCGCGGCCTGGGTCCACGTCGCGACGCGCGCGCTGGTGGCGGCGGCCGTCGCGTTCCTGATTCTGCTTCCCTGGGGGCTGCGCAATCGCCACCTCTACGGCGAATTCTTCCTGACCGACAGCCACGGCGGCCACACTGCGCTCATCGGCGCCAACCCGAACTCCGACGGCGTCTACAGTCGATCGCTCAATCGGCTCTTCACCGAAGCGACCGGGTACCGCCTCTTTTCACCGCCCCATCGGGAGGCCGACCGCGCCGCCTACGCGCTGGCCAAGAGCTGGACCAAGTTCGAGCCACGCTACGCGCTTGGCCTGCTGGCGGCCAAGGCGGATCGGCTGATGAGCCACGAACGGGCACTGCTCTACTGGCCGCTCTACCGCCGGAGCGTGCTGCCCGAAGGGAGCTGGTTTGATCTGCACCGCGCCCGCATCGAACAGGTGGTGGACGACTTCTGGTACTTCGTGGTGGCCGCCGCCGTGGCGGGCATCGTGGCTGCCGCCGCCCGGCGAAACTGGCCCGCGCTGACGCTGTTGCCGCTGCCGCTGGCGCTGATCCTTCTGTACACGGTCTTCTTCGCCGAGGTCCGTTACCAGCTGGCGATCGTCGTCCTGTTGTTGCCGTTCGCGGGTGCGGGCGTGGCCTGGGTGTCGGGCGGCGCGCACGAGCTCGTGACCGGCAAGACCAAGGGGGGACGGAAGCGGATCGCGATCGAAGCGCCGGCGGCCCTGCTGGCGATCGCGCTGATATTTTGGGGCTGGCCGCGTCTGATGGAGGCGGGCGCCAGTCTGCGCGATCGATACCGCTGGGCCGTCTGCGTCTGTAACGTCGGCGGGGCTCAGCGGCTCTGTAGCTTTCGTACGACCGTGCCGGCGCCGGGAGACGCTCCATCGCCGGTGCGCGGCGTCTGGGACGGGTTCGGCCTCCGGCTGCCGGCGGAGCACGCGGCGGCCGCCACCGAGCTCGACTTGCCGGCGGGGCGCTACCGCGTCTCGCTGCGCGCGGAGAACGCGGGCGAGAAAGTCGGATCGGCGGCCGTTCCGGCCACGGTCGGGATCGCGGCGGACGGCTCCAATCTGGCACATGCGTCTTGGCCAGATCCTGGGACTCCGGTCACGCTTTCCGGCGTCACCGTGCATGCCGGCGGAAAGCTGCGTGTCGAGCTGCGCGCGGACAGCGAAATTTCCGCTGGCACCGACGGGGATCCGACACTATGGATATCCGCTATCGAAGTTGAGCCGGATGCTCCTTGAGGCATAATCCGTCGCATGAGCCCGCGTAGCCTAGTATTTCTCGTCGGTCTCGCCGCGGTTGGCGCCGTCGCCGGCTGTGGCGGCGCCGTCGACGATCGGCCGCCCAAGTGGTCGTTCATCGCCGCCACCATCGTCGAGCCGAGCTGCGCCACCGTGAACTGCCACTCCGCCATCACCCAGCGGGCCGGCCTGGACCTGCACGATCGGGAGAGCGGGTACTATGCGCTCGTCAACGGGAACTACGTCATCGCCTCCGATCCCGACCATTCGACGGTGGTCGAATACATGAACGCCTCGGGCGCGCTGCGCATGCCCCCGGACGTGCCGTTGCCCACGGCGGACATCGATTTGATCGAAGCCTGGATCGCCAGCGGCATTCCGAACAACTGACGGACGAACCAGATGCGACGACTACCACTCTGCGTGTTCGTGGCGATCTTCGCCCTCCTCGCGCTGCGCGGGCGGGCCTCGGCCTATCCGCAGTTCCAGTTCAGCTCGGGCACCAGCCGCTGCAGCCAGTGCCACTATTCGCCGGCCGGCGGTGGGCTCATCACCTCCTGGGGGCGCGACGAGGCGGGCGACACGATCAGCCTGGGCGGCGACGGCGCGTTCCTGCATGGCCTCTGGGCGCCCCCCGCCTGGCTGGCCCTGGGCGCCGACGTCCGGCTGGCGGCGATCCGAAACGACGTCGGCGGAGCCGAGGGGCCCGAATACGCCGCCTTCCCGATGCAGTCCGATCTCTACGCGCGCTTCGCGCTCGGGGATCAGGTCTCACTCTACCTCGAAGGGGGCGTGCGGGGCGACACCCGTCCGGCCGACACGACGATCGGCGGCCGGCTCGACACGGTCAGCGACCGGCTGATGTCGCGGGAGCACTACCTGATGTTTCGCCCCAGCGCGACCGGCTTCTATCTGCGCGCCGGGCGATTCTTCGCGCCCTACGGGCTGCGGTTCGTCGAGCACACCTACTACGTCCGGCGGTACACCGGGTACGATCTCTACGACGAGACCTACACGCTCTCCGGCGGCTACGTCGGCGACGACTGGGAGCTGCACGCGTCGCTGTTCACGCCGCCTCCCACGAGCTTCCCGGACGCGCTCCAGTCGGTCGGGCTGCGCGAATCGGGGGGCGCGGTCTACGCCGAGAAACGGTTCGGCGCGATGTCGGCGGTGGCGCTGCAGACGCGCCTCGGCACCACCGGCGAGGCCTCGCGTTTCGAGGGCGGCGCCGTCGGCAAGCTGTGGCTCGAGCCGGCGCGGGTCCTGTTCCTCGGCGAGGCCGACTTCATCCGCGAACGGGTGAGCGCGGCGTCGTTCGGCGAAAACCAGTTCGTCTCCTACCTGGGCGCCACGTTTTTCCCGGTGCGGGGCCTCATGGCGGGCGTGGCCTACGAGCGCTATCAGGAAGACCTGTCGGTCGCGGCAACGGCGCGCAACGGGTTCGATGCGGAGGTGAACTTCTTCCCCTGGGCCCACTTCGAGCTGGTGCTGTTCGGGCAGTACCAGATCATCGGATCGGGCGCGGCCAGCGAGGGTCCCAAAGCGTCGCTCTTCATGCTCCAGCTTCATTACTATCTTTGAGGACGACCATGGCGAAGACAGGTCCCTTGGTCTTTGTGTTGCTCGCCGCCGCGCTGGCGTTCGGGGGGCTGGCGGCCGGCTGCAGCGCGCCGACGCCGGCGTCACCGTCGTACGAGGCGGACGTCCGACCGATCTTCATGGCCCACTGCGTCCGCTGCCACGGCGGAGGCGGCACGCTCAACGTGACCCATGTGCCGAGCGGGCCAGATGCGGCATTGCTTCCGGCCACCGAAAGCGCGCCCAACAACGGCTACCTCAATCAATTCTTCGATAGCGGCGACTGCACCCTTACCGACGCGGGCGCGCTCCCCACCACCTGCCATCGCGGAGCCCAGTCCGAGGCGACCAACGGGAACCTTCATATCTACTTGCACAGTGCGATCGTGATGCCACCGCCGCCGGCCCCGCGGCTCGACGATTGGGAGCTGAAGGTCGTCGACGCCTGGCTGGCCGCGAAGCCGCCCGTCTGCTCGAATTCCCCCACCCCCGACGCCGCCATCTGCCCCGCAGACGGCGGTCAGTAGACGGGCGGGCTACAACTCGCCGGGGTGCTCGTGGCCGCGCTCTTCGTGGCCGCGCTCTTCGTGGCGGCGCTCGCGCTGACGTTCACGGTGGTGGGCCCTGCGGCGGTGGGCGCCCCTTCGGTCCCGACCCTGGACGGTGGCCACGCCGGCCGCCTGGGCCGGGGGCGCAAAGGACGGGACGCCGGCGCCAATCGCCAGCAACAGGAGGATCTTCGGCAGGGTTCGCATGGATTCACCGATCATTTTTTCACGATCGCGGCGACCGCGCAACGGATCAGCCGCCGGTGGCGTGCGTGAGCGCGACTTCCGACAACACCAATTCGTACTGGGCCCGTGTCAGGTTGAGGCGCGCCTGGGTGAGGGCCGCCTGGGACTCGAGCAGGTCGGTCGTGGTGGCGGCGCCCGCCTTGAGCGCGGCGTCCGTCACCCGGTAGGCCTCCTCTGCGCTGGCGACGGCCTTCCCGGCGCTGTCGACCGCCCCGCGGGCCGCGTCGCCCTGGGCCAGGCTGGAAGACAGCTCCGCCTCGATCTGCCGCTCCAGCATCTCCCGATCCCGGCGCGCCGCGTCCGCCACCGCCAGGGCGGCCTGCCGCTGGTGCTCACCCGCGCCCCATTCCCAGATGGCCCACTGGGCCTTGAGCCCCACGAACGCGGAGTTCACCGGCGAAAACGGCTGGCCATAGAGCCGGAGGTAGGCCGCCTCGACGTCGACGTCGGGCAAGAGGGCGTAGCCCCGCGCGCTGGCTTGCCGGTCGGCGGCGGCGACCAGGTGCGCCTGCTGCGCGAGCTCGGGGCGGTGCGCCTGCGTCTGGGGGAGCAGGGTCGCGAGCGCCGGAGCGCCGGCCCGGGCGCGGGCACCATTCAGGCGCTCGGTGGGCTCGACCAAGGTCAGCTCGGCCGCGTCGGCCGGTCCGAGACCGATGGCGGCGAAGAGCCGGGCGCGCGACATCAGGGCCTGGCTGTGGGCCTCCAGGCCCTGCTGCTGGGCGTTCGCGACCGCGACCTCGATGCGCAGGAGATCCGCCTGTGTGATCACCCCGCTTTGCAGGCGCGCCTTGGCGACCGCGACCTGATCGGAGAGCTCGCGCACCGAGGACGACGCAATCTCTTCGAGCGCCTGCGCCTCGAAGATGCGCAGGAACTGGGTCTCGACCTCCTGCCGGACGTCCCCTTCGGCGGCTGCGATCTGCGCCCGGTCGGCCGCGCTCTGCTCGACCAGCGTTTCCCGCTCGTGGTTGGCGCGCAGGAGGCTCAGCACCGGCTGATCGGCCGACGCGACGAAGGTGTTGGTGGTCTGGTCGCGGACGGTGAAGGCCGCGCCCCCGAAGTTGAGCGCGAAGGGGGCGTTGTAGCGCTGAAACTCGTCGCTGACATGAATGGAGGGGAGCATCCGCCGGTCGGCGGAGGTGATCCCCTCCTCGCCGGCATGGGCCCGCTCGCGCGCGGCGGCCAGATGCGGGTTCGTGCGCAGCGCCAGCGCGACGGCATCGTCGATGGTAAGCGCGCGGGGAGCCGCCTTCGCGGCGGGTCCAGCGCCGACCGCGGTCGCGATGGCGACCAGTCCGACCAGGGAGATCCTCGCCATGGCTATTGCCTCACGTCGACGGTGACGTCCGCGGACAGGCCCGCGCGCAGGTTGACGCCGGCGGGTGGGTTGACCCAGGCGATGCGCACCGGAACCCGCTGCACGACCTTGACGAAGTTGCCGGTCGCGTTGTCGGCCGGCAGCAGCGAGAAGCTGGCGCCGGTGCCGCCGGAGAGGCTCTCGACCTTGCCCTCGAACTTGTGGCCGGGGAGGGCGTCGATCTCGATCTCGGCCGGCTGATCTTTGTGCATGAGCCCGACCTGGGTCTCTTTGAAGTTGGCGATGACGTAGGTGGTGGCCGGAACCAGCTCGATGAGCGGTTGGCCGATCGAGACGAGCTGCCCTTCGTGCACGGTCAGCTTCGACGCGTAGCCATCGGCGGGTGCCGCGATCTTGGTGTACCCGAGCTGCAGCTTGGCCAGCGCCAGCGCCGCTTCCGCGCTGCGCACCCGGGCGTTGGCGAGATCCGCGCTGGCGCGGGCGGCGGCGATCTGCGGCGCGACCGGCGCGCTCTGGCTCACCCGCCCACGGGCCTCGCCGACGCGACTCTCGGCGCCACGTCGCGCATCCTCGGACAGCGCGACCTGCGCCTCCGCCTGCGCCTTGGCGGCGCGCGCGCTGTCGAACGCGATCTGCGCGCCGTCGAGTTGCTCCTGGGTCACGGCGTTGGCCTGGCGGAGCGTCCGGGCGCGACCGAGATCGATCTCGGCCTTCCGGAGCTGCGCATCGGCGCGCGCGACGTCGGCGTGGGAGGCCGCCAACTGGGCGCCCGCGCTCTGCACGCCCGCGTTCGAACCGGTGAGCGCCGCGCGCGCCGTGGCCAGGCCGCCTTTGGAGGTCGCGTCGACGATCTGCACCTGCGCGTCGGCGACCGCCGCCTGGGCCTTGGCGATGGAGAGCTCCGCTTCGGCTTGCTGCGCGCGGGCGTCGTAATCGGCGGGATCGATCTCGACCAGGAGATCGCCGCGCTTGACCAGCGTGTTCTCGAGGACATGAACGCGGGTCACGGCGCCGGCCACCCGGGTCGCGATCGGTACCGTGTCGGCGGCGACCTGCGCGTCGTCGGTCCCTTCGCGCCCAGCGGTCATCTTGTTGTAAAGGCCGATCGCGGCGACCGCGAGGACGGCGATGATGCCGAGAATCAGGAAGGGCCGGCGCCGCTTGGGCGGCGTGTCGGGCTTGTCCGACGGAACGACTATTGCCGGCGCTGCGGATGGCGCGGCTTGGGTGGCCGGAGCGGCTTGAGCCGCTTGCGCGGATGGTGCCGCTTGCGCGGACGGAGATCGACTGCTGGGTTGCGTGGCGGGTTCCATGTTTTCTGTTCTCGCTTTGGTGACGGCTTTTCTGGGTATCTAGTGGAGATCGACGCGCTTGGTGCGCGAACCGGCGGGGGGTTTTAGCAAAAGCGCGAACGGGATGACGAACAGGAAGGCGACCCCCGCCAGGACGAACATCCGTTCGAAGGCGAGCAGCATCGCCTGACGGGTGAGCATGCCGTCGAGGACGCGCCCGGCGGTCTCCCGCGCCGCGCCCGGATCGAGGCCGCGGGCGACGAGGCCAGACTGAATGCCCCCGAGACGCTGCATCACCTCGGGCCGGCCCGCCACCAGGTGCGCGACCAGGCCGACCCGCGCGCTCTGGACGAAATGCGGAAGCAGGGTGGCGAAGGCCGCCAGCCCCAGCGAGCCGCCGATCTGACGCAGCAGCGAGTTGAGCCCGGTCGCGTCGGTCATCCGGTAGCGCGGGATGCTGGCCAGCGCGACGGTGGTGAGCGGGACGAACAGCGCCGCGAAGCCGAAGCCCTGCAGGATGATCGCCGCCACCACCGAGTGGCTGCCGGTTTCCAGGGTGTAGTGCGACATCTCGTAGGCGCTGAGCGCGACCAGCACGACGCCCATGATCACCAGGATCCGCGGCTGAACGTAGTTGTAGAGGCGCCCCACCAGCGGGATCGCCACCATCATGGCCAGCGCGCGGGGCATGAGCGCCGTGCCCGCCTGGACCGCCGAGAACCCGAGCAGCTGCTGCATGAAGAGCGGCAGCAGGAAGGTGATCGACATGAGGATCGCGAACATCATCGCCCCGATGATCGTCCCCGAGAGAAACACCCGATCCTTGAACAGCGACAGATCGACCGCGGGTACGGGGGCCGTCAGCTCGCGGATCACGAAGGCGGTCAGCAGGAAGATGGCCGAGAAGGTGGTCACCGCGATGGCGGTCGAGGAGAACCAATCGTTGCGGCTCCCCTCTTCGAGGACGTACTGGAGCGAGGCCAGGCCGGTGGTCATCAGCAGGACGCCCTGCCAGTCGAGGTTCTTGCGCTGCTCGGCGGCGCGGGCGTGATTCGCGGCGCGGATGTCCTCCGGCTCGTGCACGAAGCGGGTCACCATGAAGATGCCCAGCAGGCCGACCGGGATGTTGATGTAGAAGATCCAGGGCCAGGCCAGGTTGTCGATGATGTAGCCGCCCAGCACCGGCCCCGCGGCGGGACCGACGACGACGGCCAGCCCGAAGAGGGCCATGGCCATCCCCTGCTCCTCGGGCGGGAAGGTCTGGCGCAAGATGGCCTGCTCGGTCGGTTGCAGCGCGCCGGCGCCCATCCCCTGCAACGCGCGGCACGCGACCATCATCGGAAGCGAGCGGGCCAGGCCGCACAGGGCAGAGCCGAGCAGAAACAGGCCCAGCGAAAACAGATAGACGCGTTTTTGGCCGAAGAAACGACCCAGGAACGCGGTGAGCGGCATCACGACCACCGTCGCGATCACGAAGCCGGTGGTGACCCAGGTCATCTCCTCGACGGTGGCGCCCAGTGAGCCGGAGAGGTGGGGCGTCGCGACCGCCACGATCGAGGTGTCGATGGCGCCCATGAGCGTCCCGAAGGTCACCGACAGCGTGACCAACCACTTGTTGACCGGCGCGCGCGCCGGCGCGGACACGAAGCTCGCGACGGAGGCGGTCACGCGCCGACCCCACCCAGGAACGCCGACAGCAAGCGATCTACTTCGACCGAGAGGCCTTCGCCCATCCCCAGCACCACGTCGCGGATGACCAGCGCGCGCATCATCCCGATCAGGAAGAAGGACGCCAGATCGGCGAGCTCGGGGCGGACCGCCTTTTCCTTGACCCCCTGAACCATCACCTTCTCGGCGCGGGCGTGAATCTCGCGCATCTTCGTCTTCATTTTTCCCCAGGCGTGCGGGAACGTCTGCTGGTAGCGGCCGGTCTCGCCTTGCAGGACGATCTGGATGAACTTTCGGTGCCGATCCCAGTAGCCGAGCTGGGCGACCAGCAGCATCCGCAGGCGCTCGCGAAACGGGCGGCCGGCGCCCGCGCGCAGCGCCGCGTCCATGTCGGCCAGCATCTCGGCGAAGCGGGCGTCCATCAGGCCGGCCAGGAGGGCCTCGCGGTCTGCGAAATGGTTGTAGAGCGTCCCGACCGACACGCCGGCCCGGGTCGCGATCTCGCCCATGTGCGCCGCGTGCAGCCCGGCGTCGGCGAACACCTCCTCGGCCGCCGCCAGCACCGCCTGCACGGTGGTCTCCCGGAACCGCTCGCGCAGGCTCTGGGGTTGTGGTTCATCTAATGAACGGCGGTTCATATATTGAACAGATTGTGACGGGGGGTGGGTGTTGTCAACCCGATCTCCCGATTTGATGCTCAGCCGGGCCCGGGGTTCCACGCCAGGCCGACGAAGGTCGGCTCGGGAACCAGCGTCACCCCGAACCGCGTCCGGACGGTGTCGCGGATCTCGCGCGCCAGGGCCACCAGCGCGGCGGTGGTGCCGCCGCCGTGGTGTACCAGGGCCAAAGTGTGCGCGCCGGAGACGCCCACCGCGCCACGCCTCAGCCCCCTCGGCCACCCCGACCGCTCGATGAGCCAGGCCGCCGACAGCTTGACCTGGCCCCCGCCGGCCGGCCAGCTCGGCATCTCGGCGGCTGCGTCGACCTCGCCCTCCGCCACGGCACGCGCGCCCACCGCTGCAGCTTCGGCGGCACCCAGGACCGGATTCATGAAGAAGGAGCCGACGCTGCGTCGGTTCGGATCGTCGGCGGTGATGAGCATGGATTTCTTCCCGCGCAGGGTCAGCACGAGGCTTCGCGTGTCGGCGAGCGTTGGCGGTTCGCGCCCGGCCAGGGCCTCGCCGAGCTCCCGGTAGCGCACGGTCGGCGCGCCGCGCGGGCGGAGAGCGAAGGTGACCGCCAGGACCACGAAGCGCGCCGGCTCGCGTTTGAAGAGGCTGTCGCGGTAGCCGAACGCGCAGTCCGCCGGCGCCAGTTCGCGGATTCGCCAGCTCCCGCGCTCGACGACGCGCACACCGCGGATGGTATCGGCGACCTCCTGGCCATAGGCCCCCACGTTTTGAATGGGGGTCGCCCCGACCAGTCCGGGAATCCCGGAGAGACATTCGAGGCCGGCCAGATCGCGGGCGACCGTCTCGGCCACCAGATCGTCCCAGGGCTCGCCGGCTGCGGCGGTGAGCGCGACCTCGCTCGAGGTCGGGGTCGTCTCGAACCGCCGCCCGCGCGTGCGGATTCGAATCGCCAGCCCCGCGAAGCCCGCGTCGGCGACCACCAGGTTGGACCCACCGCCCAGGATCAGGATCGGCAGCCCGCGCGCGTCGGCCCAGCGCAGGGCCGCGACGACAGCCGCTTCGTCGGCGGCGTCGACGAAATGCCGCGCGCGCCCGCCGAGCTCCAGCGTCGTGAGCGGCCCAAGCGGGACGTCGTCGCGGATCTCGATTGCCACGCTTGGAGGATACGCCGTTGCCGCTATCATGGGCGCGTGCCAGGGCGATCCGCCGCTTTCAGCCGCCCGCCGTCGCCGTGGTTGGGGGCGGGGGCGCTGGCGGGGGCGCTGGCGTTGGCGCTGGCGGCCTGCTCGACGACGCACGCGGTGAGGCCGCTCGGGCGCGGCAACGCGGCGCTCAACGCCTCGCTGGGCGGACCGCTGGTGCAGGTGGGCGGCGTCGACATCCCGGCGCCCATCCTGACCCTGGGCGGCGCTTACGGCCTGCGCGACGATCTGGAGGTGACCGCGCACGCCGACGCCACGGCGGGGCTCTACGGCGATCTACACCTCGAGCCGGGCGTCGCCTACCACCCGCTCATCCGCCAGGGGGGCCCGGTTCCCACGATGACCGTCGCCGGGTCGGTTCACCTGATCACAGATTTCGACGCCGCCCGGGTGTACCCGCAGATCACCTTGGCCGCCGCCTGGCGGGTGCGACACCGGCACCTGATCTACCTCGGGGTGGACAACGCGGTCGGATTCGGCTCGCCGACCCGCGTCCTCATCGGGCCGCTGTGCGGCGGTGAATTGCGGGTCGGCCGCTTCGGCCTCACGCTGGAAGCGAAGTGGCTGGCCCCGTATTACGACGTCGCGCCGACCGCGCCCACCTGGATCTCGCCCGACAGCCACGGCTACCTGAGCGTCCTTTTCGGCGTCACGCGCTACCTGGGGGAGACGCCGTGACGCGGTTCTTCGGGCCGTCTCGCCGGGAAGCGGCCGCGCGTGGGTGGCTCGCGCTCGCGCTCGGCGCGGCGGTCCTCTCCGGCGCCTGTCACCGCGAGACGCTGGACAGCTTCTTCTACGATCCGCTGCCGGCGCCGGCGGGCGGCTACCAGCTTTCGACCGCCGTCATCCCGAGCTATCAGACGCTGACCATCCCCACCCCCGACGGCGAGACGCTCAACGGCGCCTTCATTTCGTCGTCCGGGCGGCGGGCGGACATCACCGTCATCTACTTCCACGGACAGAGCAACAACCTCGGCACCACCTGGCCGCGCCTCGAATACCTCTACCCGCTCGGCTACAACCTGGCGATGGTCGACCCGCGCGGCTATGGCCTGTCGACCGGGACGCCGACCGAGGCGGGCCTGCACATCGACGAGGTCGCCATCCGCGCCGCGGTCCTCGCGCTCCCGGGCGTCGACCCCGCCAAGGTGGTCGACTACGGCCGCTCGCTGGGATCGGGGCTGGCGATCGATCTCGCCTTCACCGACACGCCGGCGGTCCTGATCACCGAATCGGCCTTCGCGTCGATCGCCTCGTTTGTAAACGACGCGACGTACGTCGACTTCCCCAGCTCGTTCGTCTCGCAGAGCTCGTGGGACAACCTCGGCAAGGTGCCGTCGATCCCGTCGCCGTATCTGCTCTTTCACGGGACGGCCGATCTCTACGTCGACCCGAAGTACTCGCAGGAGCTGGCCGCCGCGCACACGCCGGCGGGAATCACCCAGCTCATTCTGGTTCCCGGCGCCGACCACGACGACGTTCCCGAGACGATGGGGCTCGACGCCTACCGCGCGGCGATCCAGACCTTCGTCGAGACGGCGCTCCCGGCGCCATAGCTTCGTGGACCAGACACCCGACTCGGTCGGCCGTCATCCCGATCTGGTCTTGAAGATGATCCGGCCGAAGCAGCTCGGCCAGGCCCTGCGCCGGAGCTTCGCCTCTGCGACATGGATCCGTAGATCGAACGCGGGTCGTCAGCCACCTGTCGATTGACCGCCGGCGTCCATTGGCTCCAGTGATGGTCCCGCGGCGAGGTAGCAGCCGCAGCCGCCTAACACTGCCGTGAACTGAATGTGGAAGACGTCGGTGACGCCGCTGCTGTAGGTGATACGGGCAGTACATGTTCCGGGACCCAGGCGCGAGACCAAGACACGCGCGGGCGGCGGGTCGAAGGTCGCGGAGCACGGGCCGTCGGCGGCTATGCTCGAAACGCTCACCGCGTCGGACAGAATGTAGATGGCGGTCGACGCGGACGAGCTGGACGAACAGTTGTCGCACCCGCTTGCCGGGCAATTGCAGCCTCTGTCGGCGCAGCCCGCGACGGCGGCCATGAGGACCACCGCAACACACAAGATCGCCTTTCGCATCGTTAGCCTCCGGTAAGTTAGGATCGGTAGTCTACCTTTGGCGCTTGCAGTAGGCCGCCGAATCGCAAGGTCGGCCCGGCCAGCCTCACGGGGCAGAGCTGGGATTCGATTCAGGTGGCGACGGCGTACGAGAGCCGGGCCGTGGTCGCGGTCCGGCTCACTCAGGCCTTGGTCTTCGCGATCTCCGTCGCGAACAGGCGGGCGTGGGCGTAGATCGAGAGCTGGGGGTTGACGCCCAGGCTGGTCGGGAAGATCGAGCCGTCGACGATCCAGAGGTTTTCGATGGCGTGGTGGCGGCCGCGCGAATCGACCACCGAGCGGCCCGGATCGTCGCCCATCGCCGCGCCGCCCATCTGGTGGGCGGAGAACATCGTGTGCTGGTTGGGCCCGAACGGCGCCGCCGCGATCTGGGCCAGGTCGCCCTCGCCGCGGATCACGATCGGCGTCTCGTGCAGCGTCATCACCTCGCGCGCGCCGGCGGCCAGCTGCACCCGGGCCATGTCGGCGAGCGCGGAGACCGCTGCCTCGCGCAGCGACGCGTGCAGGGGATAGTGCAGCTTGACGCGGCCGTCGCCGTTGACCTCGACGCCGCCGCCCGGATCGTCGTGGTGGCCGTCGATGAGCAGCGCGATCGTCGCCTGCACGTGGGGAAGCCGCTCCATGAGCCGGCGGTGGCTGTCGCCGAAGCCCGGCAGGGCCAGCGCGCCCAGCATCGGGTGAATCGGCGCGGTCTCGAAGAAGTAGCCGACCTGCGCGCCGCGATCGGCGAAGTGGTGAACCGCCACCGACTGCGGCGGCCCGTAGAACGCCTCGATGGGCTGGTCGTAAAACGAGATCAGCGGCACCGTCGGGTGCAAGAAGGTGCGGCGCCCGACCTGGCCGCTGTCGAGGCCAGTCTTGGATCGCAGCAGCAGCGCGGGCGTGTTGATGGCGCCGGCCGCCAGCACGACGCCGCGGCGCGCGTAGGCGACCAGACGGGCGCGCGGCCTGTCGCTGGCGCGGTCGAGCACGTCGGCGGTGACGGCCCGGACCCGGCCGCGATCGCTCTCGACCAGCTTCACGCGGCAGTCGGCGAAGACCTGGGCGCCGGCCGCGACGGCGTCGGCCAGATACGTCGTGCGCGCCGAGCGCTTGGCATCGAGGGGGCAGCCCATGCCGCAGTACCCGAGCCGCGCGCAGCCTTTGACGCTGCGGCGAATCAGCTCCGGCTGCCACCCGAGCTTGGCGGCGCCTTCCATCAGCTTGCGGTTGTTGGCGTTGACGTCGTCGGGGTTGCCGGGGCCGATGTCGAGGCGCTTTTCGACCGCGTCGAAGTGGGGCGCCAGCGTGGCCGCGTCGAGGCCGCGCACGCCGTGCCGCTCGGCCCACAGGCGCAGCGTCGGTTCGGGCGTGCGGAAGGACGAAGTCCAGTTCACCGTCGTGCCGCCGCCGATCGACCGCCCCTGCAAGATCAGGATCGCCAGATCGTCGGTGGTGCGGTTGCCGTGGTCTTGGTAGAGGGCCGGGTAGGCCCAGGACTCCTGCATGTTGAAGTCGCGCTTGGTGTAGTGCCCGCCCTCTTCGAGGACCGCGACCTTGGCGCCCGATTCGGCCAGCACAGCGGCGGCCACGCTGCCCCCGGCGCCGCTGCCGACGACGACGTAGTCCACCTCGATCGACGACAGCTCCGGCAGATCGGCGCCGTCGACGATCCGCCCGGGCCCGCTCATCCGGGCACCCGCGGGACGATCGTCGGCGAGGTCGGCGAGGTCGGCAACTGCGGCAACTGGGGAACCTCGGGCGGCCCCGGGTACCCCACCAGCGCGTAGATCTCGGGCGACGAGTAGTAGGTCGCCTGGGCCAGGCGCTTGATCGCCTGATAGCCGCTGCGCAGGAGCGCGAACCGCGAGCGCCGCCACGCCTCGAGGCGCGCGTCCTGGTCGGTGGCGGACGCGCGCGTGAACGGCCGCGGCGAGCCAGCCACGATTGCCCCCACGACGCCGCTCTCGAAGAGCCGCAGCAGCCGTCGGAAGTCGCTGCCCATGTCGGCGTGCACCTGCGCCATCAGCGCGTCGATCTTTCCCGCGCAATCGACGGCTTCGGCGGTCGGCCAGCGCGGGCCCGCGCCGTCGCCCGGCGCCAGCCGCGCCGCAGCCGCCGCGAGGACCGCGTACTCGTCGTCGGACAGCAGGCGCAGGGGCCCACGCGGTTGCCGCCGCAGCGTCGATCGAAACGCAAACGGCAGCGCGCCGGCGCAGACCAGCAGGCCGCCGCCGAGGAGACCTCGCTTCAAGAAGCGGCGCCGATCGAGGCGCGCTGATTTGCCCTGCGTTCCCGGCACGCGCCGAGCCTACCAGGCGGCTACCCGCGGCGCGATGCGGCCGCGCGGACCGGCACGAAGATGTGATCGGGCACGCCGCCGCTCGGCAGCGTCGCCTGCAGGGCGCCGTGATCGAACACCCATAGCGATCCGGGCTGGCCGATCTGCCAGGTCTCGTCGCGCGTCAGCGGCTCGGTGGCGACCACCGCGATCCGATCCTTCGCCGTGGTCACCGCCGAGAAGTCGATCTGGATCTCCGCGTCGCGCAACGTGGCGCGACCGAAGGGAGACTCGCGAATGATGTGGCAGAGCTGCGTCCCGCAGCGCGCGTAGAGGTGCTGCCCGTCGGCGAGCAGGAAGTTGAACTTCCCCTCGGCGCCCAGCTCGGCGCCCAGCTTGGCGACGAGGCTCCAGAGCCGGCGCGGGCTCTTGGGGTAGCCGGCCGGGAAGGCCGACCGGAGCTGCTCGATCATCCAGCAGAAGGCGTGCTCGCTGTCGGTGTCGCCCACCGGCTCTTCGATCCGCAGCGGCCGGTCCTTGATCCGCGGCAAGGTCCCGTTGTGGGCGAACACCCAGTCCCGCCCCCACAGCACGCGCTTGAAGGGGTGGGTGTTCTCGATGCAGGCCCGTCCGCGCGTCTTCTTTCGGACGTGCGCCACGGCGAGCAGCGTCTTGATCGGGTTCTTTCGAATGAACTCCGCCATCGCGCTCTCGCAGGCGGGCGTCGGCTCGAGGAAGCTGCGCGCGAATTTCCCCTCGTAGAGCGCGAGGCCCCAGCCGTCGGCGTGCGGGCCGGTTTTTCCGCCGCGGAGCGCGAACCCCGTGAACGAGAAGACGATATCCGTGGGGAGGTTGCACTCCATCCCCAGAAGCTCGCACATGGGCCGATTGTACATGAACGATTCGAGCCGGCGCCCTCGGTGGTCCCATGTACAATCGACGCATTCCCATGGGCGGTGGTCCACTCGAGGCGCCGAGGCCCGTCGCTCTTCCCTGGTGGGCGTCGCCGCGCGGCGCGGCCGCCATCGTCGGCGTGGTGGCGATTGTCGCCTACGCCCGCTCGCTGGCCAACGAATTCACCTACGACGAGGGGCTGGTCATCCTGGGGGCGCAGCGCTTCCTGCAGTCGGCCTCCTTCGGGACGCTGTTTTCGCCCAGCTACTTCTCCGGCAGCCTGGAAGGGACCTGGCGCCCGGTCTGCACCTTCACGTACATGCTCGACGCGCTGGTCTCGATGCACCCGGCGGTGTTCAAGGCGGACAGCTTGCTCTGGCACGTTGCGGCCGCCTGGCTGGTAATGTCTCTGGCGCGCCGCCTCTTGCCGGAAACGCGCCGCCGCTACGCCATCGTGGCCGGCCTGCTGTTTGCGCTCCATCCGGTCACGGCCGAGACCGTCGACAACGCGTCGTTTCGGGAGGACGCCCTGGTCACGGTCTTCACGCTGGCGACGCTGATCCTGGCCCTCGACGGGCGCCGGAAGCTGGCGCTCCTCACCTTCGCGCTGGGGCTGCTGTCCAAGGAGTCTGCCGTGATGGCCCCCGCGCTGCTGCTGATCCTGCGGTTGGGCCGGTTCGACGGCGCGCCGTCGCGTCCGTTCCGGGCCGCCTGCGCTGTCCTTCTACGCGAGATGGCTCCCTTCGGCCTGATCGCGCTCGGCTACCTGGCGCTGCGCTTTGGTCCCATGCGCCTGGCCGGGACCTACGCCCAGTATCCGGGCGGGACCTTCGCCGGCACCTTGATCGGCCTGCCCGCGATCTGGGCGCACGACCTCCGGTTGCTGGTCTGGCCCTGGCCGCTGTGCGCCGACTATACCGGCTACTTCCGGTTCGGCGTCCAGCCCTGGGGACCCGTGCTGGGCGCCGGCGCCTTGGTCCTCGGCTATCTGGGCCTGGCGGTCCTCGCGTTGCGCCGCGGGGCCCGCGTGGTGGCGCTGGGTCTGGGCTGGTTTCTCCTGACGCTGCTGCCGGTGTCGAACCTCCTGCCCATCCCCATCCCGGCCGCGGAGCGATTCCTCTATCTGCCCCTGGTCGGGATCGCGCTCGCCGCGGCCTCGTCGTTCGGATGGCTCATGGAGCGGCTCGCGAACCCGCCCGCGGCCAGCAGGCGGCGCCTGGCCGTCGGCCTGGGGACGGGGCTGCTGCTGGCCTTCGCGGTGGTGCTCCAGCTACGCCACGGCGACTGGCGCGACGACCAGACCCTCTGGCTCGCCACCACCGCCGTCAACCCGCGCTCCTGCGGTGCGCAGAGCGCGGTGGGCGGAGGCCTCCTGAGCCGCGGGATGGCCTCCGGCGAGCACGACATCTTGATCGCCTCCGCCGCCCGGGAGGAGCTGGCCCTGTCGCTCTGCCCCGACGACAGCGATCCGTTTCGCGCCGCGGCCGCCTACACCCGGCTCGGCGCTGCCCGCGCCCTGCTCGACGATCGGGCCGGTGCCCGGGAGGCTCTGGGCCGCGCGATCCGGCTCAACCCGCGCTATCCGCTCCCGGTGGCCTGGCTCGGGTTTCAGGCCTATCGCGAGGGGGACATGAACACCGCCGCGGTCCTCCTCAAGCACGCCATCATCGACCTCGGCCCCCCCGATGCCACCGTCTCCGCGGTCGCCCAGCTCTACGTCGACCGGATCTGACCCGCCCCCGGCCCTGGGGTGGTGCGCGGGGGCCCCCGGCGCTGTTGACAGGCTCGCGCGTTTCTCTTAGTTTCGCGGCGGCTTAGCCACCCATGCCGCTCGAGTTTTCAGCGCAATCGAAGCAGCAGGTCGCCCGGCTGCTTTCGCGGTATCCGACCAAGCAGGCGGCTCTGTTGCCCGTGCTTCACATCGCCCAGGAGGAGTTCGGGCATCTCCCCGACGACGCGATCGAGCTGGTGTCCCGGACGCTGGACGTCTCGCCGGCCCACATCTTCGGCGTCATCACCTTCTACACGATGTTCCACCGCGAGAAGCAGGGGCGGAACGAGCTGATGGTCTGCACCAACATCTCGTGCATGCTGCGAGGCGGGTACGACATCCTCAAGCACATCGAGACCCGCCTCGGGATCAAGGCGGGCGAGACCACAGCCGACGGGGCCTTCTCGATCGTGGAAGAGGAGTGCCTGGCGGCCTGCGCCAACGCCCCCATGATGATCTGCGGCGAGAAGTACTTTCTCGATCTGACGCCCGCCAAGGTCGACGCGGCGCTGGACGACATGCGCCGGCGCTGGAAAGAGACGCAGCAGGGCACGGCGGCCGACGCGCGAACCCTCATCGGCATGGGCCCGGGCGGCAAGGTCTGAGGACCATGGGGATTTCGTAATGGGGATTTCGTAATGGGGACGCCGTAATGGGTACCTGGCAGGACGCCATGGGCGTCAAGATCGTCACCAAGGGCTTCGGCGTTCCCGGGAGTCACAAGCTGTCGGTCTACACCCAGCGGGGCGGTTTCCAGGCGTTCCCCAAGGCGCTCACCTGGCAGCCGTCGGCGCTCACCGACGAGGTGAAGAAGTCGAACCTGCGTGGGCGCGGGGGCGCTGGCTTTCCCACCGGGATGAAGTGGTCGTTCATCCCCAAGGACGCCAAGCTCACCTATCTGGTCGTCAACGCCGACGAGTCCGAGCCGGGGACCTGCAAGGACCGCGAGCTTTTGGCCTACGATCCCCACCTGCTGATCGAAGGGATGCTGATCGCGTCCTACGCGCTCGGCTGCAAGCACGCCTACATCTACATTCGCGGCGAGATGATGCGGGAGGCGCGCATCGTCCAGGAAGCGATCGACGAGGCCTACGCGGCCGGGTGGCTGGGCAAGGATCACCCGGCGGCGGGCGGCGGCGGCACGTTCAAGCTGGACGTCACCCTCCACCGCGGCGCGGGCGCCTACATCTGCGGCGAGGAGACGGGCCTGCTCAACTCGCTCGAGGGCAAACGCGGGTGGCCGCGGCTCAAGCCGCCGTTCCCGGCGATCAAGGGCCTGTTCGGCGCGCCGACGGTGGTCAACAACGTCGAGACCATCATGAACATCCCCGAGATCATCACCCGGGGGGGCGAGTGGTTCGCGGCCCTCGGGACCGGGAAGTCGGGTGGAACGCGGATCGTGTGCGTGTCCGGACACGTGAACAAGCCGGGCGTCTTCGAGCTGCCGATGGGGATCCCGTTTCGCGACATCATCTACGACGTCTGCGGCGGGATTCCCAACGGCCGGGTCCTCAAGGGCGTGATCCCGGGCGGCAGCTCGATGCCGCCTCTCGACGCGTCCGAGATCGACGTCCCCTGCGAGTTCGACGCGCTCATGAACGACCCGCGCATCAAGGACGTCGAGGTGAAGCCCGGCGTGCCGTTCGATCTGGGCGGCGGGCGACGGCTCAAGTCCATGGCCGGCTCGGGCGGCATCGTCGTGTTCGACGACCAGACCGACATCGTGGCGCTCTGCGCGCGCATCATGGCGTTCTACGCCCACGAGTCGTGCGGCCAGTGCACGCCCTGCCGCGAGGGCTCGGGGTGGTTGGCCCGCCTCTGCACGCGCCTGGCGCGCGGCGAAGGCGAAGCGGGCGACGTCGAGCTGCTCGCCAACATCGCCAACGGCATCGGCGGCAACACCATCTGCGCGCTGGGCGATGCGGCGGCCTGGCCGATGCTCGGGTTTCTCACCAAGTTCCGCGCCGACTTCGAGAGCCGCGTGAAGGCCGCCGGCACGGCCCCTTTGCACAAGAGCTTGCCCAAGTCGGTGGAGGGCGCAGCGTGAGCGCCGGCGGAGCCACCACCGTCGATATGGTCGTCTTCGGGGTGCTGGCCACGCTGACCACGTTCTTCGCGCTCTTCACCATCACCCGCCGCAACCCGGTCACGGCGGTCATGTCGCTGGTGGCGACCTTCTTCTGCCTGGCGGGGATCTACGCCTCGCTGTCGGCCCACTTCCTGGCCGTGATCCAGGTCTTGGTCTACGCCGGCGCGATCATGGTGCTCTTCATCTTCGTGATCATGATCTTGAACCGCGAGGAGGTGGCGCCCTTCTCGCTCCGTCCCTTGCGCGTGCTGGGCGTGCTGGCCGGCGTCTACCTGCTCGTGAAGATCATCGACGTCGTGACCGTCGGTCTTCCCGAGGCCGTGCCGGGCGCCGCGCCCGACGGTTTCGGGACGGTCGCCGCCATCGGCGACGTGCTGTTCCGGGACTTTCTCTACCCCTTCGAGTCGATCTCGGTGCTGCTGCTGGTCGCCATCGTGGGCGGCGTGGTGGTCTCGCGCTCGCACCAGAAAGAGGTGGCCGCGGTGGAGGCCCACGACTACCGGCACCAGATCGAGGAGCTGGCCCACCACGACTATCCCGGCGAGCCCCCGGCGCCCGCGGCGCCCGAAGGATACCACTAGCCGCCATGCCGACCACCTACTACCTGGTCCTATCCTTCGTGCTGTTCCTGATCGGGACGGCCGGGGTGCTGCTGCGGCGAAACGCGCTCATCGCGCTCATGGGGATCGAGCTGCAGCTCAACGGCGGCAACCTGGCGATGCTGGCGTTCTCGCGTGAGCTCGGCGACCTCAAGGGGCACGTCTTCGCCTTCATCATCATCGCGCTGGCGGCCGCCGAAGCGGCGGTCGGCCTCGCCATCCTGGTCGCGCTCTTCCGCGGCCGGCAGACCGTCAATCTCGACGAAGCCACCTTGATGAAGCGCTGAGGGAGACGCCGCCGTGACCTTCAACCTTCGCCTGATTCCGCTGCTCCCCTTCCTGGGGGCGGCGATCCTGATGCTGTTCGGGCGCAAGTGGAAGCGCGACACGGTTCTCATCGTCGCGGCCGGCGCCATCGCGGGCTCCTGCCTGGTCGCCTTCGACGCGTTCTTCACCGCCCTGCCCCGCGCGGCGGCCGGCGGCGGCCTGCACGACGTGGTGGGGACCTGGATCGCGGCCGGCAGCCTCAAGGTCGATCTGGCGTTTCGGATGGACGCGCTGTCGGGTCTGCTCTGCCTGATCATCACCTTCATCGGGTTTTTGATTCACCTCTATTCGTCGGGCTACATGGAGCACGACCCCGACTACCCGCGCTTCTTCGCCTACCTGAATCTGTTCTGCGGCTCGATGCTGGTGCTGGTGCTGGGCGACAGCCTGCCGGTCATGTTCATCGGCTGGGAGGGGGTGGGCCTGTGCAGCTACCTGCTGATTGGGTTTTGGTACACCTCGAACGCCAACGCCGACGCCGGCAAGAAGGCGTTCATCACCAACCGGATCGGCGATCTCGGCTTTCTGATCGGGATGTTCCTGCTCTACCAGTACACCGGCTCGCTCAATATCCCGGAGATCACGGCGGCGGCCCAGGGCGGCGGGGCGCTCATGCAGCCGCTGTGGGGCGCGACCGTCGCCTTCTGGGCGGCGCTGTTTCTTTTCGTTGGCGCCACCGGCAAGTCGGCGCAGCTCCCGCTCTACGTCTGGCTGCCCGACGCGATGGCCGGCCCGACGCCCGTCTCGGCCCTCATCCACGCCGCCACCATGGTGACCGCCGGCGTCTACATGGTGGCGCGCATGCACGCCGTGTATCTGCTCACGCCCGGGGCGATGGCGATCGTCGCGATTGTTGGCGCCCTCACCGCGCTCTTCGCGGCGATCATCGGGTTCGCGCAGAACGACTTCAAGAAGGTGCTCGCCTATTCGACCATCAGCCAGCTCGGCTTCATGTTCGCGGGCGTGGGGACCGGCAACTTCGACGCTGGCGTTTTTCACCTTTTCACCCACGCCTTCTTCAAGGCTGGCCTCTTCCTTTGCGCCGGCTCGGTCATGCACGCGATGGGCGGCTCCGGCGACATCACGATCATGGGGGGGCTGCGCAAGAAGGTCCCCTGGACCCACGGCGTGTTCTTCGTCTGCTGGCTCGCGATCTGCGGCGTGCCATTCTTCTCGGGCTTCTTCTCCAAGGATTCGATCATCGGCGGCGCCTTCGGCACCGAGATCTTCGACGCGGCCATCAATCCGCTGGCCGGCGAGCATTTGGCCTGGGTCGGCAAGGCGGTCGGGGTGGTCCTGATGCTGGCGGCGCTCGGCACCGCGTTCTACATGTCGCGCCTGTACTTCCTGGTCTTCTCGGGCAGCGAGACCCGCGCCTCCGACGAGATCAAGCACCACATCCACGAGTCGCCGGGCGCTATGGTCGGGCCGCTCGTGGTGCTGGCCATCGGCGCGGCCCTGGGGGGCTTCATCGGCTTGCCCGGCGGTCTCCTCGATCACCCCGAGTGGAACCTGCTGGCGGATCGTCTGCGGCCGGTCCTCGGTCCCGAGATGGAGATCTCGCGCGCGATGGAGATCGGCTTCATGGTCGGCTCGGTCGTGCTGGCGCTGGGCGGCATCGGCCTCGCCTATCTCTTCTACGGCGGCGGGTATCGTGAGCCCGCCCGCAAGTTCGCCGCCGCGGCGCCCCGCTTCGTCCAATTGGTGCGCGACAAGTTCCGCATCGACGAGCTCTACGGCTTTCTGATCATCCGGCCCGTCAAGGCCATCGCCAAGGGGATCTTCTTCGTCGTCGATCGGATCTTGATCGACGGCTTCCTGGTCGGGGGTTTGGCCTGGGTTGTCGATCTCGTGGGCTCGATTGCCCGCTGGTTGCAGGGGGGCGACGTGCAGCGCTACATGGCGGTGTTCGCGATCGGCGTCGCGGCGATCGCGTACCTCGCCACACAGCCAATGCACACGTTCTTTTCGAATGCCCTCAAGGTCACGGTGAACGGCCTGACGGTCGACGTCGATGCCCACCGCGGATCCATAGCGGCCAATCGGGTCCTCGATTACAGCTTCGATTTCGACGACGACGGCAAGCCCGAGGTCACCGGCGTGGCGTCTGGCGCGCATCACGTCTATCCCCAGCCCGGCACCTACACCGTCCGCGTCAAGGTGAAGGACCCCAGCTGGGGGACCAGCAGCACGCTCACGCAGAAAGTGGAGGTGCGCTGATGGGTCTGCTCGGGTGGGTGACGCTGCTGCCGCTCTTCGGCGCCGCGCTGATTCTGCTGGTGCCGCAAGAAGAGGAATCGATCCACCGCGGCCTGGGGCTGCTCACCGCGATCGTGACGTTCGTCGTGTCGCTGCTGATGTTGAGCGGCTTCGACGCCGGACAGGCCGGCTTTCAGCTGGAGGTCAACCGGAGCTGGATCGCGCCGCTCGGGATCCGTTTTCACCTGGGCGTCGACGGGATCTCGCTCTGGCTCGTGATGCTGACGACCTTCCTCATCCCGGTCACGCTGCTGTCGCCGCAGGCGATCGGCATCCGCAACATCCGCGTCCGCGAGTTCACCGCCGCCATGTTGATCCTCGAGACCGGCATGATCGGGGCCTTTCTGGCGCTCGACCTGTTCGTCTTCTACGTCTTCTGGGAGCTGATGCTCATCCCGATGTACTTCATCATCGGGATCTGGGGCGGCGAGCGGCGCTTTTACGCCGCGATCAAGTTCGTGATCTACACGCTGGTCGGCTCGCTGCTCATGCTGGTCGCGATCCTCTACCTCTACGCGCAGTTCCACGCCGCCACCGGCGGCTACAGCTTCGACTATGCGCAGTTGTCGCACCTGAGCTTGCCGGCCAGCGCGCAGATGTACTGCTTCTTCGCCTTCGCGCTGGCCTTCGCCATCAAGGTCCCGATCTTCCCGCTGCACACCTGGCTGCCGGACGCCCACGTCGAGGCGCCCACGGGCGGCTCCGTGATCCTGGCCGGCGTGATGCTCAAGTTCGGGACCTATGGCTTGCTGCGCTTCGCGCTGCCGCTGTTTCCGCTGGCCGCCGCCCAGGCGGCGCCGCTCATCGCGATCCTGGCGGTGATCGGCATCGTCTACGGCGCGCTCATGGCCTTCGTCCAGGACGATGCCAAGAAGCTGGTGGCCTACTCGTCGGTCTCCCACCTCGGCTTCGTGGTCCTCGGGATCCTGACCCTCAACCCGACCGGCATCCAGGGCGCCGTTTATCAGATGCTGGCCCACGGCATCTCGACCGGCGGCCTCTTCCTGGGGGTCGGCCTGCTCTACGACCGCCGGCACAGCCGGAAGCTGTCGGACTTCGGTGGCCTGTGGGCCAAGACGCCGGTGTTCGCGGCCTGTCTGCTGGTCATCGTCCTCGCCTCGGTGGGACTGCCGGGGCTCTGTGGCTTCGTGGGCGAGTTCCTGGTCCTCATCGGCACCTTCACCGCGCAGAAGCTCTGGGGGCCCGCCGGCCTGACCGGCTATTTCCCGGCGCCCAAGCTGATGGGCGGCATCGCCGCCACCTCGGTCATCATCTCGGCAATGTACCTGCTCGGCATGTACCAGCGCCTGATGTTCGGTCCGCTCGACAAGCCCGAGAACCGCGCCGTGCGTGACATCCACGGCGCCGAGACCTGGGTGTTCGGCATCATGGTCACCGCGGCCATCGTGATGGGGCTGGCGCCACAGCCGATCCTGAACCGCTCCGAAAAGTCGGTGGAGGCCTTCGTCGCTAGCTATCGCGATCGGCTGCAGGAGGCCAAGCGCAATCCCGACGTGCCGCCGCACATCTACCCGCCGTTGCCGGCCGCCGCGGCCGAGGGGGGGGGGACGCCGTGAGCTTCGACGCCACCCAGCTCTTCGCCTACGCCCCGATGCTGATTCTGATCGGGATGGGGTGCCTCATCCTGCTCGCCGAGACCTTCGCGCAGGGCGCCTCCCGCGCGGGCCTGGCCTGGCTGGGGATCGCGGGCTGCGTGGGGGCGCTCATCGCGATCGTCGCCGGCTGGGCGGGTGCCGCGGAGCCCACCACGCACTTCCAGGGGATGTTGGTCGTCGACCGGATGGCCCTCTTCCTCGACGGCACCTTCGTCGCCGCGGCGCTGCTCACCTTGCTGTTCGCGCCGCCCTACCTGCGCGAGCAGGGGTTCGAGTTCGGCGAGTTTTACGCGATGGTTCTGTTCGCCACCGCCGGGATGGTGATGGTCATCCACGCGACGCACCTGGTGTCGCTGCTGATCGGCATCGAGACGATGTCGCTGGCCGCCTACGTCTTGACCGGTTGCTGGCGGCGCAGCCTGCGCAGCGCCGAAGGGGCGATCAAGTATTTCCTGATGGGCGCCTTCGCCACCGGCTTCCTGGTCTACGGCATGGCGATGGTTTACGGCACCACGGGCGGCGAGCTGTCGTACGCCGGGATCGCCTCCAAGGTGCCCCAGGCGACCAAGAGCCCGCTCTTCTATCTGGGCGAGTACTTCATCCTGGTGGCGCTCGGGTTCAAGGTCGCGGCCGTCCCCTTTCACATGTGGGCGCCCGACGCCTACGAAGGCGCGCCGACGCCGGTCACCGGCTTCATGGCGGCCGGCGTGAAGGCGGCGGCCTTTGGCGCCATCGTTCGCCTGCTGGGCAGCGCCTTCGCAAGCCCGCTGCTGGTCTTCGATTTCACCGGCTGGGCCTCGGTGCTGGCGGTCCTGGCCGCCGCGACGATGACGCTGGGTAACCTGGCGGCGATCCGGCAGGACAACGTCAAGCGTCTCCTGGCCTACTCGTCGATCTCTCACGCGGGCTATCTGCTCATCGGCGTGGTCGCGTCTGGGCTCGGCGTCGCCAGCGCCAAGCCGGCGGTGCTCTTCTATCTGGCCAGCTACACCTTCACGACGCTGGGCGCGTTCGGGGTGGTGGCCTGGATCGGCAACCGCTCCGACGAGCGCCTCTACGTCGACGATTGGGCCGGCGTCGGGACGGCGCGCCCGGCGGTGGCGCTGGCGATGACGCTCTTCCTGCTTTCGCTGGGCGGCGTGCCGCCGACCGGGGGCTTCTTCGGCAAGTTCTACCTGTTCCGGGCCGCCATGGAATCGCCCCAGCTCCACTGGCTGGTGGTGGTCGCCGTCGTCAACAGCATGGTCAGCGTCTACTACTATCTGCGCGTCGTGGTCTCGATGTACTTCCGCGACTCCACGCGGGCGCTGGCCCCCACGGAGGGCGCCACGATGCGCCTCGGGCTACTGCTGACCGCGATCGCCGTGGTCCTGCTGGGAATCTTCCCCGGCACCGTCGTCGAGTGGGCCGGCTCGATCGCGCTCAAGTAGCCGACTCCGGCCGACACCGGCCCGTCTATTGAGCGACGACAGAATCGACGTGGAAGGTCAGGTTCTCCGTGCCAGGGAAGGCGCCCGCATCGGTGCCGTTGCCGGTGCCGAACTGCACGCCCAGCTGGACGATCTGCGACGGGTCGAATCCGGCCGCTGCGTAGGCGGGAGCGGCGAGATCGAGGCTCACGTCGGTCCAGACGCCCGGGGTGAGCCCGATCGCGGCCGCGGCTGCATAGATGAAGCCGATGCTGCTGGCGTGGATCTGCACGTAGCCGCCGAAGGTCTGCCCGGCATCGATCGCGTCGAGCCTCACCTTGGCGTGGATGGTCATACCGGTCAGGTTGGCCGTCGGCGAGATGCCGACCTGCATGTTCATGTCCTGGTTGTATCCGGTAAACGAACTGGTCAGCTTGAGCGATCCCGGGCTCGGATTGCCGACGGCCGGATCCCAGGTCAACGTGGGCGGCGCCGCGGCGTCGCCCTGGTTCGTCGTGAGGACGTAGTTCTCGATCGACTTGTCGAACGTCTGGTCGAGCAGGGGTGGTGGCGTTCCGCCGGATCCGTCGGTGAGCGAATCGATGTGGAAGACCGCGTGCACCGGCGCGCCGAAGGTCCCGCCGTCCGGGCCCGCGCCGGTCGAGAAATTGACGCTGAACTGGATGATCTGGCTCGCGTCGAAGGGCGAGGTCTGCGCGGCGAGATTCAGGGTCAGCTCCTTCCACTGGCCGGGCGTGAGCGTCGTGTAGGTGCCGGTCGCGCCGTGGTAGCTGGTGGTGGAGTTTGCCTCGAGCTGCGCGCCGCCCGCGAAGCCCGCGCCGCCGTCGGCGGTGTCGACCCGTACGAAGACGTGCGCGGTCTTTCCGGTCGCGTCGATGAGCGGCGACAGACTGAGCGTGCTGAGCACGAACTGGTTGTACGCGGTGAAGGTCGCGTCGACCTCGAGGGAGCCGACGGCCGGATGACCGACGGTGCCGTCCCAGCTCAGGCTCGGCGGCGATCCGCCCTCGATGTTCGCCAGGTTGCCTGGGCTGGTGAAGTTGTTGAGCGCAAAGCCCTCGGTATTGGTGTCGAACGTGTAGGAGCGCGCCGCCCGCGAAGCCCGCGCCGCCGTCGGCGGTGTCGACCC
>CALAOV010000204.1 GCA_937889515.1 uncultured Myxococcales bacterium | reverse complement strand
TCTGTTCAGCGGCTGGCAGCCTGCGGCCGGTTTCTACATCCCCGAGCAGTGGGAGTGGGATGGGCCGACCGCGACCTGGAAGCAGATCCTGATCTCCGGCGC
Organism: uncultured Myxococcales bacterium; assembly: GCA_937889515.1. Classification (GTDB taxonomy): domain Bacteria; phylum Myxococcota_A; class Polyangia; order Fen-1088; family Fen-1088; genus JADGRB01. Next base: position 31,970 of record CALAOV010000204.1, on the reverse strand, counting down.
CCAACCGAAAGAGCGCTACGGCGCCACGATGGTCTGGGACCCCGATCGGGCCCGCGCGGTGTTGTTCGGCGGTTTTTGTTACGACTCGAGCGCGGATACGGCCGCCCGCTGCAACGACATCTGGGAGTGGGACGGGACCACGACGACCTGGACCAACCGGACCCCGACCGGCACCAGTCCCTCGCCGCGCATGTTTCACAGCATGACCTACGACAGCACCCGCAAGAAGATGGTGCTCTACGGCGGCTACACGGGCACGGGCGTGGCCACCACCGGCACCTGGGTCGACGAGACCTGGGAGTGGGACGGCGCCACCGGGGCCTGGACGAAGATGACGCCGACGGCGGGGATTCCCTACTACTCCAGCGACATCCACATCGCCTACGACGCGGGCCGAAACAAGGTCGTCGCCTACTACTACTACCAGTACATGTGGGAGTACGATCCGACCACGCCGACCTGGACGGCGGTGACGACCCCCACCAAGACCGACAACGACACGCCGTCCTACGAGTTCGGGACCTTCCTGTACGATCCCTCGCGATCGAAGATCGTCGTCTACGGCGGTGAGTACGGGACCTCGCGGGACATCTACGAGTACAGCGGCGTCGACGGCACCTGGGCGAACCGTTCGGTTCCCGTCAGCGGTCCCATCCAGCGCACGTCGCCCCAGATCGCCTACGACAACATGTCCGGCAAGCTCTACCTGTTCGGGGGCTACAGCAGCTCCGACGCACTCTACAAGCAGGACACCTGGCAATGGTCGGGAACGGACGCGACCTGGACCAACCTGACCAACGCCAACGCCAAGCCGACCGGCCGGGAGCTGGGCGGGATGGTCTACGACAGCAAGCGCGATCAGCTCTTGCTCTTCGGCGGCGTTGGCCAGACCTACTACAACGACATCTGGTCGTGGTCGCCCACCACCCGGAACTGGACCCAGGTCACGATCAGCGGGACGACGATGCCCGCGGTCACGTCCAGCGCCCTCTCGATGTTCTACGACCCGGCGCGCGACAAGGTGCTGGTCTACATCAACTACGCCACGATCTGGCAGTTCGATCCCGCCACCTCGGCCTGGGTGCAGCGGGCGGTCACGGCGAACGCGCCCACCGCTCTCACCCAGCGGGGCAACGCCGAGGTCACCTTTGATTCGGATCGGGGCAAGATCCTGCTCATCGGAGGCTACGGTTACGTGGCCGCCGTTGGCGACGTCTACGACTCGGACGTCTGGGAGTGGGACACGACGACCGCCGCCTGGACCGAGCGCCCGCCCGCCACGGGGGCGACCGTGCCGCCGGCCCGCGTCTACCACGTCGCCTCCTACGACACCGCCCGCCGGGTGGTCGTGATGTTCGGCGGCTACGAGGAAGTCACCGGCGTGCCGACGGTGGCGCTCAACGATTCCTGGGAGTGGGACGGCATCGGCGGGACCTGGTCGGAGACCACGCCGGCGGGGGTCAAGCCCTTGCCCCGGTACAACCAGCTGCAGGTCTTCGACTCGCAGCGCGCCACCACGCTGGTGTTCGGCGGGACCGTCCCGGCCGACACCACCTACGGACCCCAGGAGATCTGGGAGTACCAGGCCAACAACTCGCCCCGGCCCAACGGATCGGGCTGCTCGTCGGCGAGCGCGTCGACCTGCGCGTCGGGATTTTGCGTCGACGGGGTCTGCTGCGCTTCGGCCAGCTGCACCGGCACCTGTCAGGCCTGCGACGTGACCGGCAACCTCGGGACCTGTAGCAACGTTCCGGCGGGCTCCCCCGACGACAGTTGCGCGAGCGACCAGGCCTGCGACGCCAATCAGCAGTGCAAGGCGCGCATCGGCCACCTGTGCGGCGCCTACACGGATTGCGCGAGCGGCCACTGCGCGGACGGCGTCTGTTGCAACACCGACTGCAACGACACCTGCAAGGTCTGTAACCTCAACAGCTCGCTCGGCACCTGCGCGTTGGTTCCGACGGGGAACGAGGATCCGGGCACCTGCGTCTCCGATTCGACCCAGCCGCGGTACTGCGACGCGACCGGCGTCTGCGCGAACGCGGCCAAGGCGGCCGGCAGCCCCTGCACCGCCAGCGGCCAGTGCGCGAGCACGTACTGCATCGACGGCTATTGTTGCAGCAGCCCCTGCACGACCACCTGCTATTCGTGTGGCCTGCCCGCCACCCTGGGGAGCTGTCAGCCGATCCCGGCCGGGCTACCCGACCACAGCGCGACGACCACCTGCGACGGCGCCATGCAGTACTGCACCGGGGCGGGGACCTGTGGCATGAACAAGTACCCCAACGGGCAAACGTGTACCGCGAACACCGATTGCGGGTCGGGCTTCTGTGTCGACGGCAAGTGCTGCAACAGCGCCTGCACGGGGACCTGCCAGTCGTGCGCGGTCGCCGGCAGCCTGGGGAGCTGCGTGAACCTCCCCGCCGGGGCGCAGGATCCAACCTCCAGCCCAGCTTGCGGCGGTGCGCAGTACTGCGACCCGAACGGCACCTGCCAATCCGGGCTGAAGGTCAACGGCGCCACCTGCGCGGCGGGGACCGAGTGTGGATCGGCCCACTGCATCGACGGGGTCTGCTGCGACTCGGCCTGCGGCGATACCTGCTACGCCTGCAATCTGGCCGGCTCCATCGGCACCTGTACGGGGGTGGCCACCGGCGGCACCGATTCGAGCGCCACCACCGCCTGCGCCGCACCCAACTTCTGCACGGCGACCCACACCTGCACGGCCGGCAAGAAGCCCAACGGTGCGACCTGCGCCGCCGACACCGACTGCGGTTCCAGCTACTGCGTCGACGGAACGTGCTGCGAGAGCGCCTGCGGTACCGCCTGCCACAGCTGCAACAACGCCGCCGGAACCTGCGTGCTCACCGCCGACGGCCTCGACCCCCGCAACAACTGCAAGGGACAGGGGATCTGCACCGGCACCTGCAACGGCCAAGGGACTTGCCGCTTCGGACCGCAGGGAACCGTCTGCGCGGCGGCGGGCTGCCAGACCGACACGAACCTCATCACCAGCGGGGGCGCCTGCGACGGCGCCGGCAACTGTGCCCAGACCGTCTCGACGCCTTGCAACGGCTTCGGCTGCTTCACCGACACCAATGGGGCCGCCCAGTGCAAGACCGACTGTGCGACCGATCCCGATTGCTCCATCAAGCGCTACTGCCTGACGGGCGCCGATGGGGGGAGCGGATCCCAGTGTCCGGCGGCGAAGCCCGGGGGAGCGGTCTGCACGCACAATACCGAGTGCCTCAACGATACCTGTGCCATTGCCAAGGGAGAGACGACGGGTGTCTGTTGCAACATCGCCTGCGACCAGTGCGGGAGCTGCAATACGGCGGGCAGTGTCGGGACCTGCATTCCCATCCCGGCGGGCACCGATCCCAATGGCGATTGCATGGACAGCGCCAGCGACCCGACGCACCAGTGCGGCGGCATGTGCGACGGGCACGCGCACTGCCTCTATCCGCAAGCGGGAGCGACCTGCGGTACCTGCAAGGCCTGCAACGGGGCCGGCCTCTGCAACGTCGCGCCCGCCGACGACACCGCCTGCGGCAACATCGACTGCTCGGAGCTGACCACCAGCTGCCTGCAGTACCACGACCTCACGGTCAACCGCTGCGCCTCGATCGGCACCTGCAAGGCGCCCAACCTGGCCGCGAGCTGCACGGACGTGACCAACGTCTGCGGCGCCGGCGGAGCCGGCGGCGCGGGAGGCGGCGGTGGCAGCCCCGGCACCGCCGGCTGGGTGGACGGTGGCAAGCCGAAGGGTAGCGGTGGCGGCGGGTGCGGGTGTGACCTCGGCGGCACGGATCCCCTGACCGCGTTACCGGCGCTCTTGCTCCTGGCAGGCCTGGTGACGGCGCGGCGCCGTAGGCGGTAGAGTAAGAGGACCCGGATAGGGTCCCCATGCGCAGCGACGGAACCCACGATCCCACCATCGACCGTCGGCGGGACGGCACCGCCGCGCCGGGCGATCTGCCCGAGGGGATGGAGATCGGCGAGTACCGCGTGCTGCGCAAGATCGGCGAGGGGGGCATGGGGGCGGTGTACGCCGCCATCCAGCCGGTCATCGGCAAGCGGGTCGCGATCAAGGTGATCGCGGAGCACATCGCCTCCAACCCCGACGTCGTGCGGCGGTTCATCGACGAGGCGCGCGCGGTCAACAAGATCGGCCACCCCAACATCGTCGACATCTTCTCCTTCGGGTGGCTGCCCGATCGGCGGCACTACTTCGCGATGGAGTTCCTCGACGGCAAGAGCCTGGCGGATCGCCTCAAGCATGGGACCCTGCCGATCGCAGAGTGCCGACGCGTGCTGCGGCAGATCTGCGAGGCGCTCGAGGCGGCGCATCGCCAGGGGATCGTCCACCGCGATCTCAAGCCCGACAACATCTGGATCGCCGAGCCCCAGCACGGTGAGTCGTTCGCCAAGCTGCTCGACTTCGGCATCGCCAAGCTGATGGGGGAAGGGGACGCGACCGCGCGCACCCAGACCGGCGTCATGATGGGAACGCCCGCCTACATGTCCCCGGAGCAGTGCCGCGGAGAGGGGATCGATCCCCGGACCGACATCTACGCGCTGGGCGTGATCCTCTACGAGATGTTCGCGCGCCGGCTGCCGTTCTCGGGCGGCTTCGCCGAGCTCATCACCCACAACCTGATGACGGTACCGAGGCCGCCGTCGACGCACGCGGCCGTACCCCCCGCGCTCGACCGCCTGATCCTGGCCTGCCTCGAGAAGGATCAGGCGAAGCGACCCCAGACCGCGGAGGCGCTGGGCCGCGCGCTCGAGCTGGCGTTGCCGGCGGAAGGGCCTGCGCCGGCGGCGGCTCTCCCGGGCGTCTCGGCGGAGTCCGTCACGGCGCCCGACACGTTTTCACCACAGCCGGGCCGGACCTCATCGGACCTGACGATGCCGCCGGCGCGGGATCGCAGGCCGCTCTTCGTCCTCGCCGGGCTCGCGGCCGCGGTCCTGGTCGTGGGGATCGGCATCGCGGTGGGACCCCATCGGGCAAGCGTGGCCCCCGGGCCCTCCGTGTCGCCGCCGCCGGCCACGGGTCGCGCCCACGTGGTCATCAAGGGCGTCGACAGCGCGAGCGTGCTCGTGGACGGCAAGCTCATCGCGGCCGGGGTCCGCGAAGCACTTGTCCCGAACGTCGCGCCCGGTGAATCCCATCACCTGCGCGTCGAAGCGCCCGGCCGGACCCCCTTCGAGCGGACGTTCACGGTCGCCGCCGACGCCGAGGTCGACCTCGAGGCCAGGTTTGTAACGGTGCCTGCGGTAGTGCCTGCAGCGGTGCCTGCGACAAGGCCCGCGCCGGTGTCCACATCGCCAACTTCGGTCGCTCCGAGCCCGGCGGTCCGTCCGACCGGCGAGCGGGCGCATCACCGGGAGGTCTCCGCGACGTCACCGCCACCGGCGGCCGCGGCCAAGCCGCACCACCGCGACAGTCTGGTGGGCGACGACATCTTCGACGCTCCTCACGGGCACTAGGCCTTGGTCTGGACGACCGATCGGGCGCGACCTCGGGAATCGTGCACCGGGCGAATGTAATTTTCTGCTCGCTGCGCGTTTAAGGCACCGGTCCCGAGACCACCTACTGGATGAACAAGTGGATGAACCCACCAGCTACGAGCAGTACCGAAAGGGTCAGGGAAACAACGTCCCGGTGTTCTCGGCGGAGTACGTCCTCAAGTACACGATCGAGGGGAGAGACTATCGGTGGTGACGGAGCTGGCGAATTCCAGGCTTCCGCAAACCCTGACCCATTGATCCGCGTCGCGGCTCCGGGCTAGCATCCACCTCCCGTCCCGGCGTGAGCCGCGCGGATCGGAGGCGTCCGATGTGGCACCGGTTTCCTCGACGATGACTCCCACCCGCCTCCACCGGCTCGAAGCCGCCAGTATTCGGATTCTGCGGGACGTCATCGCCGACGCCGACCGGCCGGTCATGCTCGCGGCGACCGGGCCGGAAGGCGCGGTGTTGCTGCACCTGGCCCACAAGGCGTTCTTTCCCGGGTCGCCGTTTCCGCTGCTCCAGATCAACGCCACCGGGAAGGTGGGGGAGGGCGTGGCGATCGGCGGCTCCCGCGAGGACCAGGAGCAGGAGAAAAATAGGCGGCCGGCCATCTGGAACCTGGTCAATTCGACGAGACGGCGGGGCGAAACGATCTGGGTCTTTCCGCTGGCGCACTGGACCGAGCTGGACGTCCGGCGCTACGGCGCTCTCGAAAAAATTCCGGGCGCCGGGTCGATCGGATCGGAGGAGAGCCGACCGGTCGGTCGACGGCCATTGCGGTTGAATGTGTGCGGTGGGCTGGGTGCCGGGAAGAGCATGCTGGCCCATCGGGTGGCGCAGGAGAGGGCAGACTTCATCGTCGGCGATGCCCCCGAGGACCAGCGCGACGCGCGTGGCGCATTGGCCGCCGCCTCGACCGCCGATGCGACCGTGGTGGTGGTCGACGCGCAGGCCGGTCTCTCGCCGCCGACCCGCCGTCAGCTCGTTCTGCTTTCGTTGCTCGGCGCGCGGCAGGTCGTCGTGGCCGTCGGCAAGATGGATCTGGTTGGTTACGGCCGGGCGGTGTTCGCGGCGATCGAGAAAGACCTCGGGGCATTCGTCGCGGAGCTGAAGCTGCCCTCCCTGAGCTGCGTCCCGATCTCCGGCACGGCGGGCGACAACATCCGCGAACGCTCGGTCGCGATGGCCTGGTACCAAGGGCCGACCCTGATCGGGCTGCTCGATGCCGTCGAGAGCGACGATGAACGTCGGGCCGCGCAGCCGCTGCGACTGACCGTCGAGTGGGTCGATCCCGTGGGCCCATCGACCGGGTCGCGGACCGGGTCATCGACCGGGTCGGACTTTTGCGGCCTGGTGGGAACCATCGTGGGCGGTCGGCTCACCCGCGGCGACGCCGTTCGCGTGCAGCCGTCCGGTCGTATCACGCGCGTGTCGCGCATCGCGACCTCCGACGGCGATCTCGAAGAAGCCCTGGCCGGGCAGTCGATCGCGATCTCGCTGGAAGACCAGCTCCCCATCGCGCGTGGGGATCTGATCGTCGCGGCCGACGGGCCGGCCGAGATCTCCGATCAGTTCGAGGCGGACGTCATCTGGATGAACGCCTCGCCGCTGCTGCCGGGACGGGGCTATTCGCTCAAGGTGGGCGCTCAGACCGTCACCGCGACGATCACGCAGCTCAAATACAAGACCAACGTGAATACCCTGGAACGGATGGCCGGTGCCACGCTGGGACTGAACGAGATCGGCGTCTGCAACCTGCAATTCGACCGCCCCGTCGCCTTCGATCCGTACCGGGTGAACCACCACACCGGCGGTTTCATCGTGATCGATCGGCAGTCCAGCGAGACCGTGGGCGCCGGGATGCTCCACTTCGCCCTGCGGCGCGCCCAGAACGTCCACTGGCAGGCGGTCGACGTGAACAAGGCCGCGCGGTCCGCCATCAAAGGGCAACAGGCCTGCGTGCTCTGGTACACCGGGCTTTCGGGCGCCGGGAAGTCGACCATCGCGAATCTGGTCGACCAGAAGCTCCACGAGATGAAGCGGCACACCTATCTGCTGGACGGCGACAACGTTCGCCACGGGCTGAACAAGGATCTGGGGTTCACCGACGCCGATCGGGTGGAGAACATCCGTCGGATCGCCGAGGTCGCCAGGCTGATGGTGGACGCGGGGTTGATCGTCAGCACCGCGTTCATCTCCCCCTTTCGCGCCGAGCGGATGATGGCGCGCGCGCTGGTCGCCGAGGGGGAGTTCATCGAGATCTTCGTGGACACACCGCTGGGTGTCGCCGAGCAGCGAGACCCCAAGGGCCTCTACAAGAAGGCGCGGCGTGGCGATCTGAAGAACTTCACGGGCATCGATTCTCCCTACGAGGGTCCCGAAAGTCCCGAGCTCCGGATCGATACGACCGTGGGCTCGGCCGAGGAGGCGGCGGAGACGATCGTGGCGTATCTGCGGCGGAGAGGGGTTCTCGCGTGACCCACAGCTACGTCTTCAACGGCGACGCCGATGGACTTTGCGCTCTACAGCAGTTGCGTCTCGACGGCGCGCCACCCGGGCCGCTCATCACCGGCGTCAAGCGCGACATCGCGCTACTCGATCGGGTCACGGGAGCCCCGGGAGACCACTGCACGGTGCTGGACGTCTCTCTCGACGTGAACCGGGCGCCGCTGCTCGCGCTGCTCGAGGCCGGCGTGTCGGTCCGCTACTTCGACCACCACTTCACCGGCGAGATCCCGGCGCACCCGGGCCTCGAGGCGCATCTCGATCTCAGCCCCAACGTTTGCACCAGCTTGCTGGTCGATCGGGTCCTGCAGGGGCGGTTCCGGAGCTGGGCGCTGGTCGGCATCTTCGGCGACAGCCTGGTCGAGGAGGGGCGGGCGCTCGCCGCGGGCGCTGGGCTCGAGCCCGGTGCGGTCGAGCGTTTGCGCGAGCTCGGCGTCGCCATCAACTACAACGCCTACGGCGAAACGCTGGCCGACCTCCACGTCTCGCCGGCCGAGCTGGCGGAGGAGATGCGTCCCTTCGCCGACCCCCTGGAGTTCGCGCAGAGATCCGCCGGCTGCCGCCGGGTGTCCGATGGATTTCGGGCGGACATGGAATCGGCCCGGCGGCTGGAACCGACGCGCCGGGTGTCGGGCGCGATCTTCTTCACGCTCCCCGACGCCGCCTGGGCTCGGCGCGCCAGCGGAACCTTGGCCAACGATCTCGCGAAGACCTATTCCGGAAATGCCGTCGCCATCGTCTCGCCCAAGACGGGTGGCGGATATCTGGTCTCGCTGCGCGTGCCGCGCGAGTCGCCGATCTCGGCGGAAGCTTTCTGCCGCCGATTTCCGACCGGCGGCGGGCGCCTCACCGCGGCCGGCATCAATCACCTCCCGCCCGAAGATCTGGAGCCTTTCGCAGAGGCGTTCGAGGCACAATTTCGGAGCTCGCCATGAATAGCATTCTGTCCAGAATGGGTCGGGTCTACCGCGTGTTGCGGAGGACCTTCGGCGTCCGGGTCGTCCCGCTCTTCGTCGCGGTCCTGTTCGCTTGGGTGCGGACCGTCGTGGGAATCGCGATGGCGCTCGACAACGTCTTCTTCCCGCGGCTGCGGAAGACGCGCGCCAACCGGCCCATTGTGCTGGTCGGCAATCCGCGCACGGGCACCACCTTTCTCCAGCGCTTCCTGGCCGACGAAGGATTCGGATCGGGGATGGAGCTCTTCCTGATGCTCTACCCGTCGCTGCTGCTGCAGAAGTTGCTGAGACCGATCTTGCCGCTGCTCGAGAAGGTGAGCCCCGCCAAGTTCCACTCGACCGACGCGCACCAGACCAGCCTCAGCTCGGTCGAGACCGACGACGTGGGGGTGCTCTTCCGCTACCTCGACGGCTTCTTCCTGTACGGATTCTTCCTCTCGTTCGACGACGAGGATCTGCTGCCCGGGTTCGATCCGCGCGTGCGCGACACCTCGGCCCGCGACGCCGCCTGGCTGGAGGCGCTCTGGCGGCGCAGCCTGGTGCTCCACCGGGCCGATCGCAACATCGCCAAGCTGTTCTCGCTCGCCGTGAGGCTGCCGCAGTTCTTGGCGCGCTTCCCCGAGGCCCAGATCCTCTACATGGCGCGCGATCCCCTCTCGGTCATTCCGAGCTCGATGAGCCTGGTCATCGGCGTGCTCGACAAGGCGTTCGGGTTCTGGACGCTGCCGGACCTGGTGCGCAAACGCTGGCTCGACCGCATGTACAAGGCCTGGATCCTCTTGCTGCAGAAGTTCCACGAGGATTGGACCAGCGGCGCCATCGACAAGAGCCGCGTCTTCCTGGTGCGGTACGACCGGATGATGATGGACTTCGAGGGGCTGATGGACGAGATGTGCCGGTTTCTCGGCCACGAGCTGACGCCGAAGCTGCGCGCCACGGTCGCGGCGCGCGGTGAGAAGCAGCGCCAGTACGAATCGGAGCACCGCTACGATCTCGAGAAATTCGGCCTCACCGAAGAACAGGTCCGGCGCGACTGCGCTTTCTTCTACCAGACGTTTCTGCCACCGCTCGAGCTGCCGGCGCCCGCGCGCGGGAAGGCCTGAGTCCTCAGTACGGCGGCGGGCCGTAGAGCGACTCGCGGAACTCCGAGTAGCCGTAGGAGCTGGCCGTTAGCTTCATGACCAGCTTGCCCGCCCTGTCGATCTCGTGAATCTGGCCCGAGGTCGAGAAGGTCACCAGCAGGTTCCCGTTCGGGAGGCGCTGGACGTCGCCCAGGACGTTGCTGGTGGCGCCGGTCGCCGTGGAACGTGCTCGAGTTGTAGACGGTCCCAAGGTCGGCGACCACCGTGGTGAGCGCCCCGGTGCCGTCCGCCACCTCGACCAGGGAGCAGGGAGCGTCCTTGCCGGACTTGTTCCAGAGCATGGTGGCCAGGCCAGCGAGAGCAGCCCGAGCGCCCAACGAATCGAGAAGCTACTGATCAAGGCAGGAGTCTAGCTAGCTGCGCTCGAGATAGGCGGTGGTGAAATAGTCGTCCTTGGTGTTGGGGGCGAAGGTGACCTTCTTGGACTCGAACACGGATCGGCGGCCGTTCTGCTTGTTGACCATCTCCATGTGCATGGCCCGGTAGCGCTTGTTCTTGGGGTCGAGAAGCTTGATGTCCTGCGCCACCAGCTCTTTCCAGAGCTTGCCGTCCTTGTCGTAGTAGAGCCCCCGCACCACCGCCAGCTTCGCCTGGCTCACCCAGTAGGTCTTCTTCGAATAGCCCTCGGCCTCGGCGATCTCCTTGTTCTTCGGCACGAGGTCGATCACCCAGCAGGGCTCGCCGCCGGCGGGCTCTTCCTTGACCAGCGTGTACGTGAAGTCGTCGAGAGCCGGGATGTTGAGATCGCCGTAAGAAAATTCGCTTCCCATGAAGCTCTGCGAGCGCTGCGTGCTCACGATCCGCCGCGTCTTGCGCAGGGCCGGTAGGTAGATCCAGACGTCGTCGGGCTTGGTCTCGTAGTCGAACACCAGGATGCCGGTCCCCTGCACGTCGGCCGGCGACAGAAATCGGTAGATGCGCTTCTCGGTCTTGCCGCCGTCGTAGAGCTTGGTGGCCATGGTGATCTCGCGCTCGCGCGTCTGACCGCTCTCACCGATGACCGTCATCTTGATGACGGCCTCGGAGCCGTCGAGCTTCCGGGTGACGGTCACCTTGTCCATGATGTCGCGCGGTGAGGGGGGGGCCGCGGCCTGCGTCCCCCGCCCGACGAGGCAGAGACCACCCGACAGCGCGATGAGCGGCGCGAGCGCCTGGGCGGTGAAGCGGTGCTGTTTCTGTCCCATGGGGATCTCCTCTTCAGAAGGTGAACCGAAGCTCGGCGTAGCCGGCGCTCAGCTCCGCGTCGATGAGGCCGAAGAGCGTGTCGGTCGGGCCGTGAAAGACCTGCGCGCCGACGTAGATGGTGAGCGCGTCGGAGACACGGTAGCCGATCCGGGGCGTGATCAGCCACTCGTGGGTCGTGAAGTTCAGCATGCAGAGCGACGAGAGCGACAGGGTCTCGTGCGCGCCCAGCCATTCGAAGCGCAGCGTGGCCAGGTGCTGGACCCGGGCGGTCTGCGACAGCAGGATCTGGTTCGTCTTGGCCAGCTGCGCGTTGACGATGTTCGAGACGAACGGCGCGTCCGACATCTGTTCCATCGGTAAAACCGACGGATCGAGCGTCATCATGGGGCCGTTCTGTTTCTGCCAGTCGAACACGTACCGCCCCATGTACTGGGCGATGACGCTCAGCGATCCGAAGGTGTGGTCGGCGCCGACCACATACTGCAGGTCGGGGCGGGCCGCGTAGATCTTGTCTTGATAGTCGAAGGGCTTCCGGTAGGCGGCCTCCCCGCGCAGGGTCATGACGTCGCCGAGCGCCGTCGAGAAGTCGAACCCGATCACCTGCTGGTCGTAGGCCGTTCGCGACACCAGGACCGACGGCGGCACGGTGGTGCTCGGGTTGCCCATCGCGTCCGCGGTCAGCGTGAGGCCGGTCAGCGTGAGCCCGGGCAGCGGGGCGTATCCGTACAGATAGGAGATCGACATCTCGATGGCGGGCAGCTCGAGGTGCAGGCGAGCCGCCTCCGTTCCGTTCCGGAGGTTCAGCGAGGGGAAGACCGGCTGGCCGTAGGCGACGTACTGGGGCAGCGCGACCGCGGGGAGCTCGGTCGGCAGATAGATCGGCATCCAGACCCCCTCGAGCCGGAAGGGGGCGGGGGCGAAGCGAACGAAGCCACGCGCGCCCAGGTTGCCGAGGCGTATGTCGTCCTCGAGCGGTGACCGAATTCGAAAATCGACTGGCGTCAGGTTGTTGGTCGGGTTGAGCGCGTCGGCGCGTCCCCACACGATGATCTGCTGGCCGAGCCGCAGATCGACCGGCCCCGCGTACAGGTTCACGTAGGCTTCACGCAGATCGACGATCGTCCCCTGTTGCTGGTCGCCCTGCAGGCCGTAGCGGATCCGCGCTTCGGCGAAGCCATCGCCGCGGGGCTCCTTCGCGGTCCGCAGCTGGAGCGCCAGCTCTCCGGTACCAGACTTGAGCTCGGCGGCGCTGGCGCCCGAAACCTTTCCGGCGAAGAGATCGCCCCGGACGTAGCCCGTCAGCGTGAACGGCCCGGGTACCGCCGCCGCGGGCGCGCTCCCCGATCCATTGGCGGCGGCGGCGGTGGTGCTCTGTTCAAACAGCCCGGGGCCCGCGTCGGCGGCGGCCGCCGTTCCGGCGTCGGCCGCTCCGCTCGAGCTCGGCGCCCCCGACGACGTCGCAGCCCCGGTATCGGGTGCGGGAGCGGCGCCGGTCTGGAGGGGCGCGGGTACGGTCGCGATCGGCCCAGCAGCGCCGGTGCCGCTATCGCCCGCCGCGCGGGACACGCGCGCGCCCAACAGTCCCAAGAACAGCGCGATCAACAGCGCGATCAACGTCCGGGCGCGGGCCGGCCGCTGGCGCGACCCGAACCGCGGGCCGAGATGCTCGACGTCACCCGGTCTCATCGGCCGTCTAACCCGCGGTCCCGGTCCATTCCCCGGTCGCCATCACCATGGAGTAACCCGCGGCCGCGCTGCCGAGGACCAGCTTGTCGCCGGGCCGGAGCGTCCGCTCTTCGAGCAGGCGCCGGTAGGTCACCCCGATGCTTGCGCTGGCGGTGTTGCCGTAAAGCGCATGCGTGTAGACGCCCTTGGCGGGATCGACGCCGATGTCGTCGAAGATCTTGCGGACCATGATCTCGCTCGGCTGGTGAAAGACGTAGTGATCGACGTCGTTGGGCTTCATGCCCAGCGCGGCCAGACGCTCGGTCACCCAGGGGGGAATGTACTTACCGAGCCGCATCAGCTCAACCGAAGACGAAACCAGCGTTCCGCGGATTGGCACCTGACAGAGATTCCAATGATCGGGTGCGGTGAAGGTGTTGATCGCCATCAGCCGGATGCCGCCTCCCGGAAAGGGGGTTCTTCGCAGCAGCATGCAGGCCGCCGCGTTGCCGACGGTCAGACCCGCCGTTTTCATCTGAAGGTCGCGAACGGTCTGGATGTCGTAGCTCAGGTAGGGACCCGACAGCTCCGCGGTGCAGACCAGCGCGGTGCGGTAGCTCGGATGCAGCAGGAGATAGCCGGCGGCCGTCTGGATCGCCTCGAGGTGTCCGACACAGGCCGCCGTCACGTCGAAGGCGTGCGTCCGCTTGAGCCCGAGCTTGGCCGCCACCTCCATGGCCGTGGCCGGTTCGAAGTACTGCCGCGCGATTCCCCCGCAGATGACCAGGTCGACCTCGTCGAGCGAGAGATCGTTCGCGTCGAGACAGTCTTTCGCGGCCGCGACCGCGTAGTCGCCCAGGACGCCCGCCTTCTCGGCGTCGGGCTCGATGTAGCGCACCTGCGTCTTGCACAGGCCGAACACGTGCTCGATCGCCGACGCGACGACGGCGAACTCGTCGGACGTGCCTTTGAAGCAGGCACGCACGCGGCGAATGATCTCGGCGTTGTCGACGCGCACGGAGGGAAGCGCGACGCCAGGCTTCGAAAGATGCAATTCCGGAAAGCTCAAGAACGGTCTCTCGGAGACTTGCGGGAGAAAAATCAACGTACCACACGCTCCGCGCGTCGAGCCCAAACAAACAGGATGAAACGCCGTACCAAAATCCGACGCTGTCTGTCGAAAGAATGAGCCGGTCTCGAAAGCACGGATTCCATCTGGGCGGGCGCGAGATCGCGGGTGGATTGTGTCGACGGGCCGAAGGCTTTGCGTTCTAATCCGCCGCATGAGATGGGCCGCCGATTTGTCGCCGCTGTCGCCGCTGTCGTCGCTGTCGCCGTCACCTCAAGGGTTCGCACTTCTGGTCTGCCTGGTCGCGTCGTGCGGGAGCTCCAATGGCGGCGGGGGCATGAGCCCGGTGGGGAACGTCGTGCTGCGCGATGCGAACAACTACACGTCGCAGAGCAGCCTGAACATCCCGACCATTCAGACGGCGTCGGCACAAGATCTCTCTATTTCCTGGACCGGCATCAGCAAAGATCTCCTCTGCCACACCGCCGCCTCCATCGACAACGTCGCCTTCTTGAAGATAGGGAACATGTCGCCCTCGGACATCGAGGCGAAGCTGGCGACGGGCCAGCTGCTCTCTTCGGAGGTCGCCATCTATCGCGAGCTTCACACCGCGAGCGCCGGCGGCGACGGTGGCACCGCCGCGACCTCGACGATGCTCTCCAAGCTGTCCTACGGCACCGCGCTCGATCCGGCGACCGACTACCTCGAGTCCACCACGACGCAGTACCTGTTGCTCTTCACCCACGGCACGACGCTGGGGGTCGGCGCCCAGGCGATGACCTTCATCCAGCCGACGGCGTCGTCGCAGAACACCGCGGTCGCCGCGCCGGACGCCTGCGCCAGCAACGTGCTGACCTTCAATGCCACGCTCAGCACGATGCCTGTTTCGATCCCCGTCGCCGGTCCCTGGAAGATCGATTGGAGCCAGATCACCAAGGACAACTTCGGCAACACGCTGGATTTTTCGCAGACCAAGCTCGACAAGGTCGAGCTGGCCTATTTCCAGAGCATGACGGCGGCCGATCTGCAGACGCACTTCCTCGACATCGAGATCGACGCGACCTCGCTCTACACGGTGGCCGTTCCCGCTGGACAGAAGTACGTCGACCTCGCCGCCGCGGACGCCGACGGCGGCACCGCCTTCCCCGGCTTCACCACCACAGGCGGGACCTGGGCGGTGGCCGTCCTCTGCAGCGCCTGCTCGATCCCGGCGCCCATTGTGTTCGCCCTTCTCACCCCCAGCTAGGAACCGGCACGAGAGACACGCTCTCGTCCCGCGGGACCCGCACAGGCTTTTGAAACCTCTCACGGTCCTCACCACGCTGCTCGGGGCGGCCGCCGTCGCGGCGCCGGCGCTCGCCGTCGGTGGGTACTACTCCGGCGCGCTGGGCGCGCGCGCGGCCGGGCGGGGGGGCGCCTTCGTCGCGCGGGCCGACGACGTTACCGCCGTCAGCATCAACCCCGCAGGCCTGGCCAACGTCGACGGGACGATCTTCGAAGCCGGAAACCAATTTTCGTATAACGGCTACGACTTCACCCGGGCGACCACGCTCGACACCGGCAACCTGCAGAACGGTGTGGCCCCTTCGGTCGCGTTCGGCAAGGTCGGCAACGGCACGCCCTGGCAAGTCGCCGATCCGTTTTTGGGCGCGGCGTCCAATCTCGGCCTGCGGAATTGGGGCTTCGCGATCGCGGCCTTCGCCCCGCCCGGCATCAGCCGCGAGCAGTACCCGCTCGAGGCCGGCCAGCGCTTCATGATGGCGAGTCGGGAGGCGATTATCCTCGACTACGCTGTGAGCGCCGCCTGGAAATTCCGGGATCTCTTCGGCGTCGGCGCGACGCTGGAGTGGATCTCGGTGCCCCGCCTGGTTTACTCGCTGGTCATCAACGCCAACCCGGCCCCGGGCGCCGCCAGCCCGGTGTCGAGCATGTACGACATCCTGGCGACCACGAGCGGCTCCGACCCGTTCGCCTTCAACGCGATCCTGGGCGGCTGGTTCCGGCCCACGCCGTCCTTCGAGCTGGGGCTGGCGGGACAGGTCGTGCCGGCCAACATCGTGACCCACAGTACGCTGTCGGTCACGGCGATCGATCCGTCGGTCCTCGGCGACGTGACGCTGAGCCGGCAGGGAGCTCCCGCCAACGATGTGACCGTGAAGCTGCCGCTCCCCCTGCTGGTGCGGGCGGGCGCCCGGTACCGGCATCTCGCCGGGACCCGCGAGGTCTACGATCTCGAGCTGGACGTCGAGTATGAGACCTGGTCGCGGGCCAACCAGTTCACGGTCGACACCAACGGCCTCGAGGCGACGGCCGCCGGCAACCAGACCGTGAAGCTCGGTCAGATCACGGTGGCGAAGCAGTGGCGCGACACCGTGAGCGTCAAGCTCGGCGGCGACTTCGCGCTGGTCCCGGACCGCTTCACGCTGCGCGCCGGCGCCTACTACGAGACCGCCGTGGCGCCGGACGGCTACGCCAACGTCGACTTCCCGGGTGGCCAGCAGATCGGGGCGGCGGTGGGCACCTCTGTGTTTCTGCAGTCGGGCTTGGAGATCGCGCTCGCCTACCAGCTCCGCTTTCAACCCAGCTTCGGCGTGTCGGAGGCGAACGCGCGCGTCTACCAGCAGGTTCCGGCCAGCCCATGCGTCTCGCCTTACACCGATCCGAACACCTGCAACGCCAACTATCTCGGACAACCCTCCCCGGCGGTCAACGCCGGAACCTATGCCGCCACCTCTCACCTCGTCTCGCTGGCGGTCGTCTACCGGTTTGGCCGCTAGGACCGGGGCCGCCCAGCATCAAGGGAGAAGCAGGATGAAGAACACAAAACGCAAATCGTTCGCCGGGGTCCTGGGGATCGCCGGGGCGGTCGGCCTACTGGCGACGCGCCCGGTTCCCGCCGCGATCGCCGACGGCGCGCTTCCGTCGCTGGAGGCCCCCGACCTCGCGCAGGGGCGGTACGCGTCGATGCACATGCTGCTCCAGAAGACGATCCTCAAGATCAACATCGCCAACATCGACGTCCGGTTCGACAAACCGGCGCAGAGTCGGTTCACCGAGCTGGCGCGCGACAAGTCCTACTCGGCGGCCCTGGAACAGCAGCTCGCGCCGGTGGCGATCGACGCCGCGCGCGCGGTGGCGCAGATGCAGTTCGTGCGGGACATCCCGCTCAACCGCTGGATCGGCGTCGTGCGCGACAACCTCGAACAGGCACGCGAGGCGGGGCTCATCACGAGGGAGGTCGAACAGCATGTCGGCCAAGGCCTCCCCGGGTGGTTCGCGACGCTCAAGGACCGCGGCTATCAAAAGGGCGACCGGGTGATCTACGCGGTCAGCCCCGAGGCGCTCCGAACGGTGGTCGTCTCGGCCGGCGGCCAGATCCTCGTCGACCTGTCCGAGCGCGTGCCGGGCGCGGGGCGGGTCGTGTTGGCCAGCTACTTCGCGCCCAAGAGCGACTTCCGCGAGGCGCTGCTCCGCTCGCTGCTGGAAACGAAACGGTAAGGCCGATGGAGAGGTCGCCGATGCTGCGTCGCTATGTCACCGCGGTCGTCCGACGGCCGAGGCTGGTGATCGGCCTGGTCGTGGTGGTGACGTTGACGCTCGGTTTCTTCATGACCCGGCTGCGCGTGCTGCTCGACGTCGACGCCCAGCTGCCCCCCAGCCACCCGCTGGTGGTGGTCGGCCAGCGGATCGAGAGGCTGTTCGGCGGCAAGTACATGACGGTGATCGGCGTCTACCCGGCCGCGGGAACCGTCTACACGCCCGAGGTCCTCGGCAAGGTCAAACGGGTGACCGACGGACTCGCGCGCTTGCCGGGCGTCAAGGCGGGCAGCGTCCTTTCGCTCATGTCGCCTGCCGTGAAGGACGTTCACAGCTCCGCCGACTCGCTGGAGATCACCCCGCTCGCCGACAAGGTTCCCGCAGCCGGCGCCGAGATGACGGCGTTCCGCGCCCGGGTGAAGGCCAACGCCTTTCTCACCAGCCTCTTCGTGAGCGACGACGGTCGGGCTACCTCGGTGCTGGTCGACTTCGACGACTTCGGCAAGGCGGGGGGCTCGCGCGGCCTGTACGACCGGATCGAGGGCGTCATCGCTCCGGAGCGCGGCCCGGACATCGAGATCGTCGCCGCCGGCGCCCCGACCATCCTCCACTGGCTGCTGGTCTACACCCGCCGCGTCGCGCTCCTGTTCGTGCTGGCGCTCGCCATGATCGGCTACCTCCACTACCGGGCCTTCCGCACCTTGCAGGGCATGATCATTCCGCTGGTCACCGCGATCATGGGCGTGGTCTGGGCGCTCGGCCTCATGGGCCTCACCCGCGCGCCGATGGACCCCTGGAACATCATGACGCCGATCCTCCTGCTGGCGATCGGCGCCGGCCACTCGGTGCAGATCCTCAAGCGCTACTACGAGGAGTACGGGCGCGTCCGCGCGGCGCACCCGGAGCTGTCGCCCCGCGAGCACAACCGCCAGGCGGTCATCGAGGCGACCACCAAGGTCGGCGTGGTCATGCTGGCGGCGGGCACCATCGCGGCGCTCAGCTTCGGCTCGCTGGCCACCTTCGGCCTGCCCACCATCAAGAACTTCGGCCTCTGCACGGCGTTCGGGATCGTGGCGGCGCTGACGGTCGAGATGACCTTCATCCCGGCGATCCGGGTGCTGATGCCGCCGCCGTCGGAGCGGCAAACGGAGCGCGAGAAGCGCGAGGAGTACTTCGACCCGATCCTGGAGAAGCTGGCCGCCGTCATGCGGACCGGCCGCGAGCGCCCGATCATCTGGGTCTTCTCGGGTCTAATCGTGCTCGCGCTGGCGGGGGTCACGCGCCTCGAGGCCGGCAACAACCTGGCGGCGCAGTTCTTCGAGAGCAACGCGCCGGTGCGCGGATTTCGGCTGGTCGACGCGCGCCTGGCCGGCACGCGCGTGATCCAGGTGCTGGTCGAGGGGAACGCCCCCGACGCGATCAAGGACCCCCAGGTCTTGCGGCGCATGGCCGAGCTCGGGGCGTTCATCACAAGGCAGCCGATCCCGATCGGCAAGGTGGTGTCGATCGTGGATCTGCTCCAGCAGCTGAGCCTGGTCGTCGATCCCGGCGGTGGCGGCAAGCTCCCGGACAGCGCGCAGGGGGTGGCGCAGATGCTGCTGCTCTACGGCATGGGTGGCACCGAGGAAGACCTGAGCCGCCTGGTCGACCCAGGATTCCAGCGGGCCGTCATCACCGCCTACGTGCGCACCGACGACTTCCGCGCCATGAAGGCGATGACCGTCGCGACGCAGGCCGAGGCCGATCGGCTGTTCGCGGGGCTGCCGGTTTCAGCGCGCGTCGGGGGTGGCGTCACCAACGCCATCGCGCTCAACGAGACGATGGTGCACGGCAAGACCATCAACCTGATCCAGATCTCCATCCTGGTGGTGGTCATCACCTCCATCCTGCTGCGCTCGCTGGCGGGCGGTCTGTTGGTCCTGCTGCCGCTGGCCACCGCGGCGCTCATCAACCTGGGCCTCATGGGCTGGACCGGGATCCTGCTGTCGATGGGCACGGCGGCGATTTCCGCGATGGCGGTGGGCATCGGCGCCGACTACGCCGTCTACTTCATCTTCCGCGTCCGCGAAGAGTTCGAGCGCAGCGGCGATCTGCGCGAGGCGACCGCGACCGCGCTGACCACCTCCGGCAAGGCGATCGCCTACGTCGCGAGCGCGGTGGCGGGCGGCTACCTCTGCCTGGCGCTTTCACTGTTCAAGGTGCACGTCCTGCTGGGCGTGCTGGTCGCACTCACGATGGTGACCAGCAGCGCCGCGACGGTCGCGTTCCTGCCTTCGGTGATCCTGCTGGTCACCCCGCGGTTCTTGCGGCGGCGACAATCAACGACGGCCGGCGTGGTGACCCCGGGTCACTGAGCGGCGCAAGGCTGAGGAGCCGGCACGAGGATCGTCAGGTACCAGGGGGCGGGATTCTTGCAGTTGCCGCAGGTGAGCCCGACCAGCCAGGTCCCGGTTCCATCGACGCCTGGGAAAGGCTTGCCGCTGCTGTCCGCCAGCGTGGTGAAATCGAGGACCGTGCCGGGCGGGATAGTGGCCGTGTAGAGCTCGGTGGCGGTGAGCTGCAGATCGAGAAACTGGGTCTCGAGCTCGGCCGGCGTCTGGGTGTAGTGACCCACGATCGCGCTGGTGATGTTCGTCGCGATGAACGTCGCCCCCAGCGCGTTGGTCTGCCCATCCAGCGGCCCCCAGTCGAGGCTGATGGCCGCCGTTCCAGCCGGGACCCCCGTTGGGTGCAGGCTATGGAGATCGGCGGTGTACTTGAGTTGGGCGGAGGTGTTTGTCAGCGTTACGGCCGTGTTCGTAGAGGCGTCATCGAGCTGGAACGCCTGCAGCATCCGGATGCCAGTCCCGAGGTTTGTTCCGGTCTGCGCCGCCAACAGATACGTCGTACTGGCCGGCGGGAAGGCGACGGGATCGAAGTCCATGTTGAACATCGCCGGCGTGATGGAGTTCCCGTTAATCGTGAAATCGTAAAGCATGGCCGACGTCATGCCGGTGCTCGGCATCAGGCTCGGCGGCGGGGACGCGACGAGGTACTTCGTCTGCAAAGAATCGGCGTTCAGCTCCTTCTCGAATTCCCCGAGCGACATGTTCCACAGCATGACGACGATGGTGTTCAGATCGGCTACGGGATCGACCGTGTGGCCCAAGAAATCCTTGGTCACCTGCCCCCAGTCGAACGCCAGATTCGACATCGATGTGACGGTCACCGGCGGGAGCGTGATTGTGCTGGAGAATGCATAATCATTCGCCTCGCTCGCGACGATGTTTCCGTCCGTGCAGGTCACGCTGGGGCCTTCACCGCCGCTGCTGCCGCAGGCGATCGCCAGCAACGGAAAGCAAGCGGCCGTGGCGTACAGTAAGGAATTGGCGTGTTTCATGGAGAGCTACCTCGGGGGCGGTCCATAGAGGGTTGCGCGCTTCTCGATATAGCCGAAGTTGGTGCCGTTCAAACTGAGATCTTGAAGGACGTTGCCGCTGGCGTCGACCTCCTGGACGACTCCCTTCGTCCCATAGTCGACCACCGTGTTGCCGTTGGCCAACCGCTGCACGTCGCCGAGTATGTCGACGGGAAGGGGCGGATTCGCGGCCGTGTACGACCAGATCTTGGCGGCGGTCTTCGCGCTGAGGTTGAGCTTTATCTCGATCGCGATTGAACCCTTGCCGGTGCCGTTGGCAGACCCGCTACCAAGGACGGCGGTCGCGCTGTTGTTGTTGAAGATGACGAAGTCGTCCAGGCCGAGGATGTGGAAACCGTGCTCTCCGCCCACCCACATGTCGCCGGTAAACGAGCTGGCGATCCCGGGCCCACCGCTATTTAGGACCCACACCGTCGTGCCGGTCGTCCGTGAGACCTTGGTGAGGCAGTTGTTGTCCAGATCCGAGAAGACCAGCGTGTCGTCCGGCTGCGAGTACTCGAGGTCGTTCACGTGGCAGCCTCCAGTTCCGCCGTGCGCTGTCCTGGCATTGACCAACGTCGTGGCGACCGAGGTGGGGGTGCCCCCCGCCGGAAACAGCTTGATGTCGTCGCAACCGTTCGTTCCGGTCGCGTAGAAGGCCACGCTGCCGTCGGGAAGCGGCGTGATCTGATGGCTGAGCTTGTCGAACGCCGTCGAAAAGTCGGTATCTGTCAGCCCGTCCATCGTCACCCGATGTACGTGCGGCGCGTCGGGACCGGAGCCTACGACGACGTTAGCGTTGTTGATCCACATGTAAGTGCCGTCGTAGCTCATTCGGACCCCCGTTGCGTCGCTGCCGGCGTTGTACAACCAGACGACGTCGCCGTCGGAGTCGAGGATGTACGCCGGTGCGCCCGAGGAGCCCACGTTCTGGACGTATTGCCCGGTGATCAAGAAACCACCGTACAGAGCCGCCTTGTTGTTGGTCGTGACGGTCGGTTTCGCTAGGCCGTTCGCGAGCGCTCCCGTCGTGATCATGTAGTCGTTGCTGGTGCAGGTCCCGGCGCTGCCGGAGGCTGAAATCTGGAAGTGGTAGGTCTTCGAGGCCTTCATGCCGAGGAGCAGCGTTCGATAGCTCGCGATGCTCAGGTCGACCGGCGCCGTCATGCCGTACGAGGTGTCGAGGCCGAAGTTGATGTGTGCCCCCGTCGGGCTCGCCAGCGTCGTCGACCAGGTGACGATGCCGACCGTCGGGATCTTGGTGCTCGGGGAGGAGGTCACCGTGAAGGTGCAGCTGGCCGTCGTTCCGGTGCCGCCGCTCCCGGTGGCTCCCGCTGTTCCGGTCGTCCCACCCTGGCCCGCCGTTCCCACGCTGCCGCCCGACGACGTCGTGCCGCCCGCGCCGCTTCCGGTGGTTCCCGCGGAGCCGCTGGTCCCGCCGCTTCCGACGCTGCCGCCCGTGCCGGAGTCGCCCCCGCTGCTCTTGCAGCCGAGACCGACCAGAAACAGACAGCCACACAGCGCGAGTGATGTCGAAGCTCGAAGCATGGGGATACCCTCCTTGGGTCCGCTAGCGGTGGGCCTACTTGGGCGGCGGCCCATAGAGCGTCGCCCTCTTTTCGACGTACCCGAACGCTGTCCCCGTGGGCCAGCTCAGCGACTGAACGACACTGCCGTTGGCGGTGACCTCCTGCAGAACACCCTTCGTCGAAAAGGCGACGATGGTGTTACCGTTGGGCAGCCGCTGCACGTCGCCCATGACGTCGTTCTGGATGCCCGGGCTCGCCTTGTACGACCAGCTCTGCGTGGACGTCTTCGCCGTGAGGTTGAGCTTGAGCTCGATCGCGCTCGAGCCGTTGTTCAAGCCCCCGATCGACGTGAAGCTCCCGGCGGCCACCGTGCTGTTGTTGTTGAAGATGACGAAGTCGTCCAGGCCCAGGATGTGGATGCCGTGCTCGCCGCCCAACCACGTGTCGCCGGTGAAGGAGCTGGTGACGCCGCCGTATCCGCCACCGAGAACCCAGACCGTGGTGCCGGTGCGCGTGACCTTGGTGATGCAGTTGTGGTCGAGGTCGGAGAAGACCAGCGTGTCGTCCAGCGGTGAATACTGGATCGTGTTGATGTGGCAACCGCCCGTTCCGCCGTGCGCCGTCTCGGAGTTCACGATCGTTTTGACCGTGCCGCTGGGCGCGCGTTCCTTGATGTCCTCGCAGCCGTTCGTGCCATAGGCGTAAAAAGCGATGGTCTCGTCGGGCAGCACCGTGAGCTGGTGGCTCTGTCCCGTGAACTGGCTGGAGTAGTCGTTGTCGGTGAGGCCGTCCATCGTCACGCGGTGGACGTGCGCGGTGCTGTTCGGCACGTTGGCGCTGTTGATCCAAATGGAGTTGCCGTCGTGGCTCATCCGCACGCCGGTCGCGTCGCTGGCGCTGGCGCTGGTGTACCACCAGACCAGATCGCCGTCGGCGTCGACGATGTAGGCCGGCGACGGACCGCCGGCCATCGAATACTGTCCCGCGATCAGAAAGCCGCCGAACGCCGCCGACGCGTTGCTGGTCGTGACCGTGATTTTCGGCAGCCCGCTCGTCAGCGCGCCCGTGGTCAGCATGTAGTCCGCGCTCGTGCACGAACCGCCGGTGCCCGAGGCGGTCAGACGGAAATGGTAGGTCTTCGAGGCCTTCATCCCGAGCAGGAGCGTGCGATAGCCCGCCGCCGTGAGATCCACCGGCGCGGTCATTCCATAGGAAGTGGTGAGCCCGAAATCGATCTGCGCCGACTGAACGTTCGGCAACGTGGTCGACCAGGTGACGATCCCGACGGTGGGGATCTTGGTGCTGGTCGACGCGGTCGGCGTGAAGGTGCAGCTCGCGGTCACCCCGGTGCCACCGCCGCCGGAGGCTCCGCCGGTGCCGCTGCCCGCACCGCCACCCGAGGCCCCCGCGCCGCCGTGGCCACCACTGCCACCGGAGGCCGCTGCCCCGCCGTGACCGCTACTTCCGGCCGAGCCACTGCCTCCACCGACACCGCCGGTGGCCGTCGCGCCGGCGCTACCGCCGTTACCGCTGCCGCTCGTCCCGCCATTTCCGACGCCACCTGTCCCGATCGCGCCTCCGCCACCGCCTGTAGCGGTCGCGCCGCCTTGGCCCACGCTGCCGCCCAGCGCCGATGCGCCTCCGGCCCGGTCGCCGCCGCCGGTGCCGCTGTTGCTGCAACCGACGGCGAGACAGCCGCAGACGATCCACGGAGTCGGAATTCGGAGAATGTGGGTGCCTCGTCGCATTTGGCAGGGCGCTACGGTTCTCATGGTGGGCAGCAAGGCCCACCTTCATTTTTTAGATTTATGGAAAAACGTAAGCGGCGCCGATCCAAATCGCCGAGTAAGACACCACCTCACGCAGTAGCCGAACCGGCACATTAGGGGTCAGAACAATCGAGCGCCGCGCCGGCGTCTACCGGATGCTGTAGCTCGTCAGCACCTGGCCGCTGGTGGAGATGAAGCTGATCAACGCTTGGTCCGGGCCGACGTCAACCCGTCCATATCCGGAGTCCGTCCAATATTGGGCGTAGCCGGTCTCGGATTCATCGAATTTCCAGGGGGCGCCGGCGCTGCCGGGCAGCGTGTAGTGGATGCCGTCGACGACCAGGTCGGTGAAGACGTGGTCGTGGCCGTAGAAAAAGATCTGCACCCCGTACTGCAACATGAGGTCGTGGATCGTCGCCTGCTCTCCGATGTGCGCCGCCTGCCCGCCACCGCGCCCGTAGGCCGAATCGTCGGAGTCGCCAGCGGCGCCACCGTCGGTGTGGTGCATGAAGAGGAATCGCCATTTCGAGGTGGCGTTCGCGAGCGTCTGATGGAGCCAGGCGAGCTGGGCGCCGCCCAGCGTCCAGTCATCGGGCAGGCCCGGATCGCCGCTCAGCAGATGGCAGGTGGGCGTATAGGTCATCACGTTGAGCACGACGAACAGCGCGTCTCCCCAGGTGAACGCGTAGTAGTCCCCGCTTTCGCTGCCGCCCTCGCGGTAGGTGCCCGGGCCCGGACCCGGCGCGTAGAGCAGGCGCTGGCTCAGCGAGCGTTCGATCTCGGCCGGCGTGTTGCAGCCGCTCTCGCCGTCCCAGTTGCCGATCACCGGAAAATGCGCGGCCTTCCCGACGGTGTCGCCCAGAAGACGCCGGTAGTTGAGGTAGCCGAGGCGCGCCCAGCCGGCATCGGGTGGCGGAACGTTGAACCCGAACAGGTGGTAGTCGACCATGTCGCCCAGATCGATCAGAAAGTCCGGATTGGCCGCCGCGACCTCGGCGGTGACCGCCAGCAGGGTGGTCTCCTGCTCGGCGTAGCCGTCGTCGATGACGGTGGTCCCATCCGGCACCGGATCGCGGGGCTCGATGTGGGGGTCGGCGATGATCGCGAACGTGAACGGGGAGCCGGCAGCGCGCGTGGTGACGGCGCTGCCGGCATAAATCGGTTGCCCGGGGCCGTTCGCCTTTGCGGAGATCGCGTAGGCGTAGCGCCGGCCGGGCGCGAGACCGGCGATCGACCACTGCGCGATGTCGGCCGCGGGCGACGTGGGAGCGCCGAGGTCGATCCAGTCGGACTGCGCGTCGGCGCGAACCGCGGCCCGCAAGGTCGAGGGATCTCCCGAGCGCAGAACGACGCTGAGGCCGAAGCCTTGCGCCGTCGGTGCGAAGATCAAGGGAGCGCCCAGCAGGGCGATGCCCGTGGCGTCGGAGCCCGTGGCGTCGATGCCCGAAGCGTCGGTGGCGGAGGCGTCGGATTTCCCGCCATCGGTCGATCCGTCGGCGGCAGCCGCCGCGATCATCGCGGGCGGCCGCTGGCAGCCCAGCCCGAGCGACAGGGTGAGCAGCCAGACCGGCAGCGTGAGCCAACCAACTCTCACGATGACCGGCAGTATAGGTGGAGGCTGTTTTCGCCGCTAGACAGGCAAGCGTCGACTAGGATCTGCACATGTCGCGCGATGAAGAGACCGGTCGAGCTCGCCGCCGCGTTCGAGCCGAGGCCACGGGCCGCTCGTTTCTCAAGATGATGGTCTTGGTCGCTCTGGCCACCGGCTTCGCGGTGTTCTGGGTGGTTCGCTCCCAGGCCCGGCAGCACGCCGAGATGACGGCGGCGGGCTCGCCGAGGTAGATCGGCTCAGAGGCCGACAGCCAAGCCGGCGCCGAGGTGCAGGTAGCGGCTGTCGAAGTCGACCTGGGTGCCGTCGACGTCCGTGGTCGACTGAAATCCGATCTGGTAGCCCACATCGATGACGACGAAGAGCTTGGGAAGGACCTCGATCTCGGCGCCGACGGAAAAGTCGAGCACGAGCCCGGCAGGATTGGAGACGCCGGGGGGAGGTGAGGGGACCGAGATGAGGGAGTAGGCCGGGGAGAATCGGGCGTAGACCTGCGCGTTCGGCGCCATCGGATACCGGGTGGTCAGGCGGGCCCGAAGGTCGTACTCCGTCGCGGATTGGGCGGCATTGCTCCCCTTGACGCCGAAGATGATCTGCGGCGAAAAACCGAGGGCGAAGTTCGGCAAAACGGGGACATCGAGGAACGGGGCGATGGCCACGGAAAAGGCGGTGTCCGAGCTGGCGCTTCCCGCTCCGACCTCGCTCGCGCTCAGCGTCCCCGCGGGCATGATCTCGAAGAGCACGCCCAGCAGAGTCTGATCGGCGGCGGTCTCGGGCGGCGTCGGTGCCGCGGCAGGTTGCGGCGCGCCCGTCGAGATCGGCACCGCGGCGGGCGGCGGCGCTTCGGCCATCGCCAGCCCAGCCTCCGGGACGAAACCGCCCTGACCTTCCGCTCCTTCGATGCGGCGCCAGCCCGACTGCGGATCGGGGTAGGCGAGCACCTCGTCGTTCTGGTGCAGCATCCTCAGGATGGGCGCGTCGGCAGCAGCGCTCGCCCGCACCCCCAGCTCGAGGACGGCGACTCTGACTTTCTGGGGGCCGGTTGCGGCGGCCGTGGCGGCGGGTTTCGCTGGAACCACCGGCGCGACGACCACCCTGGCGTCGGCGTCGTGGATGAACCCGCCGCGCCCGTCCTTCAACTGAACGCGCCGCCAGCTCCCTTGCGCCTGGTCGTCGCAGGAGAGTTTATCGCCCGCATGCACCCGCGCGATCTCGGGGGCCACCTCGAATGGCGCCGACCGGACGATCGATTCGGGCGCCGTCAGGTCCAGATCCGCGGCTCGGCTCTGCGGCGCGGCGAGGGCCACGCCGAGCAGGCTCAACACCAGTGGCTTGCGCCATCGGCCCGGGATCGACGGTCTCGACATGCGCGGCATTGTCGCCGAGTCGGCGGGCGTCCTCAACTGCGGGATTCGCGTCCGATTTCCGTAAGCATTTGCCGCTACGAGGCGCGGGGCGCTTCAGCGCCGGAGGATGCCCGAGAGCAACAGCGCGCCGGCAGCGGCCGCCAGCACCATCCCGCCCACGTGGGCGAGCACCACGTGCGCGGTGCCGGCGATCGGGCAGATGAAGTGGAGGACCAATCCCCCCATCGCGCCGCCGGCCGCGCCGAGCGCCATCCCGACGCGAGATCCGCCCATCGGCACCCGACGCCGGAGCGCGAGGAGGCCGATGAGCAGGAACACCGCCGAGATCTCGAACACGAACCCGATGCAGTGGACGCACGCGTGGAGCAGCGACCAGTGAAGATCCTCGGGACGAACGCTGAGGCCCGGCGCCTGGGCGGTCGCGACCAGCGCGAACAGCAACACGGCGGCCATCGCCGCCACGCTCACGCGCGAGGCCCGGCCCGGCGCGGGAAGGACATCCCCGCGCCGCGGCACCAGCGCCGCCGATAGCGAGAGCACGAACGACGTGGCCCAGAGCGCCGCCGCCGTGATCACCCACCAGGTTGGCAGCGCCGTCAGATCCCGCCGGAGCGGAAGGTGTCCGAGCGCGGCCACCGGCCAGCAGAGGCCGACCAGCGCGACCAGCGCGAAGGCGCCGAATCGCGTTCGCGTGCGCACCGGCTTCATCCCGCCCACGGTCTCGAGCAAGGCGGCCGATGGCGGGGGAGGCTGGTCGAAGTCGCCCGGCGGCGCGAGCACGCGGTCGAAGTCCTCGACCGTCATGACAGCTCCTTCTTCGGCGGCTCTGTCCGGGCGAGGCGCTCCCGGAGCGTGACGTAGGCGCGGTGCGCGCGCTGCTTGATCGCCCCCGGGGTGGTGCCGGTGATCAGGGCGGCCTCGGCGGTCGACCGGCCGTGGACCTTGGTCAGGATGAGCGCCATCCGTTGATTTTCGGGGAGCTGCCCGAGCGCGGCCAGCGCGCCGGCCGTCGCGACCGGATCGGGCCGGTCGGACGCGTCCCGGTGGGCTTCGACGGAGACGCCGGTGATGTGGGCCGCGGGCTCGGCCTGCAGCGTCCCGTCCTGGGTGAGGCGCACGCGGCTGCGTTTGCGCCGGCGGATCTCGTCCAGGCAGGTGCGGTGGGCGATGGTGTACATCCACGGGATCGGATTGGCGCCGATGACGTAGGTCGACCGGGCTTCGTGCACCTTGAGGAAGGTGACCTGCAGCGTGTCTTCCGCGGCCGCCCTCTCGCCGAGGAGGCCGGTGAGATAGGCGAGGATGCGCGGCGCCAGCAGGGCGTAGAGACGGTGGAAGGCCGCCGCCTCGCCCTGGCAGTACCGCGCCATCACGTCGGCGGCCTCGGTCGCCTCAGGATCCATGAGCCCCAAACCATCTTCTGAATAGTCTGGGGCGTCATTTTGTTCAACGTCCTATTCCGCGCCGCCGCCCGATGAGACCGTCGATCGACAGCGGGCCGGCGCCGACCAGGGCGAGCCAGATGAAGAACACCAGGTAGCTCCACTCCTCGAAGCCGACCAGCGCGGTTAGGCCCGTGATGTCCCCGCGCTTGGCGGTGAGGATCGCGATCACCATCGTGAACCCGAGGGGCAGCGCGACCAGGCGGGTCCCGAGACCGAGCAAGATGGCGAGTCCCCCGAAGAATTCGGTGGCGGCGGTCAGCCGGGCGTTGAAGCCGGGTGCGGGGATGTGCAGGCTGGTAAAGAACTCCGTCACATCGGGAATAGAGTGCAGCTTGCCCCAGCCCGTTCCGATGAACACCAGACCGACGGTCAACCGCGCCAGGGTCGGCCCCAGGAAGGAAATCTTGTCCGCCGCCTTGCGCAGACGGTCGAGCGTGCTCTGGATGAACGTCGTCAGCATGTCGCCTCCGTCCCTTCTACGCCCGTTGTCGGATGCGGTTACGGCCGGGCCGCAGCCCTTCACCAAACAGAAACCGACCAAGCAATAGGCCTGCCGGTCCGGCTTCGCCGCGGTCGGAATTCCGATATTTTGTCCCGAAAACGATAGGGGTTTGCCCTACACTAAGCCGCAGGCGAGATGGCCCTGCGGAGCTAAACCATGGCAACGGCGAACCGATCTGAACGAGGCTGCTCTTGGGTGACAGGTGTCGCGCTCGCGTTCTCGCTGGCGAGCGCCGGGTGCGGTGGGGGTAGCTCGGGTGGGACCGGTGCGGCGGGGGCCGGCGGCGGAAGTGGCGCAGCCGGCAGCGCCGGAAACGGCGGCAGCGCGGGATCCGGCGGTGGAAGCGCCGGATCGACCGGCACCGGCGGCGGCGCGGGCTCGAGCGGCACGGCCGGTCAGAGCGGAGCGGGTGGGGCCGCCGGCAGCACCGGCGCCGGTGGGGCGGCCGGTCACGCGGGATCGGGAGGCGCGACGGGTATCGGGGGCGGCGGGGGCGGTAGAGGTGGACAGGCCGGCGCGACCGGCGGGCAGTCGGGCGCGGCCGGTCGAACGGGCGCCGGCGGTCAAGGGGGCGCTGGCGGCCAATCGGGCACCGGGGCCGGTGGTCAAACCGGCGGTGCCGGCCAGTCCGGAACGGTGCTGGCGTTTCCGGGCGCGGTCGGTTTCGGCAAGGTCGCGACCGGAGGCCGCGGAAAGGCCGTCTATCACGTGACCAATCTGAACGACAGCGGCGCCGGATCGTTCCGCGACGCGACCGGGACCAGTGGTCGGTTCATCGTCTTCGACGTGGGTGGATACATCAACTTGAGCACGCCGATCTCCGCCAAGAGCAACCTCACCATCGCGGGCCAGACCGCGCCGGGCGACGGCGTCGGCGTGATGGGGCGCGAGGTGTCGTTCGACGCCGCCTCCAACGACATCGTGCGCTGCTTCCGGTTCCGCCAGGGCGACCTCGACTCCGACAACACCAAGAGCGGGATCAACCTGCTCGACGCGACCAACATGATCTTCGATCACATCTCGGTCGAGTTCGCGCAGTGGAACAACATCGACGCGGTGGGTGCCTCGAACATCACGGTCATGAACTCGATCGACGCCGATCCGATCGGTCAGCAGTTCAATGCGCACACCGAGACCGGGCCCTACACCTGGTACCGCAACGTGTTCGCCAGCGCGCACAACCGCAACCCGCTCGCCAAGGCCAACACCCAGTACATCAACAACGTCATCTACAACTTCCAGGCCGGGTACACCGCGGGCAACACCGGTGGCCTCTTCTCGCACGACCTGGTCGGGAACTATTTCATTGCCGGTCCGTCGACCACCAGCGCGTCGGACACGCTCTATCAGCTGAACAACCAGCAGATCTACAACTCGGGGAACCTGCTCGACAGCAACAAGGACGGAACGTTGAACGGGAGCAGCCTCGGCTCGCCCAGCGGCACGGTGGCGCTGACCGCGCCCTGGTCCGCCGACACGGCGTCGATTCCCACCCAGACCGCCGCCGCCGCCTACGCCAGCGTGATCGCGGCCGCCGGGCCGCTGCACCGCGACCAGGTCGACGCATTGGTGATCGCCGACGTCACCTCGCTGGGCAAGTCGGGGAGTCTCTGGACGCACCAGACGGCGACCGGCCTCGGCAACAGCGGCTACGGAACCCTCGCCGGCGGAACCGCGCCGGTCGACACCGACGGCGACGGAATGCCCGACGCCTGGGAAGAGCGGTACGGTCTGAACCCGAACCTCGCCTCCGACGCCACCGGCGACTTCGACCACACCGGCTACACCAACATCGAAAAGTACGTCAACGGCCTGATCGACGGCTCGTACCCGTAGCACGTCCAAGCTCGACGGTTCTCCGGCGCGAATGGCCTCTGAGCGGGAGTGCGGTACTCTCCCGCCGAGGACAGTCATGAAAAAATCTAGCGTTGCTTTTTGGTTGGGGTTGGCCTCGACGCTGGGCGCCGTGACGGGCCTCGGGTGCGGCGGCGGATCGTCGAAGCACGCCGTCGACGCCGGGCCGCCCTTGCCGAAGCCGGCCTGGGACTGGGCGGGTGTCATCGGCACGGGCCAGAGCCTGGCGGTGGGTCAATGGGGGGTACCGGCCAGCGCCGCGGCCATGACCCCGATGTACGGGAACCTGATGCTGTCGGTGGGCACTCCACCGTACTCGATCCCGCCGTTCGATCCGACCAGCGCCACGCTGTCGATGGTGCCGCTGGTCGAATACATGCGCACGCTCGCGACGACCTATCCGCAGGCCTATCCCGGCAATATCTATGGCGAGACGCCGCACACGGCGATGGCCAATGAGATTTCCTCGCTCTACCTGGCCGCCGCCGGTGCCGACGCGGGCGGCGCCGGCTACGTCACGGCGCACACCGAAGTTGGCGAAAATGGCCAGGGCTATATCGAGATCATGAAGGGCGCGGTGGACACCGGAACGATGGGCCGCGCCTACGCGGCGTCCATCTTCGAGGCCGAGGCCATCACGAATCTAGCGGCGACCGCCGGCAAGAGCTACGGCGTCGGCGCCATCATCATCACGCACGGCGAGAACGACGCCGGCAACACGGCCTACGAAGCGGATCTGGTCCAGCTCTGGTCGGACTACAACAATGACCTGAAGGCGATCACCGGCCAGACCGCGTCGATCCCCATGCTGGTGTCGCAGCAGCATTCGTCGCCCCCGCCGGCCAACGGCCCGACTTCCGCCTCGACGTTGGCGCAGTGGATGGTGGGCCCCGTCGCCAGCGTGTGTGCTCAGTCGTCCACC
>CALAOV010000203.1 GCA_937889515.1 uncultured Myxococcales bacterium | reverse complement strand
GGGCGATCCGATGCACCCGCCAAGGCAGCCCCCGACAATGCCAAGGAGAGAGCCTGCCGTCAGGACCAACAAAGAGCGGGTAAAACGTCGCATCCGTCCCATGGTAGCAGCACTTTCGAGGTAGTATTCCCCGATGCGATCCGTGGGCACCGGATTCCTGGTCGCAGCGACGGCGGCGGCCGCCGGATTTCTGGTGATCCCGCGGATGATCCTGGCCGCGCCGCTGGAACCGGTGATGGGTTTCGTGCAGAAGATTTTCTACTTCCACGTCCCCTGCGCCACCATGCTGTTCCTCTCGACCTTCGTCTGCGCGGGCGGCAGCATCGCCTACCTCTTCAAGGGGTCGGAGGCGGGGGATCGGCTGGCGGCCTCGGCGGGCGAGCTGAGCGTGCTGTTCGGCCTCTGCACGCTGGTGACTGGCCCACTGTGGGGACGCAAGGCCTGGGGCGTCTGGTGGCAATGGGACGCGCGGCTGACCAGCTCGCTCCTGCTGGAGCTGGTGATGATCGGCTACCTGCTGGCGCGCCGGTACGCGGGGCCAGCGGGTCGCAAGCTGGCGGCGGCGCTGGCGCTGTTCGCGGCGATCGACGTGCCGCTGGTCTACAAGAGCGTCGACATCTGGCGGACGGTCCATCCCCAGACGACCGTGGTTCCCACGCTGGATCCGCGGATGCGAGCGGCGTTCTGGAGCTCCTTTGCGCTCATCCTGGTGGTGTGGTCGCTGCTGCTCGGACTGCGCATGCGCCTCCAGCGCGCGCGGGCGGAGGTGGCGGCGCTGCGTCTCGACGTGGACGAAATCCTGGAGGCCCGCTCATGAAGATGCTCCGCTGGACGACCCGCTGGTTGTGGGCCCTGGCCCGATCCGCCGCCCTGTTGGCGCTCTGGTCGGGCCTGGCCTCCGCGCAGGACTTCCAGAAGGTGGAAGGCGCGCTTCGTCCCGAGCTGCCGGCCGGTCCCTTCGTCGGAGCGGCCTACGGGTTCATCTGGATCGCCATCCTCGTGTACGTCCTTTCGGTCGCCCGGGGCCTGTCGAGCGTGCGCCAGGATCTGGCCGAGCTCCGGAAGAAGATCGACCGCGCCGGGCCGCGTCCATGATCGCGCTCGCGATCGCGGCGCCGCCGTCGTCGCACTTCATCTTCATCCCGGTCGTACTGGTGCTGGGGATCGTCATCGGCTTCATGATGGGATCCCGCGCGACCCGCGACGCCTTCCGGCTGGAGCAGCGCAAAGCGGCCGAGCGCGAGGAACGCCGGGTGCGACGCCAGGCCGCGGCCGACGCGCCCAAATAACATCGGAAAGTCGGCGTCCGAAGGTCGGCACTCGAAGTCGCCCGCTTGCCTCTATAATCGCCCGCATGCCCAGCTTCGAGTTCTCCGACGAAGAGAAGCAGCTCAGCGAGACGGCGCGCGAGTTCGCCCGCAAGGAGATCATCCCGGTCGCCGGCGAGATGGACGAGCAGGGGAAGTTCCCGGCCGAGATCTGCAAGAAAGGCTGGGAGACCGGCCTCATGAATTGCGAGATCCCGGAGGCCTACGGCGGCCTGGGGCTCTCCTGCCTGGCGCACTGTCTGGTGCTCGAAGAGATCTCGTACGGCTGCACCGGCGTCAACACGACGATGGCGGCCAACATGCTGGGGACGATGCCGATCATCCTGGCCGGCTCCGACGCGCAGAAGAAGGCCACTTTCGGGCGCCTGCTGGCCGAGCCGATCTTCGCGGCCTATTGCTGCTCCGAGCCCGACGCCGGCTCCGACGTGGCCGGCATGAAGTCCCGCTACCGCAAGGTGGGCGACGACTACGTGCTGACCGGACAGAAGCGCTGGATCACCAACGGCGGCGTGGCCAGCTTCTACACGGTCTTCGCGCGCGAGGAGGGGACGACGCGGCACAAGGGGGTCACCTGCTTCCTCGTCGATCGCGACACCCCCGGCCTCTCGGTCGGCAAGAAGGAAAACAAGATGGGGCAGCGCTGCTCCAACACCACCGACGTGATCTTCGAGGAGGTCAAGGTCGGCAAGGCCGCCGTGGTCGGCGTCGAAGGCGAAGGATTCAAGCTGGCCATGCGGACCTTCGACCGCACGCGGCCCTGGATCGCGGCCGGCGCGGCCGGGATCATCCGGCGCTCGCTCGAGGAGTCGCGAAAATACGCGCTCGAGCGCAAGACCTTCGGCGTGCCGATCGCGCAGCACCAGGCCATCCAGTTCATGCTGGCCGAGATGGCGATCGCCTACGAGGCGACGCGGCTGCTCTGCCACAAGGCCGCCGCCGGCATCGACGCCGGGAAACCCGACAGCATCGTGTCGAGCTACGCCAAGGCCTACGGCGCCGACGCGGCCATGCGGGCATCCACCGACGCGGTCCAGATCTTCGGCGGCTATGGCTACACCAAGGACTACCCGGTCGAGAAGCTGATGCGCGACGCCAAGCTGCTGCAGATCTACGAAGGCACCAGCCAGATCCAGCGCATGGTCATCGCCCGCAACATCCTCGGCGCTGCTCTATAGGCAGTTCCGCCCGAGCGCGTCGAATACCGGGGCAACGAGGTTGAACTCGATGAGACCCGAGTGGAAGTAGCCCGCCCGGTGGTCGGCGAGAGGCGCCAGATCTTCGCTCTCATCTCCATCCCAGATCAACGTGCCGTCGAGGGTCGAGAGCGTCAGATGCACCACCACGGTGAGCGACCCGCTCTGGGTCCCATCGTCTGCCACCGGGAACCCGAAGACGTGCATCGGAGCGGTGCCGCCCTTGGGGGGATCGCTTTTCCACTCCGTCAGCTCTGGGCAGGAAAATGGACACTGCGGATGTCCGGCGGGCGGCTGGTAGCAATCGGCCAAACCAGCGTCCGGCGAAGGGCAATCCGGCTCGATGTACAGGCCGCGCACGTACGTCTCACCGTCGATCGTGAACTCGGCACGGAGAGGCACGCAGGCATAAGTCACCGTCTGGACGCCCACCCCAGACGCATTCGGTGGAGGCCCCGGCGCCCCAATCTCGGCACAAGCGACCAGCATCGGTACCAGAAATATGCCGATCCCGAAACGCGCGACCACGCCTGAATCCTACCGTATTGCGGCCGTCTTCTAGCTACTGCGCTTCCATCTCGCTGGCGGCCAGCAGGATGGCGCACAGGCCGTGCGACGAGTTGGAGACCGGTGCGGGACTGACGTAGCTCGCGTAGTCGCCGACGCCGAGGCCCGGCACGGCGCCGGTGATGGTCGGGACGCCGCTCGAATCGGTGGTGATCTTGGTCTGCAGCCCGGTCCAGCCCTTGTTCGCCACGGTGAGGTAGCTCGAATCGATGTAGCCGCGGTTGACGGCCACCTTCAAGAAGTAGACGAACATCCCGCTGCCCGAGCTCTCGAGCCAATCGTCGCTCTTGCTGCCCTGATCGACCACGTCGAACCAGAGCCCGGTCGTGGGATCCTGCGTGTTCTTGAGCGCCTTGGCGATGCTGACCACGCTCGCGAGCAGGCTGGTGGTGTCGGCGCCGGCCGGCAGATTCGGCAGCATGTCGACCGCCGCCATCGCGTACCAACCCATCGCCCGGTCCCAGACCACCGGCGAGCGCCCCGTCGTCGGGTCGGCCCAGGTCGCCTTCATGCCGGCCGGGCTGTCGTCCCAGGCGTGGTAGAGGAGCCCCGTCGTGGCGTCCTGCGTGTGCGCCGCGACGAGGAGGGTCTGCTTGAGGATGGTGGTCGGGCAGAAGGTCCCGCAGGTGCCGAACACCGCCCCGTACTGGTCGAGGAACGTCTCGCCCATGTAGATGCTGTCCAGCCACATCTGATTCGGGTAGGTCTGTTTGTGCCAAAAGCCGCCGTCGGCGTTGGTGGGGATCGTGTCGTAGCGCGCGCGGATGTTGTCGGCGGCGGTGTGGTACTTGGCCATCCCGGTCTGCTGGTAGAGCCAGGGCAAGAGCGACGACGGCTGAATGTTGTCGAAGCTGTGCGCGGCCGGGATGTTGACGACACCGCTGGCGTTGACGAATTCGTCGGCGTACTTCTGGATGTAGGTGACGTAGCGGGAATCGCAGGTGTGGGTCCAGACCTGCTTCATCCCGCGCAGCACGATGCCGTGGTTGTACTCCCAGGCGTTCGACGTGTAGATGTTCACCGGATCGGGCCAGCGGGTCATAACCGCGTTCGCGAAGCGCACGGCGAAGGTGGTCGACGCCAGGGAGCCGCT
>CALAOV010000202.1 GCA_937889515.1 uncultured Myxococcales bacterium | reverse complement strand
TTGGTAACTTCGACCGACGTCGAGGCCGCCCGCCATCGCCTGGCGCTGCCCTCCGACGGCGCCAAGGCCGGTCTGGCGCCGGATCGGGAGCCGGCCTACGTGGCCGGTTTCTGGGAGACCGACCACCTGGTTTCGTCGCCGGCGCTGGACCAGGCGGCCGCGCGGGCGCGGCTGCGCGACTTCGCCGCGGCGTTCCCGGGCGCGCCGGGCGTCGACCTGCTGACCTGCGACCTCGAGCTGCGCGCCAACCATGCGGCGCTGGCCGCCAAGCGCTGCGAGGCGGCGCTCTCCAAGGACAAGGAGGCCTCGCGCGCCTATTTCCTGCTCGGTCTCATCGCGGCCCGCGCCCACCGCGACACGGTGGCGGAGCAACGTCTGCGCAGCGCCATCCTGCTCGACCCCGAGGACCCGTCCGCCTGGCGGGCGCTGGCCCAGGTGTATCGCGCCACCGGCGCCAAGGCGCGCCTCGGCGAGCTGGACGACAAGCACCGCGTGTTGTTTTCGGCGCCGTTGCCGGATTGATGCCGCGTTCTATCGGGCGTGCGACCGCCTTTCGATGGCGGTCAGCCGTTCGAGCACCTCGGCGTTCATCTGGTCGAACTTCTCGTGCAGGTGTCCGATCTCCATCTCCGCCTTCAGGTTGACCTGATACTCGATGTCGTTGCGCGTGCGTTCGCGCGCCACCTGACGGTTCTGGCTGAGCAGCACGAACACCGACAGGATGATCGCCTCCAGCGAAACGCACATGGTCAGAAAGCCGTAGGGGAAGGGATCCCATCCGCCGAGGGGGGGGTGGGCCAGCGGACCGGTGTTGAGCGCGATCCAGATCGCGAACACCACGCAGTGAATGAACAGGAAGGGCAAGCTGCCGCTGAACTCGGAGATCCAGTCGGCCATCTTCATGACCGTGGTCCGCTTGTCCTCGACCTCTTCGTTGACGTCGCGCGAGACGGTGTGGCGCAAGAGCCGGTTGGCCTCGCGCAGCCGCTTCCCCGTCGCGGTGAGCAGATCCATGGCCGCCGCCGGGTGCTGGTGCAGGAACCGTTCCAGATCTTCGCGATCGACGACCACCGCTTCGAGATCCTTGGTGACCAGCGCCGAGGCGGTGCGTGGTCCCGCGTCGATGAGGGAGATCTCTCCGAAGAAGTCACCCGCGCGCGAGGTCTCGAGCAAGATGCGCTCGCCGGTGTCGTTCTTGAAGAAGATCTCCACCTCTCCCACCCGGACGATGTAGAGCGAATCGCCCGGGTCGCCGTAGCTGAACAGCATCTTCCCGGCGGCAACGGCGACGGTTTCGATCTTGGCGGCCAGCGACGCCCGCTCTTCGGCGTCGAGGAGCTGGAACAGCGGGACCTCCGCGAGGATTTCGGGATCGATGCTCATGGGCAGCTCGCGACGGGCTGTGGGCGCGACTATCGCACAGGTCCAATGCTAGATTGCGCCGGGGTCGAGCCGTGGAAAAAATCACCCGCGAACAGATGGTCGCCGAGTTCGGCGAGCCCGGCGTGCAGAACGCGAAGATCGTCGATCGGATCGAAGTCGATCCGGTCTCGGGGGAGGTGGTGCTGGGGATGATCGAACGCCGTCCCTGGGGAGCCGACCCGCGGCAATTTCAGCAGATCGAAGAGAAGATCAACCGGTACCTGGGCTACGCGCTCGACGGGCACCTGGCCGAGCAGTACCCGCAATACCAGGGCAAACAGATCCGCATCCGCCTCGATTGCGCGGAAGCGCCCGCCGGCGAGGCGCTGCGGTTCGTGGCCGCGGCCGAGCACGCCACCTCGACCCACGGCGTCGCCTTCGACGCGAAGGTCACGCCCCCGAAGGCGTGAGCCGCGCGGACGGCTCCGGGCTCTCAGCTGGCGCGGGCGGTTGGCGGTTGCGGCGCGCCGGTCACGGTGGCGACGATCTGATAGAGGTTGAGATAGCGGGCGCGAAACGCGGCCGCGCTGCTCAGCAGATAGAACTTCCACTGGCGATAGAACGCGTCGCCGTAACGGGCCCGCAGATCGGGCCAGGCGGCGTCGAAGTTGGCCCACCAGGCCATCAGCGTCCGGTCGTAGTGCGGGCCGATGTTCTGGACGTCCTCGGCGACCAGGATCTTCTCCATCGCCGTCGTGAGCTGGCCCAGCGTCGGGATGACGGCGTTGGGGAAGATGTATTTGTGGAACCAGGGGTCGATCTGCGCGCGGACCTGGTTGCCGCCGATGGTGTGCATGAAGATGACGCCGCCCGGGGCCAGGCGACGCGCCGCCAGCTCCATGTACGCGCGGTGATTCTTGGGGCCCACGTGCTCGAGCAGGCCGATCGACACCACGGCGTCGTAGGTGCCGGTCGCGTTGCGATAGTCGTCGAGGCGAATCTCGATCGGCAGGACCGCGTGGTGTTCCTGGACCCAGGCCACCTGCTCGCGCGAGACGGTGTAGCCGACCACGCTGGCGCCGTAGCGCTCGGCGGCGAACGAGGCGAAGCCGCCCCAGCCGCAGCCGAGATCGAGGACGCGCATTCCCTTGGCCAGGCCGATCTTTCGGCAGACCAGATCCAGCTTGGCCTCCTGGGCGGCGTCCAGCGTGTCCGCGTCTTTGAAGTACGCGCAGGTGTACATCATGCTTTTCCCGAGCATCGGCCGATAGAGATCGTTGCCGATGTCGTAGTGGCGCTCGCCGACCTCGAAGGGGCGGGCCGTTTGAAGGTTGAAGAGGCGCGCCCGGATCGCCTGCGACAGCAAAACCCAGCTCTCGCGCACCACCATGTCGAGCCGCGCCCGCAGGATCCGATCGATCATCTGGTCGAGCGCCGGACAGTCCCACCACCCTTCGACATAGGCCTCGCCGACGCCGAGGGTGCCGTCGCGCAGCACGCGCGCGTAGAGCCGATCGTCGTGAACCTGCGGATCCCAGGGCGCGTTGCCGCCGACGGTGACGCCGGCGCCCGCGAACAGCTCGCGCACCAGGTCGGCGGCCGGGCGACCCTCGAGGACCGCGCGCAGCTTTTGCACCGTGCCGTTCATGAAGCCCTCCAGCCGTCTATCTCCTTGCCTGGCCCGTGCCCGTGCCCGTGCCCGCGCCCGCCCTTGCCCGGCCACCGGTCGGCGACGGCCAGCGCCAGGTCGATGAGCCTCGGTGCCGGCAGCCGGGCGCCCGAGAACATCCAGGCGAAACCGCTCGAGATCGCGCGCCGGCCGGTGCGCGCCAGCGAGCTCGGCGCGCCCAGCGCGCCCAGCGCCCCGAGCGCGCCGCCCGCGCGGGACGGCCGGCGGCGCAGCGCGCTGGCGGCTTC
>CALAOV010000201.1 GCA_937889515.1 uncultured Myxococcales bacterium | reverse complement strand
CTGCAGCCGCCGCTCCACCTGCAGCCGCCGCTCCACCTGCGTCCAGGCCGCCACGGCCGCCGCCGGCGGCTTCGCCTCGAGCGGAACCGCCGTCCCGTCCGGCTTGGCCCGCCGACCCGCCAGCCGGGCCCCCGCCGGCCGCCGCCCCTCCGCCCCCGCAGCCGCCAAGCGCCACCAACAACGGCAACGCCAGGTGCGTCAAACCCCGTGAAGTCACGAGGTCCAGCCCCATGGCGCCCCGCAGCCGATCCCAACCATCGTCACCCTAAGTCACGCGGTCGCGGAAAACTGGGTCATTGATCTCGAAGCTCGAGGGCCAAGGCGCTGGACTGTTCTCGGACGCTGGCGGCACCATAACGGAGTGCGATCCGTTTCCCCGCGCAGACGTTCGTGGAATTACGGCACGCCCCGCCTCACAGGCGCCGCGCTCGCGCTTGGGCTGCTCTGGGCGAGTGCTTCCTTCGCGGTGACGGTCACCATCCACAACGACGCCCCGCGCCTGGATCAGAATGGCGACATCGTCGATGGGCACGACGGCGCTCTGATGCGTTTTGGCGGGACCTACTATCTCTATGGAACCGCATACAACAACCAGAACGGGTTCGGCTTCAGCAACCGCTTCGTCGTGTACAGCTCACCGGATCTGGTGAGCTGGACATTTCACGGCGACATTACCGATGTGATGGATTCGCAGTGGGGAATGTATTTTCGCCCGCACGTCGTGTTCGACGCGAACACCGGGAAATACGTGCTTTGGTTCAACTGGTACCCGCGCGGCGCCGATTGGGCGGGGCAATTCGGCGTGGCCACCGCGGATCAGCCGTGGGGACCGTTCACCGTGCAGAACTCGAACGTAAAATTTCCCCAGGGGAACAGCGTCGGTGATTTTGCCGTCCTGGCGGACGACGACGGCACGGGATGGTGCGTGTACGGCTGGCACAACGGTGGGGTGGCGAAGCTCTCGTCCGACTATCTGTCGATCGGTAGCGGCTATTCGCCGATCGGAAGCGGAGAAGGTTTTACGGCCTTCAAGCGGAGCGGGATCTACTACTACCTCTGGGGGAACCTCTGCTGCTTCTGCGCCCAAGGTTCGAGCGTCCAGGTGGCGAGGGCCAGCGTGGCCACCGGACCCTTCACGACCGGCGCCAACATCGCCGGGGCGTCCGTCCACGCCCAGCCGCTCGGCGTTCTGCAAATGCAGACCACCGCCGGGCCGCAGTACGCCTACCTGGGCGACCGATGGCAGTCGACGCCCGACGGCGTGAAGGGGCACGACTTCATCTACATCAGCGAACCCATGCAGTTCTCCAGCAATGGAAGCATCTCACCCCTGGCCTCGTTCACGAACAGCTTCACGGTCGACCTCGCGCCCGGCACGCCTTCGCTCGGCCCCGCCGTGACCCGAAACCTCGCCAAAGGAAAGACGGTCACCGCCTCCAGCTCTTACGAAACCGGCGGATGGGGACGCGTCCACGTGACCGACGGCGGCAATTTCTCTCAGACCGGGGTCAGCATGGGCTGGAGCAGCAACGGCACGCTCGGCGCCAACCACACCGAGTGGGTAGCGGTCGACCTGGGCGATTCCCACGCGGTCGATCGCGTCGTGCTCTATCCCCGTGTCACGACGGGCGGCACCGGCACGTGCCCATCCACGATCCCCGACGACAGCCTGGCGGGAGCCGGATTCCCGTCGGATTTTTCCATCGAGATGTCGATCGACAATGCCACCTGGACAACGGTCGTATCGCAGACGGGCTATCCAGCCCCGTACATCGTTCCGCAGCGGTTCCCGATATCGCCGCAGATGGCGCGATACGTTCGGATTACCGGTAGGCAGTTGCGCCCGGTCTCCGGCGAGTACAGGCTGCAGTTGGCGGAAATCGCTGTCTACGAATCGGCGACGGGAACTGGCGGCGGCGGTGCGGGAGGCGCTGCCGGCGGCGCCAGCGATGGGGGGGGAGGTCAGGGAGGTGAAACCGGTGGTGGCGGAGCCACCGGCGGCGGTGGTGCTGGCGCCACCGGTGGCGGTGGAGCTCGGGGAGGCGGCAGGGGCGGCGGTGGAAACGGCCAAGCCGGTTCGGGTGGTGTCGGCGGCGCTGCCGTCCAGATCGGATCCGCCGGCGGCCAATCCGGAGCCAGCATGAGCGCCGGTCAAGGCGGGGGCGCCGGTAAGGCCGCCGCCATGACAACCGGTGGCGCAGCCGGCTGTGGTTGCTGGGCAGGCAGTGATGGCAGCGCCGAGGACTGGTTCGCCGCCGCGCTCGTTGGCATTGCCGTCGCCGCAACTCGCCTGCGCCGGCGCCGCGAGTAACCACCGCAGAAACGTGGTCGGTCATCCGACGACGGGTCGCCAGGACGGAGCCATGCTGCGACCGCGCGAGCAACGGTACGGAGGGCGGGGTTCGACACAGAGGCGAGGATAGGCAGGCTTGGCCCGCCGGAGCGAGGCGGGGTGCGGGGAGGCGCGTGCGGCAGCGAGCCGCCTCCCCGCTCTATGTCAAGGCGCTGGAAAGATGCTCACCGTCATCGTGTCGGTCGTGGGTTTGTTGTCACCGTAGTTGCTGTCCCAGTAAAGGAACGAGATTGGGTTGCCGGTCCCGGTGTAGATCATGAAGTAGATGTGATCGTTGCGGTAGGGTCCCCACCAGTTCTTGCGCGGGCCGCCGCCAGTATTCGTCGTCCCCTCATCGACGCCGACCCCGAAATCGGTCGGCCCGTCGTTGTTGTTGGCGCCGGCGCCGGTCGCCGCCCAGTCGTCGTACTCCGCGTCGCCCAGCCCCACACCGCCGCCGCCGCAAGGTACCCCCCCCGAAGCCTCGAGCAGGTACACGGCGTTGCTGTCGCCGGCCTGTGCGCTCTTGACGACGGTCTTCACGTCGGGAACCTGCACCGTCTCGCGGACCTTGGTGCCGATGTTAGGCGGTGCCGGCGCGGGCGGCATCGGGCCGGGAGTCGGGGTATCCGTCGCCGGCGGGGTTGTCGCGAGCAGGAACAATGAAACCGCGATCTGGCCCGAAGACGCGGCGCCCGAAGCGACCAATTTCAGCGTCAACGGCGTCCCGGCCCCCGTTACGATCATGTAGTAGGTGTGATCGGCGCGGAAGCCGCCGAACCACTTCATGCGCCCCGGACCAGGCGCCACCTTGTTCGTCCCATTGGGCGGGTGGATCTGCAGCAGACCAACGTCGATACCAACGTCGGTGCCCCCCACGCTGTCCATCGCGCCCGTGCCGCCCGCCGCGCTCGCGAACTCCGCGTCTTGGACCTGGCCGCCGACGGATACGCTTCCGATCGCCTTGAGCAAGTAAAGGGCGCCCTGCGTGAGGCTGGTCTTGAACGAGACGGAGCCACCGCCGGCCGGAACCTCGATCGTCTCGACCGCGGCCGCGTTGTTGCCGGCCGACCCGCCGGCGCCGCCGGAGGTGCCGCCCGAGCTCCCGTCTGGCGTCGCGCCAGCTCCGCCACTGCCCGCTCCGGCGTCGAGGGAAGAGTTCCCACCGCCGCTGCCGCTGATTCCACCAGCGCCGCCGCCCCCGACGCCGGCGCCGCCCCCACCCCCCGACCCGCCCGAACCGCCGGTGCCGACGACGCCGCCCGAGCCGATGCCGCCACCCGAGCCGATGCCGCCCGAGCCGATGCCGCCACCCGAGCCAGAGCCTACCGAACCGCCGCCGCCCTGGCCGATATTACCGCCCGCTCCCCCGGCCGGCGTGCTCGAGGATGACGCGCAGCCCGCGGCCGCCGCCGCCAAGATTACGCCGAGCGCCCAACCGAATCCGAGCGGGGTTACCGTTGCTGTACGTAATGACATGGCTAGTTGCACCCGATCCGGTTGTCGTCGATCGCGAGATCGTCGAACCATATGATTCGAGCCCCCGGCAGCGGCGTCTGGTAAGTCGTGGAGCCGACGATGACCGCCGTGTACCCGTTTGAAACCTTCGTACACGTCTTCCCCGTGAAATCGATCGACGTCACCTCGGTCGAATCGGAGAAGAATCGGTAAGTGGACGCCGGCCCGTCGACGTACCACTCGGCGCAGTGCCACGCGTTGTCGTACTTCCAATTGTACGGCGAGCCAACTGCGCAACTGTCGGTCCGGTTGTAGATCCATTGGTGCATTCCGCTGGTCTCCTCGACGGTATCCACCACGTGGTTGGTGCCCTCCGCGCTGAGCAGCGTCACCCAGGTGTTGTGAATGACGCCGGAGGTGGGCTTGGGGTCGGGAACCTGGACCTTATAGAAGATCCGCCCCCAATGCCTGGTCGTTATGTCGCCGAGCCCGGCCAGGCTTTTCATGGCGCGGGCGGCTCCCTTCAGCCCCAGGTCGTCGGTTTTCAGCGACATCTTTCCGGAGTGAACTTGATCGGTCGCGAGCGCCGCGTTTTCGGGCGATGCCGGGCCGAAACCGTTGTACTGGGTCCATCCCGT
The DNA here is from genome assembly GCA_937889515.1 of uncultured Myxococcales bacterium. Lineage (GTDB taxonomy): Bacteria > Myxococcota_A > Polyangia > Fen-1088 > Fen-1088 > JADGRB01. Next base: position 6,278 of record CALAOV010000201.1, on the reverse strand, counting down.
GGGAAGCTTTCCGACGGTTCCGGTCTCGAAGTCCTCGCAGAATTTGTACTTGCCGGCCGCGCAGCCCGCCTCCGCCGAGACTCCCCCCTCACCGCCTGCCGCAATCCCCGCATCGACGTGACCGCCGCCGTCCGCCCGCGCACCGCCCGTCGAGGAGCTCCCCGCGCTGCCGCCGCTGGAGCCGCTGGAGCCGCCCGCACCAAATCCACCGGTCGAGCTCGCGTCCACACCCGAACTGGAGCCGCCGGAGCCTTTGCTTCCCGAGCTGCCCCCTTGCAGCGGCAACATCCCGGCCGCGCCGCCGGACGCAACCCGACCGCCGGAGCCCGTGCTCGGAGCGGAGCTCCCGCCGGCCGAGGAGCCGCCGTTCCCGGATGAAATCATGCCCGCCCCGGAGCAACCGAGGGCGGGCCCAATGAACAACACGACGAGCGTTCCGATGAGCGTTCCAGCGCCGCGGTGTGAGGTGACCGTCACTGAGTCCTAAGTTCCGGATGGCCTTCAAACCGGTTCAACAAGGCGGTTCAGCACGGCCGGTTCGCCGTGAACCGCTTTTCCAACCAGGCGGAACTCTTGAGTCACGTGGGATACCTCGTCCATTGTCCGACTCGCCGGTGGCCCTTGGTTGTGCTGCTTTTTGGGTTGGCGGCAGGCTGCAACCAGGAGCAGTCGGCTAGTGGCTCGGGCGAATCCGGAGGCGGCGCGACGGGAGGCGGCACCGGAAGTGGCGGATCCGGCGTCGGTGGCGCGGCCAGCGGCGGCTCCGGATTCGGTGGCGCGGCCAGCGGCGGATCGGGCGCAGCGGGCGCTTCCGCTGGGACGGGCGGCGGTTCCGGTGGCAGCGGTGGAACGATCGCGACCGGCGGCAGCGGTGGGACGATCGCGACGGGAGGCATCGGCGCGGGCGGTCGCGCTGGGGCCGGCGGCGCGTCGGTCGCGCTAGCCTCCGGAGGCAGCGCGGGGGGCGCGGCCGCAGGCGGTTCTTACGGCGGCGCCGGAGGATGGTCCCTCGGGGCGGCTTCCCGCTGCACGGGATCGCCTTACGCCGTCTGCCAGGATTTCGAATCGACCGCCGAGGGTGCGACCCCGGGTGGGGATTGGAGCTTACCGGGCACGAACTACGGCGTGGGGACCGTGGTCGTCGCCTCGGACTACGCGGCCCGCGGCAGCCACTCGCTCAAGGTCACGATTCCCGCCGGCGACAAGTCGGCGGAGCATTACCTGCAGCTCAAGAACCTCGGCCCGCTGGCAAACGGGCACTTCGGGCGGATCTTCTTCCGTGTTCACAGCCCGACGACCACGCCGTTCGTGCACTGGGACCTCATCTTGGGCGCGGGGCCGTACATGGGCCAGAACCGCCGCATCCGCTGGGGGGTGACCGGCTCCGGGGTGGGGACGAGCAACGGCAATTGGTCGTGGATTTACAACATCGAGCAGGGCGACACCGGGACAGGATCCTCGGTCCACCCGATCGCGAACACCTGGATGTGCGTCGAGTGGCAGTGGGACGCGTCGAATCAGGAGGTCCGGTTCTACTTCGATGACGCCGAGGTGCAGGCCTTTCACCTCGACACGAAATTGCCAAACGGCACCGGCTTGCAGGTCCCGACGTTCAGCACGCTGAGCTTCGGGCTGGCGAAGTACCAGGCCACGAACGCGGACCTGGTGTTTTGGATCGACGAGATCGCCCTCGACACCCAGCGAATCGGCTGCGCGAACTGATCGCGCAGCAGCGATGTTTCAACCAGGAGCGAACATGCGACGAAGGTTACCGGGACATCCTGAGTGGACCCTGCTGGCGGGCGGCGGGAGGACAGGCATCTTCGGAAGGTGGGTGCGCCAGGACAAACCGGCGTCGAAAGAGGAAATGCGCTGTCTTAGCCTTACGCAATTGCTCTTTGCGCTCTCGGTCGTGGCTTTGCCGACCTCGTGTCTGAAAGGCACGACCTCGGGCAGCCAGACCTCCGGTGCCGGCGGCAGCTCGCCTACCGGGATGGGAACGGGCGGCAGCTCGTCCGCCGGATCTGGTGCGAGCGGCGGCTCCAACAGCGGCGGCAGCGGCGGCATCGGAACGGGCAGCGGCGGAACAGGCATCGTGATCCTTCCACCCGACGATGGAGGCGCGGGAGCCGCCGGCGGCGCGGGAACCGCCGGCGGCGCAGGTGCGACCAGCGCCGCGGGCGGCGCTGGCGGTACAGCCACGACGACCAAGATGGCATGCACCGACAATCCCAACCAGCAGACCGCGCTCCCCTACACCCAGGGATACACCATCAGTGCCTCGGCCAAGAGCCAGGCCAACTCGATCGTTCAATCCATGACGGTGACGCAGAAGGCCAATCAGCTTCGTGGTACCCCGATGGGTAATTACGTGAACATCTTCAATACCCCGGACGACGCCACGATCGGGGTCAAGGGGTTTCAGTTCAGCGACGGACCCCGGGGTGTAAACCTGGACGCCTACAAACCCACCGGGAGTCAGGGATACTCCACCGTCTTCCCCGTTGCCTCTGGCCGCGGCGCGACCTTCGACCTCGATCTCGAGAATCAGATCGGCGCCGCCATGGGCGACGAGCTCATCGCGGCGGGGCGGACGATGCTGCTTGCGCCAACTGTCAACATCCTCCGCCACCCAGCCTGGGGACGTTCGGAGGAGACCTACGGCGAAGACTCGTTCCTGCTCGGCCGCTTGGGCTCGGCCTTCGTCCAAGGTGTTCAGACTTATGCTCCGGCCTGCGTCAAGCACTACGCGGCCAACAACATCGAGCAGAACCGCGCCACGGACGTCGCGCAGATGGACGAGCAGACGCTGCAAGAGACCTATGCCCGTCACTTCGGAATGATTGTCCGCGACGGTGGTGTTTCCTGCGTCATGGCGGCATACAACCTGATTCAGGCGCCCCAATCGGGTAATGCGCTCAATTGCACGCAGAACAAGCACCTCCTCACCGACATCCTGCGCACGGAGCTCGGATTCCAGGGGATGATTCTGTCGGATTGGTGGGCGATGCCGGGCGGGTCAGGCCCCAGCGCGACGCAGAAACCCACCGACACGGCGCAAGCGATCTTGGCCGGCCTCGACATGGAGCTGCCCTGGGATCTGAACTTCACTACGCTCGAGAGCCTGATTCCCGCCAGCGTACCGCTGAGTGACCTCACCCAGGCGGCCCTTTACGTCGTCAACGAGAAATATCGCTTCAACGTGGCGTCCCTCAAGGGTTCGGTGGGCCTCAAGGCGCCGACCACAGCCGTCAACGGGTCATTTTCGATCACCAACAACAGCGCCCATATCGCGCTCGCACAGAAGGCAGCTCAGGAGGGAATCGTGTTGCTCAAGAATGACAACAACACCCTCCCGATCAAGACCGACGGCAGCATCAAAACGGTCGCGGTCGTCGGGTTGAAGGTCGGCTGGACACTCCCAGGGGTCGGGGCGAGCGGCACGGTTGACTTCCCCAAGGATGCTCGCATCGGCGATCTCGGGAGCAGCCGCGTGAATGTCGATCCCACCAAGGCGATCGGGCCCTTTGCCGGCATCCAGGCGGCCGCCCCGTCGGGCATCAGCGTTGTTGTCGACGACAGCGGCGGAACCTCGGTGGCCCAGAACGCCGACTTCGTGGTGGTGGTCGCGGGGCTGACGCCCGAAGACGAGGGCGAGGAGTATACGATCAAGCCTGAAGACTCCGATCGCGACAAGAGCTTGGCGCTGGACGGCAAGCATGGCGGCACTACCCAGAACAACTACATCAAGAGCATCGCGGCGCTGGGCAAGCCGACCGTCGTGGTCCTGGAAGGGGGCAGCGTCATAGACGCGTCTTCGTTCGTCTCCGGCGTTCCCGCCTTGGTGATGGCCTGGTACCCGGGCCAGTCGGGCGGCGCGGCCCTCGGCTCTCTTCTCTTCGGGAAGGCCAACTTCAGTGGCAAGCTCCCGGTCACCTGGACGGCCTCGCTCTCCGACGAGCCCCCCTTCAGCGGCAACGGGAACGGCGGCGGCAACACCACGCTGATGTCGTACTATCTGGGTTATCGCTGGTTCGACAATCAAAAGAAAACCCCCCTCTACGCCTTCGGACACGGTCTTTCATATTCGGCGTTTCAATACAGCAACCTGCAGGTTCCCTGCAGTACGGTGACTCAAGGCGGTGTCGTCAACGTGACCGTCGACGTAAAGAACACCGGCACGATGGATGGCGACGAGATTGTTTTTCTTTTCGTCTCCTGGCCGAGCTCGACGGTGGCGACCCGCGCAAACGGTTACCGGGAACTGAAAGGGTTCCAGCGCGCGACCATCCCCGCGGGGAAGACCGCAAGAATTCCGATACCGATCCGCGTCTCGGATCTCAACTACTACGATACGAGCTCGGGGACCTGGAAGATTGAAACTGGCCCCGTGAAGGTGATGGTTGGATCGAGCTCCGACAATCTTCCGCTTTCGGATGCCTTCACCGTCACCCAGTGACATCCCGCTGGAGAGCCAGGAGCCAACCATCCCCATGAGCCCGACCCATCGCGCGATCTCCCGAACCCGGATAATAGGGTTGCTGACTCTTCTGCCGTTGCTCTGGTCCGGTTTTGTTCGCGCCCAGGCCGCCGATCCCTCCGCGTCGGAGGATGACACCACCCCAGCTCCGAAGCCGGCCCAGGCTCCGGCCCAGGAATCGCCCCCTCCACAGAAGGCCAACGAATCGGTGGAGCCCGCGCCCCTCGGCCCGTTCGAGCGGCTGCCGCCGTCCGCCTATCCGGAGTGGAAGACCCGCGGCCTCTACGGTGGGTCGCTCTGGTCCAGCAACAACATGCACGGGATGCCGTGGCCGTACTATCCCAAGACCGGAATTGGTGTCTCGGGCTACGCCTGGATCGACACCGGTTACGAATCCATCGTTCGCGGTAACAACTCCGAGCCGAACTACAAATACCTGGTCTCGCAGGGACGTGCTCTCCTACGGGTCACGCCGACCTACTCTCCCGGCACCTGGTACGCTCAGGCACAAACGGAGTTCGTGGGCAACAAGGACCAATCCGTTTCCCAACCCGATGTCGTCGACATTGATGACCTCTGGATACGAATCGGGAAATGGAGGAGCTGGGATGTCCAGATGGGCCGCTTCGAGGCCTTCGAGGTGTATCACTTCGGCATGGGGATGGACCTCAACACGCTCGAGCGGCAAGGAGCGACGGACCTCGTTCGACCGGCGCCCGATGTCTTCGAGCTGGGCGGGAACTCCAATATCGTTTACCGGCAAAGTGGAATTACCAATCTTGCCTTCCATCTTTACCCGACCGACTTCCTGCGGTTCGAGCTGCTTGGACAATTTGGCTTCGATACGGCGTCGGCCATCGACACCCTGGGCGCTAGGCCTGCGGTCGTCTTCGATGTCGGTTGGCTCAAGATCAAAGCTGCGGGGGACGCGCGAAAGCAATTCCCGGTCGCCAACAGCTCCAAGGAGAGTCGCTGGGTTCGCGGTGGCGCCGGCGCGGTTCAGCTCGTGCTGGACCCAATCGTCGAGCTCGGCGTCAACGTCGCCTACGGTAAGGTCGACCACTACTCCCCGACGAACAGCACCGACCCGAACGCGACGATGGGCGACCACGATACGGCCGGGAGCGTCACCGACCTGGACGTCGGGGCGTTTGCCAACCTCCGTCTCTTCGAAGGACTCCTGGTTGGCGGGGGCGCCAACTACGATCAGGAAACCGACCAGCAATCTGGAAGATTCACTCACCTCCAGGCGTTCGGTGCCCTGCAGTACCTCTTCAGCAAGCAGGTGTTCGTGAAGGTCGTTGGCGCCTACGCCCGGGCACACATCGCCCAAGGGGGGGTCCCGCCCTGGGACGACACGATGGAGAGCGTCCGGGTCCGGCTCATCTGTCTGTTTTAGAGGCGTCTGCTTTCGATAGCTGGCGTTTGACTTCCTTACGATGCCTGCCGCCGCGCTGGTGTACACGCTTGCACCGGGTCGAACAGGTCTGAATTTGAATCCCTGCTGCGCCGCATACTAGACAAAGCCAATGTAGGTTCTTTACCTTCATACATACCGAGCATGGAAAAGTCTCAGCTGAAATTGCTCGCTCCAGCTATTCCGCTCTCGGCCTTGTTGCGCGCGGCACAGGCTTTTGTTGCCTCCGAGGCAACAGGTGAGGCCCCACCCGCTCCATGAAAGCCCGGATCAGTCGCTTATGTAGAAAATAATTGTTGGCCCGATTACTGCTTTATTATCTGTCTGTGTCGGACCGACACCTTGCGAACAACGGCAAACCCCGAGCGATCGGGGGACGCA
>CALAOV010000200.1 GCA_937889515.1 uncultured Myxococcales bacterium | reverse complement strand
CCGGTTCGACGGGCAGCGCCGGTTCGACGGGCAGCGCCGGTTCGACGGGCAGCGCAGGCGCAACAGGCACCGCGGGCGCGACAGGCACGGCTGGCGCGACAGGCACCGCCGGTTCGACAGGCACCGCCGGCGCAACAGGCACCGCCGGCGCAACAGGCACCGCCGGCCACGGCGGCGCTGGTGGAAGCGCCGGAGGCAGCGCGGGTCACGGGGGGGCCGGAGGCAACGCCGGCCATGGCGGCCAGAGCGGCGCGGGGTCGGCGGGTCACGGCGGCAGCGCAGGCGCTGGAACCGTGGACGCCGGCGCCGACGGTCCTCCGCAAACCGAAATCACCGACGGTGGCACCTGGCGACTGGTCTGGTCCGACGAGTTCAATGTCGACGGCGCGCCCGACCCCAGCAACTGGGGCTACGAAAAGGGCTTCGTGCGCAATCAGGAGCTGCAGTGGTACCAGCCCAACAACGCGACGGTCGCGAACGGAATCATGACCATCGCCGCCCAGAAGGTCAGCATGCCCAACCCGAACTATGTCGCCGGCAGCAGCGACTGGAAGACCAACCGGCAAACGATCAGCTACACCTCCACCTCGATGACGACCTCGGGCAAGCACGACTGGCAGTACGGCCGCTTCGAGATGCGCGCCAAGATCGACACCCGCCAGGGGGCCTGGCCGGCGTTCTGGATCCTGGGCAGCGGCACCGCCTGGCCGCAGTCGGGCGAGGTCGACATCATGGAGTACTACGCGAACAAGGTCCTCGCCAACGTCTGCACCCCCGCGGGGAGCAACTGCACCTGGGATAGCATCAACCAGTCGCTGTCGTCGCTCGGAAGTGGTTGGTCGAACAACTTCCACATCTGGGCGATGGAATGGGACGCCACCCACATCGATCTCTACCTCGACGACAAGCTGGTCAACACCTACGCCGTCTCCACCGCCAACGCTTCGGGCCAGACCAACCCGTACGACAACAAGAAGTTCTACATCCTGGTCAACCTGGCGCTCGGCGGGACGAACGGCGGCGACCCCAGCGGCACCACCTTCCCGATCACGTACGAGGTCGACTACGTCCGCGTCTATCAAAAGGCCAACTGAGCCTGGCCGGACCACCGACGATCCGCAGAGGCGCGCTTGCCGTGGGTCGGTTAGAGTGATCGGGTGACGGCCCCCCTCTTCCTGCGCGCCTGTCGGGGCGAAGAGACCGAACGCGCGCCCCTCTGGCTCATGCGGCAAGCCGGACGCTATCTGCCGGAGTATCGGCAGGTCCGCGCCGGCGTCAGCTTTCTGGAGCTGTGCAAGACGCCCAAGCTGGCGATCGAGGTGACGCTGCAGCCGATCCGGCGCTTCGGGTTCGACGCCGCGATTCTGTTTTCCGATCTGCTGGTGCCGCTCGAGGCGATGGGCCTGGCGGTCGAGTTCACCGACGAGGGGCCGCGGTTGCCGAACCCGGTGCGCACGCCGGCCGATCTCGCTCGGGTGGCGCCCTTCGATCCGGCGGCGCGCACCGGGTTCGTCCTCGAGACGATCGCCGGGGCCCGGCGCGAGCTCGGCGACACGCCGCTGATTGGCTTCGCGGGCGCGCCGTTCACCGTCGCCACCTACGCCATCGAGGGGAAGACCTCCAAGAGCTTCGGCGAGACTAAGAAGCTCTTCTACCGGGAGCCGGGGGCGGCCCATCGCCTGCTGGCGCTCATCGGCGAGGCGACCCGCGACTACCTGCTGGCGCAGATCCGGGCCGGCGCGCAGGCGGTGCAGCTCTTCGATTCGTGGGTCGGCGTCCTGTCGGCCGAGGACTTCGAGACCTACGCGCTGCCGCCGACCGCGGCGCTGGTGGCCGCGCTGCGGGCGACCGGCGTGCCGGTGATCTATTTCGGCAACGGCGCGGCTGCCATCCTCGATCGCGTGGCGCGGGTCGGCGCCGACGTCTATGGGGTCGATTGGCGGCTGCCGATCGATGAGGCGCGCGCCCGCCTGGGCGGGGCGCGCGCGGTGCAAGGCAACCTGGATCCGGCGGTGCTCCTGGGCCCGGTGGGCGAGATCGAGCGACGCGCGCGGGAGATCGTGAAACGGGGCGGCAAGCGCGGGCACATCTTCAATCTCGGTCACGGGATCACCCCCGACGTTCCGCTCGAAGCCGTCGAAGCGCTGGTCGCCGCCGTCCGGAGCTGCTGACCGCCGTGGCCGCGCCGCTCGGCATCGTCGCGCTCAACCTGGGTGGTCCGGGCTCGCTCGACGAGGTCGAGCCCTTTTTGCGGCGCCTCTTCGGCGATCCCGACGTCATCCAGCTCGGCTGGGCGCGACCGCTGCAGCCGCTGCTGGCGCGGCTCATCGCGAAGCGGCGCGCGCCGTTTTCGCGCGCGGCCTACGCGCAGATCGGCGGACGCTCGCCGATCGCCGCAGAATCCAAGGCGCAGGCGACCGCCGTCGCCGAGGAGCTCGGGCGGCGCGGCATCGCGGCCTTCCCGACGGTGGCGATGGCGGCCTGGCACCCGGACGCCGACGAAGCGCTGGCGGAGCTGGCGGCGCAGGGCGTGACGCGCGCGGTGGCGCTGCCGCTCTGCCCGCACGAGTCGCGGACCACCACCGGCTCGTCGCTGGGACAGCTGGAGGCCGCGCGGGCGCGGCGCGGCGGAATCGAGATCGCGTCCATACGCCGCTATCCCGACGCCGAGGGGTTCGTCCGCGCCGTCGCCGACCGGGTAGAGGAGGCCGTCGCCACGCTGCCGCCGGCCGACCGCGACCAGGCCCCGGTGCTCTTCTCGGCGCACGGTCTGCCCGAGGTCTACATTCAGCGTGGCGATCCCTACCTCGACGACGTGCGCATCACCGTCGCCGCGGTGAGCGCGCGCCTGCGGCTCGGCGCGCGCGCGCGGCTCTGCTTCCAGAGCCGGGTCGGTCCCCAGCGCTGGCTGGGTCCGTCGACGGAGGTCGCGCTCGACGAGCTGGCCGCCGCCGGCACGAAGGCCGTGGTGGTGGTCCCGATCGCCTTCACGGGCGAGCACATCGAAACCCTGCAGGAGATCGACATCCTCTACAAAGAACGGGCCGAGCGGGCCGGCATCGTCCGCTTCGCCCGGGCGCGTACCGTCGGGTGCCACCCCGCCTTCATCGGCGCGCTGGCCGATCTGGTGGAAGCGGCGGCGCGCGGTCGGAGCTGGATCTAGGGCGGTCGTGCGGATCGCGATCGTCGGCGGCGGCATCTCGGGTCTGACGGCGGCGCATCTTCTGTCCGCGCGCGGGCACGACGTCGTCCTCGTCGACGAGGGGCCGGCGCCGGGCGGCCTCATCGCCAGCATCCGTCGCGACGGATTTCTGTGCGAGCGCGGACCGCAGGCCCTCCTCGACGGCTCGCCC
>CALAOV010000199.1 GCA_937889515.1 uncultured Myxococcales bacterium | reverse complement strand
CACCGAGATCTACACTCTTTCCCTACACGACGCTCTTCCGATCTGGCTTCCTGGTGGATGGTCGCGTCGCCCGACGGGTCGGCGGCGGTGGCCGCCTCCGCCACCCCTTCGACGAGGCCCATCGCCAGCACGGGGTGGGGCAGCGGGCCGCGCCACGCCAGCGCCACGCCGAAGAACGGATCGCCGAACGTGCCGGCGAACACGTGGGCCATCTCGTGCCGCAGGCGCGTCGACGGAAAATGTTCCTGGACGAACATCTCGCGCGTCCAGGGCTTCGCGTAGAGCGTCTCGCCGGCCCCGACCAGCGCCTTCTTCACCTCGGCGCTGGGGAAGTCCCACACCGTGATCGGCAGCCTGGGCTCGACGCCGAACGTCTCGCGGAGCTGCTGGTAGCGGAACTCGAGATCTTCGGCGGTGAGCGCGAGCTCGGTTCGGGTCTTCGCGCTGGTCGCGGTGTGGATGACGAAGTGGTCGGTGACCAGGGTTCGATCGAGCGCGCGCTCGAGATCGGCGTGCCCCAGATGAAACCCCAGCCGGCCGCCCAGCGCGTAGAGCGCGATCGACGCCGCGAGCAGCGGGATCGCGCCGGCCCGCGCGCCCCGGCACCAGCGCCGCGGGTCGAGGCCGCCTCCCGCGGCGGCCAGCGCGACCACCACGGCGGTGCCGATCCAGACCAGGTTGGCGACCCGAAAGAGCAGCAGCGAAAGCGGCGGGCGCAGCGCCTCGTCGTAGATCGGGCCAGGGAAGTAGCCGCCGAACGGATCGAAGGCAAACACCGGCGGATCCCGGTAGAGCCGGAGCAACGTCCAGAGGATTGACAGCAGGGGGATCGCGAAGGCCAGCGCGCGGCCGCGCCGCGGCGCCGGGGCCACCAGGCCCGCCAGGACGCCGGCGGGCGCCGCATAAAGGACGGTCGCGACCGGCAAGAGCAAGAAGAACCCCAGGCCGGCGGCGAAGTTGCAGTTCCGGATCCGCCCCGCGTTCGCCAGCGAAAGCAGGAGCGGTATCACCAGCGTCCCCGCCGCCAGCAGGCAGGCTTCGCCGAAGGCCCGCGCGAGCTCGGCCCCCCTGGGCGCCAGGGGTCCTGGCCCGACCGGTCCGGTCCCCGACGCGGTCTCCGCGCCCGCGCGCACCCGCCGCGCCCGCGCGATCACCCCCTGTCCGATGTCGACGCCGGCCAGCGCGGCCGCCAGGCCCATCGCGAAGGCGAAATCGTAGCCAAGGACGTCGTAGAGCGGGACGAAGTCCAGCGCCAGCGCCAGCGTCGCCAGGACGACGGCCCACACCAGCGGGCGCAGGCCGATTCGTGCGCGCGCCGCGTTGACGGCTCTCCGCGCGCGGTCTAGCATGGGCGACACGCTCGCAACGTCCGCACGTTGCGCGGGGGGAATGGGATCATGTCCACTGAAGACGATCGACGCCGTGAGGCGCGTGCCCCCATCGAGCTCAAGGTCGAGTACAAGCGGCTCAACACCTTCTTTTACGATTACACGAAGAACATCTCCAAGGGGGGGACGTTCATCAAGACCGACAAGCCCCTCGACATCGGCACGATCTTTCTCTTCAAGCTGCTGATCCCTTCACAGACGTCGCCGCTCGCGCTGCGCGGCGAGGTGCGGTGGGTCGTCAAGGAAGGCTCACCCCGTCCCCCGGAGATCCCGGCCGATCACGAGCCCGGGATGGGGATCCGTTTCGTGTACGAAGACACCCAGCAGCGCCGCGGCCTGGAAGAGGTCGTCGAGAAGATGATGGTCGACAGCCTGGGCGAGCTGATCGTCTCACGTCTCGTCAAGAAGCCGAAGTCCTAGACCGGCCGCGGGCTCGGCGCGCTAGCCGATGGTCATCTCTTCGCGATGCGGGGATGGTGTCCCGCCGGCGGCGAAGCGGTCGGCGCGCCAGGCCTCGAAGAACGGATGCGGCGCCTCTCCGCACAGATACGCCGCGTAGTGGCGGGCGACGACGGGCGCCATCATGAACCCGTGACCGCCGAAGCCACACACGACGTAGAAGCCCGGGACGCCCGGGAGCTCGCCCACGATCGGATCGCCGTCGGGGCTGACGTCGTAGGGACCGGCCCACTGGCGCACCACCTTGACCTGCGCGAGACGCGGCATGATCTCGGTGAGGCCGCGTGCCATGGTGGTGAGAAACGCCAGCCGCGAGCCGAGGCGCACCTCGCCGTCGGGGTTCGGCTCTTCGGGGAGCGAGACGCCGCCCACCAGCTCGCCGCGCAGCGACTGCGAGACGTAGAGCCCCGTTTCGATCACGGAGACCATCGGCTTCAAGAACGGCTTGAGCGGCTCGGTGGAAAGGATCTCGTGCCGCACCGGTCGGTCGGGGAGGGTGCCGCCGCAGAGGCGCGCGATGCGCGGCGACCAGGCGCCGGCCGCGCAGATCACCCGCCCGGCCGTCAGCGTCCCCGCCGCCGTCGCGATCTGGAAATCGTCGCCCCGGCGATCGATGGCCGTCACGGCCGTCCCGGTCCGGATGATCACCCCGCGCTTTTGAGCCGCGCGCGCGTAGCCCCACAGGAACGGCCAGGGGAAGACGATGCCGTCGGTGGCGTTGTAGCAGGCGCCCACGAAGGGAGCCGTCTCCAGCTCCGGGACCAGGGCCTGCGCCTCGGCGGGCGAGATCATCCGGGTCGGCAGATCGCAGCGGTTTTGTAGCGCGACGTTGCGCGCCAGGCGGGTGGCTGCGGCGTCGGTACGCGCCAGGAACAGGTAGCCGCCCCGGCGCATCCAGACGTTGATCCCCATCTCCTCGGCGAAGTGGGCGCAGATCTCCATCGACTCCTGCATGAGGCGGACGTTCATCTCCGTCGACCATTGCTGGCGCACGCCGCCACCGTTTCGCCCGGACGCGCCCCAGGCCAGATAGTGCTGGTCGAGGACCACGATCCGCTTGCACCCCCGCGCGGCCAGGTTGTAAGCGATCGCCAGGCCCATCACGCCCGCCCCGATCACGACCACGTCGGCGCGCGGAGACGGCGAGCGGTCGGAGGACGTCATTTTCGGGCTGGGCCTGCCAGCACCCCCAGGGCCGTCGGCGAAAGCGGCGGGCGCGAGGTGAAGGGCGCCAGCGTGGCCGGGTCGCGCCCGGATGCCTGGGCCACCGCGCAGGCGACCTCGCGGAGGCATTCCTTCCCCTGGCACGGGCCGGTGCCGAAGCCGGTGTAGCGCTTGACCTCTTCGAGGTCGGCGTACCCGAGCTTCACCGCGCGCTGGACGTCGGCCAGGGTGACGTCCTCGCAGCGGCAGAGGATCACCTTGCGCGACACGGCGGCCCCTCCGTCACTTCGCGGCGGGCGCGGGCGGCTCGAACATCTTGTCGTCGAGCGGCTGGTCGAAGGCGACCCCGTCGATGGTGGTGAGGATGACGATCGGCCCGGCGTGGGTCTCGGACGAATACGCCATCTTGACTCCGCCCACGCTCCGCCAGTCGGTTTCGACCGACCGAAATGGCACATCGCCCTGTGCAGTTGCGCGTACTCCCTCTTGTGAAACTTGAAGGTGGGTCTGGCGGTCGTAGCAGTTGCGGATCGGCCCGCCGGCCCTGGGCGTCAGCACCAGGCACTCGAGCCCGGCGGGGGCATCGGGGCCGATCTCGATCTTCTGGTAGAGATCGTGCGCCCGCAGATCGGCGTTCCAGGAGGCTTCGATCCGCGCCTGCTCGGCCTCGGCGCCCTCCAGGTAGCGCAGGCCGTTGACGGGATCTTGCGACCAGAAGACCTTGCCGTTGGTTCCTTCCGAGATGGGGCCCACGCCCGGAAGCGTGGTGACGGTGAGCGACTTGCCGGCGTCGGTCTGGAAGTGCTCCGCCGGGCCGCCCATTCCCATTCCCTGGAAAGCGATGGTCAGCTTCACACGGGCGGTCTTGTGGCCGCTCCAGGCGGCGCCGCCGGTCGCTTGCACGGCGTCCGCCAGAATGGCGTCGGGCGTGCGCGGTCCGCCCGCCGCGGCGATCGGGCCAGTGGCGGCTGGCGGCCGGGGCTGTGCGGCGCAGCCGGCGGCCAGCGCCAGGGCCAGGGCCAGCGTCGAAACGGGGCGCATCGGTTTGAGCATGGTCTCGATCATGGGCCGCGCAATGCTCGGATGGCGACGAGGGCGGCGTCAAGCACCGGATCGCGGCCGGTGCGCAGCGCCGCGCGGGTCTCGACCACCCGCCGATCGGGCTGCACGCCACGCCCCTCCAGCAGGACCCCCTTGGGCGTCTTGAAATCGGCGACAACGTACTGCATGACAGCGCCGCCCGGCAGCGCCTCGATCACGGACGGCAGCACCGCACCCAGCGTGCTGTCGCCGACCACCACCGCCCGCCCCGATTCCTGCAGGCCCGCCGCCAGCATCTCCGAGGTCGACGCGGTTCCCTCGTCGGTGAGGATGGCGACGGGTCCGGTGAATGGGACGGCGCCCAGCTCGGGCTTCGCCACCATGGTCTGCCCGAAATCGCGGAACTTGAGCGTTCCCAGCGTCACCGGCGCGCTCACGAACAGGGATGCCACCGGGATCGCCATCGCCCCCTGGCCGCCGGGGTTGCCGCGCAGATCGAGGACCACGGCACGGAGGTGGTGCGCCTGAAAACGTGCGACGGCCCGTTTGAGATCCTGGAGGACCGGTTGGAGGATGAAGATGTTGAACGCGATCACGCCCACGTCCCCGACCTCGTAGGCGCGCACCTCGGGATACAGCGGCGGCAAATGGCCGAGCTGGATCGGCTGCCCGCGCGGCGGATCGCGCACCAGCACGGCCTTGCCCGGGCGGTCGTGGTGGTCTAGGTAGGCGACCGTGACCCGGGTGCCGGTCGGACCGGCCAGCCGTCGCACGGCGGCGCGGCGAATGGCGAAACGCTCCTCCACCGGGCGCAGCGCCCGGGACGAATTGACCGGCGCCGCCAGCGGCCGGCCGGCGATCTGGGTGACCACGAATCCCGGAAGTAGCCCCGCCTTGTCGGCCGCGGATCCAGCCCGCACCCGGGTGACCGTTGGCCGTCCCTCGATCACGCGCACGGTGAGGCCAGGATCGCCAATCGTGCCGCCAATGGTGTCGCTGCCGTGGACCGGCGCCTGGGCGGGCGTCTCCCCGGGCTCGGCCATCTCTTCGCTGGCCTCTTCGTCTTCGTCGCCGGGACCGGTGATCATCATGTGCGACTGACCGAGCTCGCCGATCATCTGGTTCATCACGCGATAGAACGCGCCGTCCGACGGCGCCGCGATCGCGAGCGGCTCGTATTTGGCACGGACTGCATTCCAGTCGAGTCCGCCCAGGGTCTTGTCGAAGTGCTTGTCGCGCACGGTGCGCCAGGCCGAGTCCAGGATCGATCGGCGCAGGGTGGTGCGGGCATCGGCGGCGTGCTCGGGCGTGGTGGGTGCCCCCGTGAACGGCGGCGGCTCGACGATCGGGGCCGGCGTGGGGGCCGGCGCCGCGGGCACGGCGGCGGGCGCCGGGGCCGTCGT
>CALAOV010000198.1 GCA_937889515.1 uncultured Myxococcales bacterium | reverse complement strand
ACCACCGAGATCTACACTCTTTCCCTACACGACGCTCTTCCGATCTTGTGGTTCCAGTGCGACGACCAAACCGGGAGCCTCGGGGACCTCCACTTCCTTCAAGACGACGTTCTCGGCCCAGGCGCACACCGACATCGACATCCTGTTCATGATCGACAACTCGTCGGAGATGACGACGATGCAGCAGAAGCTGCTCGCTCAATTGCCCACCTTCATGCAGACGCTCCAGGCGCTGCCGCTTGGCCTTCCCAGCGTCCAGATCGCGGTGGTGTCGTCGGACATGGGCGCGCCCAGCGATCAAGGGCCACAGGGCATCGGGTGCAGCAACAGCGGCGACAACGGCAACTTCTACTCCCAGGCCCAACCGCCGTGCACCATGACCACGCTCGACGCCGGCTCGTTCTTCGTCAGCGACGATTCGACCGGCATGACCAAGAACTTCGGCCTGGTCGACCCGGCGGGGATCTCGACTGTGCTCCAGTGCCTCGGCGCGCTCGGAAGCACCGGGTGTGGGTTCGAGCACCAGCTCGCCTCGATCGACCGCGCCCTCGGCGCCGACGGCCAGGGGCCGGCGCCGTCGATGAACAGCGGGTTCATTCGCGAGGGGGCCTATCTCGGCATCATCATTCTCACCAACGAGGACGACTGCTCGGCGCCCGCGTCGGGAAGCCCACTGCCCATCTATTCCTTGAGCGGGGCATCCGGGAATGACCTCGAAACCCCGGACGGCCCGCTCGCGAACTACCGGTGCAACGGGGGACCCCTCGGCGGGCATCTGTGCCAGGACCTGAGCGCCGCCAGCGCCAGCACGGCGTATGCGCAGCCGCCCCTCCATCCGCCCGCCGACGCGACGGGCACCGCGGGGGCTCCGGAGCTGGTGCTGTCGAATTGTGAATCGAACGACACGGCGTCCAGCGGCCTGACCCCGGTCAGCCACTTCGTCGCCGACATCAAGGCGCTCAAGCCCGATCCCGAACACCAAATTTTCGTCTCGGCCATCGCCGGTCCAGCCACGCCCTATGTCGTCCGGTGGGCTCCCGGCGCCGGCCCATCGGCCAACGAACTGTGGCCGGAGATCGAGCACTCCTGTACGTCTGCCAACGGGGACGGCAGCTTCGCCGATCCGGGGGTGCGGATCGGGGAGTTCGTGCATGCCTTTCGAAACGGCGTGTTGACGTCGATCTGCGACAACGACTACGCGACCGCGATGACGAACATCGCCCAGGGCGTCGGCGCGCTCGTCGACGCCAAGTCCCCCTGCATCACCTACAAGCTCCCGGCGAACGCGCTCGGACACCCCGATTGCGCGGTCACCAGCGAGGCCATCAAACAGGGCTCGATCGAGATCGTGGCACTTCCCGACTGCCTGGAAAACGGCAACGTCCCGCCCTGCTGGACCCTGGCCGCCGACGCGACCAGCTGTCCGGATGGTGGCCTCGCGCTGACGGTCTCCCCCGATCCGAGTTCGACCGCAGAGCCTGTTGCCACCTCGATCGAGTGCCAGATCTGTCAGCCCGGCAGCACCGCTCCGGGCTGCTGATCCGAGCCGGAGTGCGCCGACCTCCCCACGCTGACGTACAGGAAACTTTCACGACATATACAAGAAACTTTTGGGCGACCGTGCGGGGGCCGATCGAAAGGCCCGCCTTTGTGGGGACTCTGGGCGTGGCGGCCGCGGCATGGGTCTTGCGTCAGCGCAACGCGTGGTCTCGCGTGCGTTTGCCCTCGTCGTCGTCCCCCTCGCGATCCCGGCTGCGATCTCGGGCTGTCGGAGCGCGCCCGCCGCCGGCAGCGCCCTACCCCAGCCACCCCAGGATGAGGTTTGGCTGACGCCACGGCAGCTCCAGGATGCCAAGGTTCAGATCGAGCCGGTCGCGCTGCACGCCGTCGGCAATGAGATCGTGGCCAGCGGCAAGGTCGCCTTCGACGACCGGCACGTCGCGCACGTCTTCTCGCCGGTTACCGGACGCATTCGCAGCATCGTGGCCGATCCCGGGACGCGGGTGAAGAAGGGGACGCCGCTTGCCACCATCGAATCGCCGGACGTCGGGAACGCCTCGGCGGATCTCGGCAAAGCGAACGCCGATTTGGTGGCCGCCGATCACGATCTGCGGCGCCAGAAGGAGCTTTTCGACGCGCACGCCGGGTCCGAACGCGACTACGAATCGGCGCAGGACAACCATGGCAAGGCCAAGGCGGAGATGGAGCGGTCCCGCCAGAAGGCTCGGCTCTTCGGCGGGGCGTCGGCCGAGACGGTCACCCAGGGGTTCACGCTGCGCGCGCCGATCGACGGTGAGGTGATCGCCCGCAACGTGAACCCCGGCGCCGAGGTGCAGGGTCAGTACGGCGGCGGGACGGCGGTCGAGCTCTTCACCATCGGCGAGCTCGATCAGGTCTGGGTCTTCGCGGACGTCTTCGAGACGGATCTCGCGCGCGTGCACCAGGGCGCGACGGTCACCCTGAAGGCCATCGCCTATCCGGACCAGATCTTCACCGGGCAGGTCGACTGGATCGCGGGCGCGCTCGATCCGATCGCGCGCACGGCGCGGATCCGCTGCTCGATTCCCAATCCCCACCGCGAGCTCAAGCCCGAGATGTACGCGACGGTCAGCATCGCCGTCGCGGGTCCGACGGTGGCGGCGCTGCCTCGGACGGCGATCCTGCGCATTGCCGATCAGACCGCGGTGTTCGTCGAGAACGGCTCGGCGCCCGACGGCCGTCTCAAATTCGTCCGCCGGATCGTCGCGCTCAACGACGACCAGGGGACCGACTACCTGCCGATCGTGCACGGCGTTTCGCCCGGTGATCGGATCGTGACCGCCGGCGCCGCACTTCTGTCCGGAATGCTCTAGTCGTGCTCCAGCGCGTCGTCCGCTTCGTTCTGCGGATGCCGGCCTTTGTGCTGCTGATCGCGGTGGGCGTGCTGGCGCTCGGGCTCTACTGCTACAAGCAGCTCGACATCGAGGCCTATCCAAACCCGGTGCCGCCGATGATCGAGATCATCACGCAGCCGAATGGCTGGAGCGCCGAGGAAGTGGAGCGCTATGTCACGGTGCCGCTCGAAAACGGCCTGAACGGCATGATCGATCTCGACCACATCCGGTCGCAGTCGCTGTTCGGGCTGTCGGACGTCAAATGTTACTTCACCTGGGCGGTTGACTATCACCTCGCCGAGCAGCGGGTCCTGAACCGGCTCAACTTCGTGTCGCTGCCGCCGGGTCTGTCGCCCCAACTCTCGCCCTGGAGCGCGATCGGCGAGATCTATCGCTACGTCGTGCGCGGCGACGGCTATTCGCTCACCGACCTCAAGACGGCCGAGGACTGGACACTCGAGCGGCAGTTCCGTCAGGCGTCGGGGGTCATCGACGTGGTCGGATACGGCGGCTACACCAAGGAATACCACGTCGAGGCGGACCCCTACCGCCTCAAGGGGCACGGTCTGTCTCTCGCCCAGCTGGTGAACGGGCTTTCGAATTCGAACCAGAACGTCGGCGGGCAGCGGTTGACCGTCGGCGAACAGTCCTACAACGTCCGCGGCATCGGCATCTTTCGTTCGTTGGCCGACATTCGTTCGGTCACGATCACCGAGCAGAAAGGGACGCCGGTACGTGTCGGCGACGTCGCCGACGTGTCGGTCGGGCACGCGCCGCGCCTGGGGATCGTGGGCAAGGATCTGGATCCCGACGTCGTCCAGGGGACCGTCCTCATGCGCTACGGCGGCGATTCGCTCAAGACGCTGGACAACGTGCACGACAAAGTCGACCAGATCGCCAAGCTTCACATCCTGCCGCCCGGCATGCACACCGAGACCTACTACGACCGCGCCAGCCTCGTGAAGCTGACCACCCACACCGTCATCGAGAACCTGCTCATCGGAATGGTGCTGGTTGCGCTGGTGTTGTGGCTGTTCCTGGGCCACGGCCGGGCCGCGCTGATCACGGCGCTCAACATCCCGCTGGCGCTGATGCTGGCGTTCATCGGCATGGTGGCGACCGGCACCCCGGCCAACCTGATCTCGCTCGGCGCCGTCGACTTCGGCATCGTCGTCGATTCGACGGTGATCATGATGGAGAACATCTTTCGCCACCTCTCCACCGCGAGCAAGCGGAACAGCATCGAACGCATCCTGGCCGCCGCCGGCGAGGTCGGGCCGCCGATGTTCTCATCGACGCTGGTCATCGGCGTCGCGTTCATCCCGCTCTTCACGCTCACCGGCGTCTCGGGCGTCATTTTCTCCCCGATGGCGCACACCTACGCGTTCGCGATCGGCGGCGCGATCATCCTGGCGTTGACCCTGACGCCGGTCCTGGCGGAGCGGGGCCTCAAGGTCGGCGCGGTGGGCGATCACGAGCACGACAACTGGCTGATGCGGACGCTCAAGCGGTTTTACCTGCCGCTCTTTGCCTTTTCGCTGCGCCGGAAACGCGCCGCGGTGGCGATCGGGGCGGTGGTGGTGGTCGCCAGCTTGGCCGCGGCGACCACGCTGGGACGCGAGTTCATGCCCAAGCTCGAGGAGGGGAACTTCTGGATCCGCGCGACGCTGCCGATGTCGATCTCGCTCGAGCAGTCGGCCAAGTACGTCGGACGAATGCGGGAGGTGATCCTGGGCTGCGAGCCCTCGCACGCGGGGACCATGGCAGGCTCCCCGCCCCCCGCCGCGGCGGACTCCGGCGGACAACGCCCGTCTTCGCGGATTTCGAATTCCGACCGCTGCGACCTTCAGCACCGCAATCACCCGGAGATCACCACGGTCGTCTCGCAGCTCGGCCGGCCCGACGACGGCACCGACGTGTCGGGGTTCTACAACATCGAGCTGTTCGCGCCGCTCGCGCCGTCGGACGACTGGCCGCGCGGCGTGACCAAGGCGTCGATGACCCAGGAGCTGTCGCGCGAGCTGCAGCAGGCGTTCCCGGGCGTCATCTTCAATTTCTCGCAAATGATCTCCGACAACGTCGAAGAGGCGCTATCCGGCGTCAAGGGGGAGAACACGGTCAAGGTGGTGGGGCCCGACCTACACGTCAACGAAGACAAGGCCAACGAGATCGTCGACATCATGGCCGAGGTCAAAGGCGTCGAAGATCTGGGGCTGTTCCCCTCCCTCGGCCAGCCAAACGTCCGCATCACACCGGATCGCCTTCAGTGCGGGCGCTACGGCCTCAATGTGGGCGACGTCGAAGCGGTCGTTCAAGCGGCGATTGGCGGGCAGGCGGTCACGCAGGTGTACGAGGGGGAGAAGAAGTTCGATCTCACCGTGCGCTGGGCGCCGGCGTATCGCAAAGATCTCAAGGCGATCCGGAACATTCTGGTCGCGACGCCCGACGGCGCCCAGGTGCCCCTCGGCCAGCTCGCCCAGATCGCCGAAGAGGAAGGACCGTCGCTCATCTACCGCGAGGACAACCGCCGCTACGCACCGGTGAAGTTCTCGGTGCGCGGGCGCGACCTCGCCTCGACCATCGCCGAGGCACAGCAGAAGATCGCCGAAAAGGTGAAGCTTCCGTACGACACCCACCTCGAGTGGGCGGGCGAGATCAACCAGCTCAACGAAGCCACCGGCCGTCTCATCTTGATCATTCCGATCACGCTGCTCGTGATCGCGATGCTGGTCTATTCCTCGGTGAAGAACTGGAAGGACACGCTCATCGTGCTGGGGGGAATCCCCGTCGCCTGCACCGGCGGCATCCTGGCATTGCTCATCACACGCACCAATTTTTCCATCTCGGCGGCGATGGGGTTCATCTCGATCTTCGGCATCTCCGTCCAGGATGCCCTCATCGTCGTCACCTACGCGCAACGGCTCTGGGACGAAGGAATGGGCCTCGAGGAAGGGGTGCGCCACGCCGCCGAACGGCGCCTGCGCCCGGTGCTGATGACCACCTCCGTCGCGATGCTCGGGTTGACGCCGGCGGCGCTGTCGCACGGCATCGGCGCCGACACGCAGAAGCCGCTCGCCATCGTGGTGATCGGCGGTGCCCTGGTTCTGGCGGTCTTGCCCCGGCTCCTGCAGCCGGCGTTGCTGGTACTCGCGCACACGGGCGAGCGCCGCTGGCTGAAGCTGACCGAGGCCGAGCGCGCGCGCGACGCCGGGATTGCGGAGTCGCCCAAGCCCACGGAGTGACCGGCGTTCAGACCGGGGCGCCGCGCCGAAAAACCCGCAGCAACCAGCGCTCGGGCGCGTAGCAACCGACCAGCAGCGTGCTCATGAGCAGCGCGAACCAGATCACCGGCCCGAACATGAGCCCGATCATCGCGTGCATCGAGAGCGCGACCACCACGGCCGGACGGCGCGTCCACGGCAGCACGAACCAGAGCGGCGCGGCCACCTCGAAGGTGAGCGACAGATATTGCAGGGCCTGCCAGGCCCAACCGGGAACCGAGCGGACCAGGAACCACGAGATCGCGGTCTGATAGTTGTCGTGCAGATGGCTCCACAGAACGTCGCCGGACAGCCAGTCGCCACGCAGCTTGGCGATCCCGGCGCCCGAGTACATCGCCGCCAGGAAGATCTGAAAATAGCGGATGACGCCGCCCGGGACGTGGGTCGGAAGCGGCGCTTCCGGGTGCCGGCGCCGCCGGCGCCAGGCATCGACACCGTAGCGGGCGCCGCAGGGGGAGAGCCAGAGCGCGAGCGCGATCATCGGGCCCAGCTTGCTGACCGTGAACGCCTCCAGACGGTCCGCCAGCGCCAGGTAGGCCAGCAAGATCGCAAACGCGCCCGCGGCGACGCGGGTGAGGAGGCCCGCCGACAGACAGAGTCCCGCCAGTGTCGTGAGCAGCGCGATGGTCCAGGCGACGCCCGGCGACACCGGCGGCAAATAGAGCGGCTGCCGCCAGTCGCTGCCGCCCAGGTAGGGGACCCGGAACCCGATCGGGCTCAGCCAGTGATCGGCGTGAATGAGGCGCGACGACAAGAACGCCAGCAGCACCAGCGGCGCCACGATCCGGATGAGCTCGAGCCGTTCGATTGGCTGCGGCGCCTCCAGCCAGGCCCGCACCCGATCGAGCGGCGTCAAGGACCGCGGGGGACGCCTCACGGGCCCTCCCCCTGCAGCTCGGCGCACCGCTGCTCGCGCTCGGCCTTGTCGGTCACGAACCAGTAGTGGCGCTCGATGCTGGTCGGGTATTCCGCCAGCGGCAGCCGCTGATAGCGGGCCTCGGGCGTCCCCGGGGGTGGGATCGGGATGCGCAGGCTGAGCAGCATCACGCCGCCGATGCGTGCTTCGGGGTGGGTGCGGTTCTGCTCGCGCGCGATGAACCGGTCCAGCTCGGCCAGCACGCGCCGCTGGTGCAGGTGGAAGAACATCGCCCGATAGAAACGGCTCTCCTTGTCGTCGCGCCGGATGGGAAAGTACGGGCGCACGTCCAGCTCCTCGAAACGCCCCGCATCGCAGAACCAGGCCTCGGCCCGCCACTCGATCACGTCCCGCGCCGCGTGCGGAAACAGGGCGGCCTCTTGCACGAAGAAACGAACCGGCAGCGGCAACACCTTGTCCGCAGCCCCGTTGCCGGCGGCGTCCAGCCACACGGCGAAGACGTAGAGCCCGCCCAGCACCGCCGCCACCTGTCGCAGCCGGCGGGGCGCCCATGGCTGAGCCAACGCGACGCCGTCGAGCTTCGCGGGCTCGCCCTTGCCCGGGCTGGGCTTGGGTACGTCGGACTTCGGGGGCGCCATGGGGGGATCTAACAAGAGTTGGCGCGCGGCGTCCAAGAGCTAGGTCGTTCGCCGCAGGAGGCTGGCCGATCGCGGCGTGAGCGTCCCCACTTACGTGCGACCAGGCTCGCGGGTCATTCATCTGAAGATCGGAGGATACGAGTCATGAGACGGATACTGATGGCTGTGCTGGGTCTGGCGTTGCTGACCGCACCTGCGGCCGCTTTCGCCCGTGGTGGCGGCTTCCACGGCGGTGGCGGCTTCCACGGCGGCGGTGGCGGCTTTCACGGCGGCGGTGGATTCCACGGCGGTGGCGGCTTCCACGCCGCGCCGGCAGTCGGGTTCCGCGCGGGACCAGGTTTCCGCGGAGGGCCGGGTTTCCGCGCGGCACCGGGCTTCCGCGGAGAGCCGGGCTTCCGTGGTGGACCGGGCTTTCGCGGCGTAGGGGCGATCGGCGCGCGGCCACTCGCGCGCGCCTGGGCGCCCGGATACTGGGGCTTCCGCGGGGGCGCGCGCGTCTGGATCGGCGGCGCTTGGGCTTACCCGCCCTATGCGGGCGCGCTTTGGATGGCGCCCCAGTGGGTCTGGAACGGCTACACCTGGGTCTGGCAGGCGGGCTATTGGGCCCCGCCGGTTTATTGACCGACGAAACACACGCGTGACCGCGAAAACACGCGAGCCCTCGAAAGGCTCGCGTGGCCCGTTCGCGACTGCCGCCGTCTAGCGGCGACGGGCGCGAGCTGCCGCGGGAGTGGCGCGCCGGCGTAGCGATGCGAGGATGAGCACGCCGAAGATCAGCGCGAGCCCACCCGGGCCCGGCCCTTCCGCCGAATCGCAGCTGCAGGCGGTGACGCCCCCTTCGTGGCCGCCGGTAGTCGCACCCGCGCCGCCGCTGCCCTTGTTCCCGGCGGTCCCGGTCGTCGAGCTACCGCCCGTTCCTGTGCCAGTCCCCGTGGTCCCCGCGCCGCCCGTGATCGGCGCGCCGGCATCGGGCTGCGGGGCGCCACCGACGCCACCGTCGGGTACGGAACAGATCCCGCCCGAGCAGGTCTGCCCTGTCGGGCAGACGACGCCCTGGCAGCCGTCCTGACAGGCGCCCTTCACGCACACCGTGGCCGGTGGATTGCAGGCCTGTGTGTCGCAACCCTGGTCGACGCAATTGCCTGCCTTGGTGCAGACCTTGCCCGTCGCGCAAGCCCGGCATGAACAGGGCGAGACACAAGCGCCATTCTCGCAAACCTGACCCGAGTCGCAGGTAATACCCGAACAAGGGTCGACGCAGTTCCCGATGCGACAGACCTGGTCGGGCGGACAGGTGACGCCCTCGCAGCCACCGATGCACAGGCCGCCGTGACAGACTTGCCCCGAGCCGCAAGTGACGCCGAGGCACGCGCGCTCCTTGCACAGCTGATCGGCGCTGTCACAGACCGTCGGTATGTTGCAGGGAAACTCGCTGGTGTCGCAGGCGAAGACACAGACACCCTGGCTGCAGATCTCGCCCGCCAGCGGACAGAGGTTGGGCGCCTCGGGGTTGTCGATCGTGCCGTCACAGTCGTCGTCGAGCCCGTTGCAGACCTCGGTCCTGGCCGGCGTGTTCGACACGCAGTTGATGGTCATGCCGCCGTTCGAGCACTGGGTGGTTCCCTCCTCGCAGATCCCCTGCGCCGCCGGCACGGTGCAAGGCAGGCCCCCGCCCTCGCAATCGAGACCGGTCACGTAGAAGACGAAGTCGTTGAAGTCGCCGTCGCAACCCCCTCCGGTCCCGGTCTGCTTCCAGTCCGACGGCAGCATCGGAAGGTCTTCAAAGGCGATGTAGTAGGCGCTCGGGTCGGCGGTCGATTGATAGATCAACGTCGTGACCCACGGGACGCCGTATTGAGTCGAGATGACGTTGAGCTCGGCCTGCGAATACTTGGTCTGGTTGCACTTCCCTGTGCCCGCCATCAGCGCGAACCCGACCTGCCCCCCCTTGTAGTTGGGATTACTCCGGATGGCGTCCGCGGAGTAGGTGACGTCCGTCCAGGTGTGTTGGCCAACCTGGGTCGTGGTGTGCGTGGCCAGGGGGCAGAATCCGTTTTCCTGACACATCAATCCCATCGGGGGCGGGAGCTGGAGATTGGAAGGAACGAGTTGGTAAATCTGGCCCGCCGGCGGCGCCGTCGCGGGCGTGGTCGCGTTGTACCAGCCGAGAGCGTTCATGCAATCGCCCCCCTTGAGCACGATCTGGCCGGTAAATCCGCACTGCGGCGAAAACGTGCCGGGCGTCTGGTGCGCGTCCGCCACCGGATCGATGGTGTCGCCCCGGTACATGAAGAGGCCGGCGAGCGTATCGGCGTCGGCGGGGAATCCGCGACCCGTCACACAGCAAGAGACCTCGCTCGGGTTCGCCGGTTGTGGCAGCGGTGTCCCGTCGGGCTCCGATACCGTCGCCGCAGCCGGGCGGGGCGAGACCAGCAGAAGACCTGAAGCGAGGAGCAAGAGATCCAGGGCAGGAGTCAAGCTAAGGTGCTGCTTCATGCCCCTGATTTTGCGCCATTTTCGGTCTGGGGGGAATTTCAATCTTGGCGCGAGGTGCGACTGCCAACACCACCGGTTGCCCCCCGGTTGCTCCCCCGATCTCCTTCGGGTAGATCCTGGGCCCACCGACAGGAGACAGAAATGTACTATCTGACCATTCGCCAGTTCATGCGCTCGCTCAAGAACCTCGATACCGTCCTCGGCAAGGCCGAGGCGCAGGCCGAGGCGCGCAAATTCGACGTGAACAACTTCCTCACGGCGCGGCTCTACCCGGACATGCTGCCGTTCGCGGTTCAGGTTCGCATCGCCTGTGACACGGCCAAGGCGGCCGGCGCGCTGCTGTCGGGCAAGGACGCCCCCAAGCACGAGGACAACGAGACGACGGTCGCCGAGCTGCGCGGCCGCATCGGCAAGTGCCTGGGGTACCTCGAGACGCTGTCGGCCAAGGATTTCGAGCGCACCACGCCCGACACGGTGGTCAAGCTCCCGGGCTCCGCGACCCGGCCGAGCAAGTCGCTGCGCGCGAACGAGTATCTATTCGGCCGCCAGATCCCGAACTTCTATTTCCACGTCGTCACGGCCTACGACCTCCTGCGCCACGGTGGCGTCGAGATCGGCAAGGGCGACTACCTGGGCCAGCTGGAATACGTCGACGCCTGACCGCCCGCCCGAACACCAACGAGGACCTTTGACGCCGACCAAGGTCTCCGCCGCGTTGCTTCTGACTCTGTTCGCCGCGCGTACCCCGTCGGTGCGCGCGGCTGACGATGACGCGCCGTCGGTCGAGCCTGCGCAGTCGGCCGAGCCCGTGCAGGCGGCCGTCGACGCCCAGCTGGCCGAACCGCCCCCCGGCGCCCGGCCACCGCCCGACACGTCGGTCCTGTCGACCTACTATCCCCCGCCCGTCGATGGGCCGGCGCTGCGCCTGCCGGAATCGCCGACGCGGCTCTACTTCGATGTCGCCTTCGCGCAGAGCAAGGACCTGTCGGCGCTCCCCTACATCGCCGGAAGCGGGACCAACTTCCGCTTTGCGCTGGGAGGGGTGAAGCGCTGGCACCGCTTCGCGTTCGAGGCGGAGATCCCGTTCCTACAGGTCACCTCGCTGGACGTGACCGCGGTGCCCGGCGGGGTGCCCGATCCCGAGCGTCAGACGGGGCTCTCTTTCGGCGACGTGCGCCTGGGCGCGATCTGGACCGTTCCGCTGGCCGGCCAGGCGCTGGTTTGCGGCTTCGGTCTCCGTGGCCGGCTCGCCACCCACACCACGCGCTTCGATTTCTTCCTGCCCACCGACGGCTCGATGGTCTCCT
Organism: uncultured Myxococcales bacterium; assembly: GCA_937889515.1. Classification (GTDB taxonomy): domain Bacteria; phylum Myxococcota_A; class Polyangia; order Fen-1088; family Fen-1088; genus JADGRB01. Next base: position 24,023 of record CALAOV010000198.1, on the reverse strand, counting down.
ACGTCTTCCCCTATTATTTTCACATCGAGCCGACAGCCATCCTGGGTGGGGCGCTCGGCCGGTTCACCTTCGTCGTCAACGAAGGTCTCCTGGTCCTGACCGGACCGAACGGCCAGTTTCTCGGCATGGAGGTGGTCGTCCCCAACGTCGTGTTCTGGGATTCGCACGTCGCCGTCGGCTATGCGCCATTCGACCTGCTGGGCGCTTCGGTCGAGCTCGGTACCGACATCCAGGTGAACACCGTCAACGACCCGCAGTTCCCCATCAACGACGTCCGTTCGTACTGGGTGGCGCCGGCGATCCAGATCCATCTGGACCCGATCCGGATCGACCTCATCGCGCGCATCGGCCTGGGGGGGCGTGGAACGAACGCCTTCGGCGTCCTCGACTACATCGGGACCAGCTCTTACACACTGCGCGTGGGTTGGGCTTTCAACTGACGCGTGGAAAGCGGTACCCTGTGGGTATGCGTTTTACGAGCCTTTCTATAAGCCTTTCTTGGATTGGTCTGGTTCTGCTGATGGCCCTCGGCGGCGCCTGTTCGTCCGGCGGCGGGTCGCGTCCCGACGCGTCGACGGACGGCGTGGTGTACGACCTGGCGCTCGATCTCCCGGTGGGCTGCCCGCCCGACGCCGGAAACGCCATCGGCGTCGGCGCCCACTGCACGCGCGGCGGCAACCAGTGCGGCGCCGTCGGAAGCAACCTGGTGTGCGCCTGCGACACCATCGACGGCGTGACGCTGGTCGGCGTCCCCTGCATCTGTACCCGGGCTGGGCTCAACACCAGCACCACCAACCCGGATCCCTGCAACCAGGTGCAACCCGCCTGCGGCGCGAACGCCACCTGCTGCAACTACATGAACATCGCGTACTACTGCAGCCCGAATATCTGCCTGCCGGGCGGCGCCTGCATCAATTTTTCCGCCCCCGACGCGGGCAACTGACTTTAGCGGCAGGCCGGCTCGTTGGCCGGCGTGGTCTGGCAGCTGGCGGCGAAGCAACAGTAGCCGTTGGTGCAGGCGTGGGTGCCGGAGCAGTCGGTCGTGCAGACGTTGCCGCTGCAGCGGACCGCGGCCCCGCAGGCGTTGGCGCCATGGCAGGAGATGCGGTTGCTCCCCGCCGAGCTGGTCACGCCGGACGCGCAGGTCGAGGGACCCGTGCACTCGGTGTCGCAGCTGTTGCCGCCGCAGGTCATCGGACCGTGACAGGAGCCCATGCCGGTGCACGTGATGGTGTTCATCGAGCCCGACCCCGAGACGCCGGCGCCGCAGGAGTTGGTGCCGCTACAGGTGACGTTGCAGGTCGTCCCGCCGCATTGAATCCCGCCCCCGCAGGCGTTGTCGGCGCAGGTGATGGTGCAGTTGGTGGCGCCGCGGCAGTCGATCGGGCTGCCGCATCCCCCGGCCGGGCAATCGATCTTGCAGGCGATGCCCAGCGGGCAGGTGATGGCGCCCTTGCAGGGCGAACAGCCCGAGCCGCAGGTGAAGACGCAGACGCCGCTGTCGCAGGCGCCTCCGGCGGTCACGCAGGCCAGGCAGGCGCCTCCGGCATCCGGTGGCCCGCACGTTCCCGCCGAACCGGCGTCGACGCCATGCCCGCCCGTTCCGACCGAAGCCCCGGCCATGCCGCCCTTGCCGCCGGCAGCTCCCCCGCCCAGGCCGCCGACGCCCGTGAAGCCTCTGCCGCCCGGGCCGCCGGTACCGGCCGTGCCCGTGGTACCAACGGTACCGGCGGTGCCCGTAGCGCCAGCCGTGCCAGCGGTGCCGATGGTACCACCGGCGCCCGACGGACCCCCGCCCGAGCCATCGCCGGCCCCGCCCGCCAGACCCGTGAGGCCGCCGCCGGCGTCGAAGGTTTCGGCGAGACCTCCGGCCGCACCCGCACCGGCGGTGCCCGAGGCGCCGGCAGTGCCGTCTCCACCGCCGCCCGTGACGACCACGGAGCCGCCCGCGCCGGCAGACGGCCCGGCGATCGACGAGAGGCCCGATTTATCGAGCCGGCAGCCGGCGCCGATCAGGGCGGGGAGAGTCAGGAACAGTATCCGGAAGCGCGAAGCTACCTTCAATGCCCGCTCCTTTGAACGGCGCCTATGCGCTGGGCGTAATTTTCGAGACTAGAGACCCGAGTCGATCTTGATCGCGACCTTCACCCACTGCGGCACGTGATTTCCGTAGGGACTTGCCTGCATCGGGTTTTGCCCGGGAAGCCAGACCGGCGCGAAGCTCGGATCGCCGATGGTGATCTCGCCCACCGAAACCGCGGCGAACCAGAGCTGGGGCTGCGTGGCGGAGATGGTGGAAGTGTTGTTCACCTGTACGCCGTACGGACGGCGAGACGAGAAGGCGACCCAGTAGAGCTTGTTGCCGCGGAAGGTCCCCACGTCGGGGCTGAAGCGCGGCCAGGAATTGTCGTAGTTGTTGCTGCCGCCGTTGGCGTTGTTGAGGAGGGTCGTGGCCCCACCCGAGGTCGGGACCCACCACAGCTTGGCCGACGAATCGTCGTATCCGTCGCAGGATCCCGTTCCGTATCCGCCCCCGACCGGGTCGGGATTGCTGCCGCAGGTGCTCTGGTTGAAGACCACGTACGCGCTGTCTTCGCTGATGCACGGGTAGTAACTGGAGACGCCGGCGCCGCGCGTGACGAGAACCTTGGCGTCGTCGTTCACGGACGTCGCGGTGGCGCTCGCGATCGCGATCTGGCCCCCGGTCTTGAGATCGCCGTTCAACCCTTGCGGGTTGCCGGTCGAGTCGGCCGTGGCGGCCTGATTGAACGACGTAAAGACGAACATGCTCCCGTCGTGGCTCCAGAAGGGATCGGAGCCGTAGGGATCGACGTTGCCCTGGTAGGTCGGAACGGCGGGACCGGTCCGCGTCACCGTCGCGGACGTCCCGCTAATCGCGACCGAGCTCAGGTAGAGCTTGGACATGTACATGTTGGCCATCACGGTGCTGTCGGGATTCCAGGTGACCTCGGTGGCGAACGTCTCCTTGCGGTAGCTCTTCCAGTAGTTGGTGGGATCGTTGGTCGGCGTGGCGCTGGGATCGCTGCTGGTGTCGGCGCCGCCGCCCCCGACGGGATTGATGAGCTCGAGCGCCTGCCCGCCGATGTCCAGCATCTCCCAGTTGGCGGCGTTGTAGGTGGAGGAGCCCCCAATGGTCAGCGCCATATACTTGCCGTCGTTCGTGATGGTGTGGCAGCCGATGCAGTGACCGCCGGCCACGCCGTTGACGAAGGCCTGCGGCGCGCCGTCGTAGGGCGGCGTGCTGCCCGGCCCGCCGTCGTCGGTCCAGACCACCTCGGGCGCCGGGTTGTCTCGGGAGAAGTCGTAGCGCTGGATCTGAGTGCCGCTGGTCTGCGTGGGGTCGAGCAGCAGGTAGGTGGGCGGCGTCGGGATATCGTTGGTGCTGGTCGCCGTCACCGGATGGGGCACGACCGTCCAGAAGTAGAGACCGCCGGTCAGGCCGGTGGGGGCCCAGGCGGAGCTCACCGGGGCCGACTCCGACGGCGCGCCGCCGCTCGAGACCCGCGCCGTGAGGTGGATGTTCTCCGAGGCGCTACCGGGAATCAGAAGCTGGGTGAAGGCCACCGGAATCGTGACGTAACAGCCCGGCCCCGGCCCCGCCTCGCAGCTGCCATAGAAGTTGACGTTGACGTTGCCGCTGGTGGTCTGGAAGTTGATCCGGGCGGACGTTCCAGAGGTGGTGGTCTGAACCTGGATGGGACCCAGGTTGGCGGGGAACAGCGAGCCGTCGAGCGGATAGGCGATGGTCGTCGTTCCCGACGGCGTTCCGTCCAGGGTCGTCTCGGTGCCCGTGCTGAAGCTGGCGCAGCTCCCGCTCGTGTCGAAGTCGGTGCAGGTGAAGCCGCCGCTGAAGACCGCGGTCAGGGTCGCGCTGGCCGTGACGTTGCCGCTGGTGGCGGTGATCGTGTACGAGCCCGGCGCGGTGATCGTGACGTTGCCGTTCGTGATGAACGTGCCCGACGAGGGGGACGCGCTCCAGTTGACCCTGGCGGTGACGTCCATCGATGACCCGTCCATGAAGGTGCCGTTGGCCGTATAGCTGGCCGATCCGGTCAGCGTGCCCGGCGTGCTCCCGTTGGTGAGGGTGATGTTCGTCGAGGGCGGCGAGACGGTGAGCCCCGTGAGCCCAGGGATGGCCGGGTTGATCATCATCATCCCACCCGATCCACCGCCTCCGGTCGACGTGGACATCGGCTTGACGCCGGCGCAACCGAACCCGGCGGCCAGGACGAGGGGGAGGATCAGGGTCGGTGAAATTTTCGGAAATAGTTTAGAGGAGATCGATAAACGCATAGTCGTGCTCCGGCGCTGGGGACCGCGATGCGGGTGGCGCGGGAACGCGTCACCCAAGGCTTGTCAACCCGTGACTATACTGCGACCGGCCGGCCGCCGCTAGGCCTCCAATTGGGTTGACGCGACCGCGCAGCCCGTCCGACGATGGGCCGATCATGACCATTTCTCGCACCGGTGACCGCAAGCGCGTGGCTCTCCGCCTTTTCCTGATGGCCACCCTGTGGACGACCGCTGGCCTGGGGCTCGGCGGCTGCGGCGGCGGCCTCAAGTACAAGGTCGACGACACGGCGCTGGATGCCGTCCCCTCCGGTGAACGACAGGATGTCTTCGCCGCCCAGAACGAGGTCGAGATCGCCCGCAGCGAGCAGCGAACCGCCAAGAGCCAGACCGAGCAGCTCGAGCGAGATCTCGACGTCGCCAAGAACGAGAAGAAACAGGCCGATCTGGAGGTCGAGAAATCGGCCACCGAGCAGGAGTCGGCCAACGCGTCGCACGACGAGAACCGCGCCAACTCCGCCAAGCACGGCAAGGAGGTCGCCGACCTGGGCGTCAAGGTCTGCACCGCCAAGCTCGACTGGCTCGATCAGAAAGAAGACTGGCTCAAGGCGGCCAGCAAGGCGGCCGATGCGCACCAGGAGGCGGCGCAGGCCAAGGTGGAGCTCGAGAAGGCCAAGCTCGCCAAGCAGAAAGGGATCAAACCCGGCAGCGACTTCTCGCTCGGAAACTACGAGGACCAGTGGAAGGACAAGAACGACGACTGGCAATCGGCCAAGAAGAAGGCCGACTCGGAAGAGAAGAAGACCAAGGAACGCGAAGAAAAATGGAAGAGCGTGACCACCGATCAGGCCAAAATGAAGGGCTGAGCGTGCTTCCCCCTGGCTATAGCCCGGCGCCTGGATTAGGCTGGATTTCAGTCCCGCGCCGGGATCGTCTGGGCCGATTTTGCCTCGTTCCCGCGCGGCCCACGCCCGCACCGGGGAACTCTTGAGCACGACCGAACGAGAAGCTCCACTCGCCAGCGCGGTCGCCGCCAGCGTCGCCGCTGCCCGAGCCGAATCGACGCCCGAGCCCTCCGACTACATCCCCGCCTACGAGACCGCCCGGATCCTGGTGGTCGACGACGAGAAGGTGATCCGGGAGATCCTGGCCGACTTTCTCAGCATGGAGGGCTACGTCGTCCAGGCGGTGGAGGACGGCGCCGCCGCCCTCGAGGAGCTCCAGAAGCGCAGCTACAACCTGGTCATCTCGGATCTGAAGATGCCCAAGATGGGCGGCCTCGAGCTGATCCAGAAGATCGCCGAGGAGAGCATCCCCGTCCTCAGCGTGATCATGACCGGCTTCGGCACCGTCGAGACCGCCATCGACGCCATGAAGAAGGGGGCCTACGACTACATCCTCAAGCCGTTCAAGGTCGAGGAGGTCATCCACATCGTGCAGCGTGGCCTCGATCGCCAGCGCCTGCAGCACGAGAACATCCGCCTCAAGGACGCGCTGTCGATCTACAAGATCAGCGAGGCCATCGCGACCTCGCTGTCGGTCGAGAAGGTGCTCGACCTGGTGCTCGACGCCACCATCGAGACCATCGACGCCGACGTGGTGAGCCTGCTTTTGGAGGACCCCAAGCGGCAGGGGCGCTTCACCGAGCGGATGCGCAAGGTCTCGGAGCGCGCGGCGCCCGGCCTGGAGGCGCCCGCGCTGAACCTGGAAGAGGTGCTCACGCTCTTCAAGGAAGACCGACCGCTGCTGGTGAACGGCAGCCGGGCGTATCGGTTCCTGGCCGCCGCGCCCCACGACATCGATCGGCGGCTGGTCAGCCTGTGCAGCATTCCGCTCAAGCTCAACGGCCGCATCATCGGGATGCTCAACGCCTACAGCTACACGCGCGGCAACCGGTTCAGCGAGGGTCAGCGCAAGATGCTGTACGTGCTGGCCAGCCGGGCGGCGGTCTCGATCGAAAATGCCCGCCTCTACGAGAACCTGGTCGATGCCAACAAGGACCTGACCGTCGCCAACGTGTCGCTGGAAGAGAACTTCAAGCAGACCATCATCGGGTTCGCGCACGCGCTCGAGGAGTCGGACCGCTACACGCGGGGCCACTCGGAACGGGTCGCCATGTACGCCCGCCTCATCGCGATCGGCCTGCGTATGAGCGGGCCCGAGATCGACACGGTGGTCAAGGTCGGCCTCATGCACGACGTCGGCAAGATCGGCGTCCGCAACGACAAGCTCAACAAGCCGGGGAAGCTGACGCCCGAGGAGCTGGCCATGTTCCGGTCGCACCCGGCCAAGGGCAAGCGGATCCTGGAGCCGATCCCGTTCATGCGCGACATCGTGCCCGGCTGCTATTGCCACCACGAGGCCTGGGACGGCTCCGGGTACCCGCAGGGGCTCATGGCCGATCACATCCCGCTCATCGGGCGGATCGTCGCCGTCGCCGACGCCTACGACGCGATGACCTCCGATCGCGCCTACCGCAAGGCGTTGCCGCACGAGATCGCCTGCGGCGAGCTGGAGCGGTGCACGGGCGCGCAGTTCGATCCTGAGATCGTGCCGGTGTTCCTGGCCCAGATCGAAGAGTTCCGGCAGCTCGAGGCGACGGCCGGACGCTTCATCCCACGCTGATTTGCCTCGCCGATTTCGCCCGCCGATTTCGGGCCGAGCCGGTCCGCAAGAAAGAGTATCCCGGCCGTCGATTCGTGACGCCGCGTGGCCGGTCGTGCGCAATAATGCGCCGACTCTTTTCTAGGCCCCCACGAGGACATTCATGAGCGCTGACGGCGCCGCACCTTTCGCAGGAAACCGCATCCCGATCGCGATCGAGGAGGAGATGAAGTCGGCGTTCATGGACTACGCCATGAGCGTCATCGTCTCGCGCGCGCTGCCCGACGCGCGGGATGGGCTCAAGCCGGTGCACCGGCGGATCCTCTACACGCAGCAGCAGATGAGCAACTTCTGGAACCGCCCGTACATCAAGTGCGCGCGCGTGGTCGGAGACGTGCTCGGCAAGTTCCATCCCCACGGCGACACGGCGGCCTACGACGCGCTCGTGCGTCTGGCCCAGGACTTCGCGATGCGCTACACGCTCATCGACGGGCAGGGGAACTTCGGCTCGGTCGACGGCGATCCGGCGGCCGCCTACCGGTACACCGAGTGCCGGATGGAGAAGATCGGCGGCCAGCTGCTGGCCGACATCGACAAGGAGACCGTCGATTTCAAGCCGAACTACGACGACAAGGAGATGGAGCCGACGGTCCTGCCGGCGCGCTTTCCGAACCTGCTCGTCAACGGCGCGGCCGGCATCGCGGTCGGCATGGCCACCAACATCCCGCCGCACAACCTGCGCGAGGTGATCGACGCGACCATCGCGCTCGTCAAGAACCCCGACCTCACCACCGACGAGCTGATCGAGATCGTCCCGGGGCCCGACTTCCCCACCGGCGGCTTCATCTGCGGGAGCAACGGCATCCGCAACGCCTACGAGACCGGGCGCGGCACGATCCTGATGCGGGGCCGCACGACCGTCGAGGAGCATCCCAAGACCGGGCGCAAATCGATCGTCGCCACCGAGATCCCCTACCAGGTCAACAAGGCCAAGCTGATCGAGAAGATCGCCGAGCTGGTGCGCGACAAGCGGATCGAGGGCATCGCCGATCTGCGCGACGAATCCGACCGCGAGGGGATGCGGATCGTGATCGATCTCAAGAAGGACGCGGTCCCCGAGATCGTGCAGAACAACCTCTGGAAGATGACGCCGCTGCAGGAGTCGTTCGGCATCAACATGCTGGCGATCGTAGATGCCCGACCGCAATTGCTCTCGCTCAAGAAGGCGCTCACCCACTACATCGCGCACCGCCGCGACGTGGTCACGCGCCGGACGCTCTTCGACCTGCGCCAGGCCCGCGATCGGATGCACATCCTCGAGGGGCTCAAGATCGCGGTCGACAACATCGACGCGGTCATCGACCTCATCCGCTCGTCGAAGGACACCGAGACCGCCAAGGCGAACCTGATCGCCAGTTTCGAGCTTTCGCCCCGGCAGGCGCAGGCGATCCTGGACATGCGCCTGGCCAAGCTGACCGGCCTCGAACGCGACGCGCTCATCGCCGAGATCAAGGAGGTGGCGGCGCTCATCGCGCGGCTCGACGAAATCTTGGGCAGCGAGCAGATCCTGATGGCGGTGGTGGTCTCCGAGCTCGAGGAGGTGAAGTCCGAATTCGGCGACGAGCGGCGCACCGAGCTCATCGAGGCCGGCGCCGACATCGACGTCGAGGACATGATCGTCCAAGAGGAGATGGTCGTCACCGTCACCCACGGCGGCTACGTCAAGCGCAACCCGAAGACGCTCTACAAGGCGCAGCGGCGCGGCGGACGCGGCATCACCGGCGCCGCGACCCACGAAGAAGACTTCGTGGCCCAGCTGTTCGTCGCCTCGACGCACGACGTGCTGCTGATGCTGACCAACAAGGGCCGCGCCTATTCCAAGAAGGTCTGGGAGGTCCCGCAGGCCGGCCGCACCGCCAAGGGCAAGGCCTTCGTGAACCTGATCCCGCTGCAGGAGGGGGAGCGGGTGGTTGCCCTGCTGCCCGTGCGTGAGTTCTCAGAGGGGGCCTTCGTCGTGATGGCGACCCGCTGTGGCTACATCAAGAAAACCTCGCTCGGCTCCTTCGGCAACATCCGCAGCTCGGGCATCATCGCGCTCACGATTCCCGAGGATGACGATCTGGTGAGCGTCCGGATCACCGAGGGCGCGGCCGATTTGCTGATCGGCACCCGCAACGGCTGGGCGATCCGATTTCGCGAGGAGAACGTCCGGCCGATGGGGCGCAGCGCCCGCGGCGTGCGGGGCATCCGCTTGCGCGAGGGCGACGGCGAAAAAGACCAGGTGGTCGGCATGTCGGTCATCCCACGCGAGGAGCCCGCCACCCTGCTCACCGTCTGCGAACGCGGCTACGGCAAGCGGACGCCGACCTCCGACTACCCGACCAAGAACCGTGGCGGCAAGGGGGTCATCACCATCAAGACCACCGACCGCAACGGCAAGGTGGTCAGCCTGCGCCTCGTCAGCGACGACGACGACCTCATGCTCATCACCGACGGCGGGAAGCTGATCCGGATGCCGGTGGACGGCATCCCGACCATCGGCCGCAACACCCAGGGCGTGCGCCTCATTCGGCTCGAGCCGGAGGAGAAGGTCGTCGCGATGGAGCGGATGGCCGAGAAGGAAGAGGGCGAGCACGAGGTGTCGCCCGAGGTGGCCGCCGCCCGCGCCGAACAGCAAGGCGAGCCGCTGGCCGCCGAGGATCTGGGCGACGAAGCCGCCGCCGACGAGCCCGACGAGGCCGAAGAAGACGAAGCCCCCGAGGACGCCCCAGGAGACGACTCCTAAAATGATCGCCCCTTCCGCGCAGGCGTAGCCGCGATGGCCACCAACCCCGGCTCGAAACGACCCCGGTCCACGACGCTCTTCGAGCGGGCGAGCGCCCTGTTCCCGGGCGGCGTCAACTCGCCCGTGCGCGCGTTCAAGTCGGTGGGGGGCACCCCGGTGTTCATCGACCGGGGCGTCGGGCCCTTCATCTACGACGTGGACGGCAACCGCTACACCGACTTTGTCGGGTCCTGGGGGCCGCTCATCCTCGGCCACGCCGATCCCGACGTGGTGGCGGCCGTGATCCGCGCGGCTTCCCTGGGTACCACCTTCGGCGCGCCGACCGCCCGCGAGGTCGAGCTGGGCGAGCTGGTGCGCTTCATGATGCCCTCCCTCGAGAAGATGCGCTTCGTCTCCTCGGGGACCGAGGCCACCATGTCGGCGCTGCGCGCCGCACGCGGCTTCACGGGCCGCCACCGGATCATCAAGGTCGACGGCGGCTACCACGGCCACTCAGATGCGCTGCTGGCCAAGGCCGGCTCGGGCGTGGTGACGCTGGGCCTCCCGGGATCGAGCGGCGTCACCCCGGCGGCAGTCGCCGACACCCTGGTGGTGCCCTACAACGACCTCGACGCCATGCGGGTCGCCTTCGAGGAGCACCGTGACGAGATCGCGGCGCTCATCGTGGAGCCGATTCCGGCCAACATGGGGGTGGTCCTTCCGCGCCCGGCCTACCTGCCGCTGCTGCGCAACCTCTGCGACGAGCACGGCACCCTGCTCATCTTCGACGAGGTGATCACCGGCTTCCGGGTCGCGCGCGGCGGCGCCCAGCAACTCTACGGGGTGCGCCCGGATCTGACCTGCCTCGGCAAGGTGGTCGGCGGCGGCCTGCCCTTCGGGATCTATGGCGGCCGCGCCGACGTCATGGACGTGGTCGCGCCCTCTGGACCCGTCTATCAGGCCGGGACGCTGGCCGGAAACCCGGTGGCCGTGGCGGCCGGTCTGGCGACGCTCAAGCGGCTGGACGAGCACGCGTATGTGGCGCTGGAGGGGCTGAGCCGGGTGCTCGAGGACGATCTCGGCCGCGCCATCCGTCGGTCCGGCGTCACGGCACGCCTGCAGCGGGTCGGCTCGGCCTTCACGCTCTTCTTCGCACCCGAAGAGGTCGTCGATCTCGCGAGCGCGAAGCAGTCCAACACCGACCACTACGCCAAGTTCTTTCACGGCATGCTGGAGCGCGGCTTCATGCTGCCGCCGGCGCAATTCGAGGCCGCCTTCGTCTCCCTGGCGCACACGCTGGAGGAGGTGAACGCCTTCACCGACGCCGCCCGCGAGGTCCTGACCAGCCTCGCCACCTCGGCCCCCTGATCGCGTCCAGCGTGCGGACCCGATCGCGTCGGGGGGCGCGGGACCCTCTGAGGGTCCCGACTCAACCCTTCGGCCTTGATCTCAGGGGTTTCGCGTGTTAACCGAACGCCGGCCCATCGATCCGGACGCTAAAAAGATGATGCAGATCGCCGGCAACACCGGCGCTCTCGGACTGGAGATATTCGCGTATCTCTGTCTGGCCTACCTCGGCAAATACCTCGACAACAGACTCCACACCAAACCCTGGCTCATGTACCTCGGACTCTTCCTCGGCGTCGCCGCCGCCATCAACGCCCTGGTGCGGGTGAACCGGGAATACCAGCGGTCCCTGAAACAAGATGACGAAGCCGGACCCGATCGCCGCTGAGCCCTTCGCCCGCGCGCGCGGCCTCGCCGCCGTCGGCGGCGCGTTGATGCTGGGAGTGGCGGCGTTGCTCTGGGGCCGGCGCGGGTTCGTGTCCGCCGCGGCCGGTTCGCTGCTGTCGTTCGCCAACGTCTGGGCGCTCGAGCGCTTCGGGCAACGGGCGGTCGAGCAAGCGGCGGTTTCGGGCGCGGGGGCCGTCGCCGCGCCGCTCACGGCGGCGCTCTCCGCCAAGACCGTGGTCCTGCTGACGGCCGCCTGGGTCTTGGTCCGGACCGGCGGCCTCGATCCGCTCCCGTTCGGTCTCGGATTCATGGTCTCGATCTTCTCCCTCTTGGGCGCGGGGCTGTGGGCCGCGCGGCGCGCGGAGTAGTCGGTGGGCGCGCACGGCACCTGGTTCGATTTCATCCCCGGCCTGGGGCATTTCAGCGAGTCGCTGCAGGGCACCCTCGGCCGGACCTGGACCTGGCAGGTCTTCCAGGCCACGCACTTCGAGATCACGCACGTGCTGGTCGCGCTGGTGGTGATGCTGTTGCTCCTGATGGGCGCGGCTTCCTACAGCTCCACCCTACGCAAGCTGGGCGACGAAGCGATCTTGCCGGCGCCGCGGTTCGGCATTCGCGCCATCTTCGAGGGGCTGGCCGACATGGTGTTTGGGCTGCTCGACGGTGTCATGGGCGAGAAGAACGCGCGGAAGTACCTCCCCTTCCTGGGCACGTTCTTTCTCTTTGTTCTCTGCTCCAACCTCATCTCGCTGGTGCCGGGGTTCCGGGCGCCGACCGATACGCTCAAGACCAACATCGGCCTGGCGGTCCTGGTCTTCCTGGCCACGCACGTCCTGGGCTTCAAGGAGCACGGCATCCACTATCTGGAGCAGTTCACCGGGCACATCCCGCTCAAGAGCCCCCTGGTGGTGCTGGTGCCGCTCATGTTCGTCATCGAGGTCATCAGCCACCTCATCCGACCGGCCACGCTTTCGATCCGCCTCATGGCGAACATGTTTGCCGACCACGCCGTGGTGGGCGTGTTCTTTACCCTGATCCCGTTCCTGGTCCCCGTGCCGCTCATGCTGCTCGGCGTGTTCGTTTCGGTGGTCCAGGCTCTCGTCTTCACCTTGATGTCCGCTACCTACATCAGCTTGGCTGTCGCCCACGAGGAGCACTGAGCGTCACCCCCGTCCGTTCCGAGGAGAAATCACATGCGCCGAAATCTGAAGGTTCTGTCGACACTACTTTTTGCCACCGTCTGCTTCTTCGCGAGCTCGGCCGCCTTTGCCGCCGACGCCGCCGGCACAGGCGGCGGTAGCGGATCACGCGAGATGGGTCTCGCCATCGGCGCCGGTCTGGCGATCGGCCTGGCGGCGCTCGGCGGCGGTCTCGGTCAGGGTCGGGCCGCCTCGGCCGCCCTGGAAGGGATCTCGCGCAATCCCCAGGCGTCCGGAAAGATCTTCACGCCGATGATCATCGCGCTGGCGCTCACGGAGTCGCTGGTGCTCCTGGCCTGGCTGATCGCGAACGGTCTGAGCGGCAAAATCGGCTGACCGGCTGAACCGGCACTGCGGGACGACCGCCGCGGACCGGCGATCAGGGGTCTTCGTCGCTGGGCTCGGCGGCTTTGACCCGGCGCTTCTGCCGCCGGGTTGGAGCCGGCTCCGGCCCGGCCTTGAGTGGACCGCCCGTGGCCCCCGGTTTGCGCCCTCATCTATTTTTTGAAGTAGTCTCCGCGCTCCATGGGAATCTCCTGCGGCATCGTCGGTCTGCCCAACGTCGGCAAGTCGACGCTCTTCAACGCGCTCTCGGCGGCCGGCGCCGCGGTCGCCAACTATCCGTTCTGCACCATCGAGCCCAACGTCGGCGTGGTGCCGGTCCCCGATCCGCGCCTCGACGCGCTGGTGGCGCTCTACCACCCCAAGTCGGTGGTTGCGGCGACCGTCAACTTCGTCGACATCGCCGGGTTGGTCCGGGGCGCGTCCAAGGGCGAGGGCCTCGGAAATCAGTTCCTGGCCACCATCCGCGAGACCGACGCGATCGCGCACGTGGTCCGCTGCTTCGAGGACGACAACGTCATCCACGTCGAAGGGCGCGTCGATCCGGTCGCCGACGTCGGCACCATCGACACCGAGCTCTGCCTCAAGGATCTCGAGACAGTGGACAAGCGGATCGATCGCGCCAAGAAGGCGCTCAAGGGACCGGCGACGCCTGCGAACAAGGACGAGAAGCAGGTTCTCGAGCTCTGCGAGCGCCTGCGCGCCGGCCTCGACGCGGGCAAGCCGGCCCGCGCGCAGGGCTTTTCGGCGGAAGAGCAGCTGCTCCTCCGGGACATGGGGCTCCTCACGTTGAAGAAGGTCTTCTACGTGGCCAACGTCGCCGAAAAGCAGCTGGGCGCCGCCGCCGCCGCCGATCCGCACGTCGGTGCTCTGCGCGCGCACGCCGAGGCAGAAGGCGCCCCGGTGGTGGTGATCTGCGCAGCGGCCGAGGCCGAGATCGCCGCGCTCGACGCCGCCGACCGGCCCGCGTTTCTAGAGAGCCTCGGCCTCGAAGAGCCGGGCCTCCACGCCGTCGCGCACACCGCCTACAAGATCCTCGACCTCATCACCTTCCTGACCGCCGGCCCGGACGAGTGCCGCGCCTGGACGGTCAAGCGCGGCGCTAAGGCGCCGCAGGCGGCCGGGGTCATCCACACCGACTTCGAACGCGGCTTCATCAAGGCCGAAGTGATCTGGTGGGAGGATCTGATCAAGTACGGCTCCGAGGGCGCCTGCCGCATCAACGCCAAGCTGCAGCTAGAAGGCAAGGAGTACGTCGTCAAAGACGGCGACGTCATCCACTTCAAGTTCAACGTCTGAACCGTACTTGACGTCCTGGGTGTTCCCAGGAGTTCCGGACACACGCCATAAGTAGCTGAAATCAGCTACAGCCATGCTCTCCTGCGGTCCTAGCTGTTCCGTTGCAGTCCGGCAATTGTGGGGTAACCGCAGGGGGTACCGGCGATGCGCCCGATGTTCTTGGCCCACCCAGGGGATCCTCTCGCTTTGACAAGGTAGCCACCAGGAGCTACCTTTGTGAGATGCGCTCCGTCGGTGTGAAGGTGCTCAAGAACAAGCTCAGCGAATATCTCCGGCTCGCCACGAGCGGCGAGACCGTGCTGGTGACCGATCGCGACCGGGTGGTCGCCGAGCTGATTCCGCCGCGCGAAGGTCGCAGCGTGCCGGTCGCGGACGCGTTCCTCGCCGAGGCGGTCCGCCAAGGGTGGCTGACGGCGCCCGCGCTGCGTGCTGATCGCCCGCCGCCGCGGTTGCCGGTGGCGTCCGCCGCGAAACTCCTGGCGGAGTTGGCGGCCGATCGGGCGGACCGATGATCTATCTCGATACCTCGGTCGCGCTGGCGCATCTGCTGGCCGAGGATCGTCATCCCCCGGACGATCTGTGGACCGAGGTCCTGGTCTCCAGCCGTCTCATCGAATACGAGCTTTGGAACCGCCTTCACGCGCGGGGCCTGGCCGGCAGTCACGGGGGCGCGGCGCGGACGCTCCTCGGGCACCTGGCCATGATCGAGCTGTCACCGACCGTCCTGACCCGCGCGCTGGAGCCGTTTCCAGTTCCGGTGCGCACCCTGGATGCTCTGCATCTTGCTTCGGCGGATTTCCTGCGCGGTCAAAAACAGGCGGTGGAGGTCGCTTCGTACGACGACCGAATGTCGGCGGCCGCACGAAAGATGGGGTTTGCCATCGCGCGGAGCGCTGGATAGAGAACCCCCACGCTGGACGGTTCGGAGAGAATTCTGGGCCCCTACTTTCACAAGGGGGGCAGTGAGTTCAAGGCCGTGGTCCTGGGGCATCAAAGTCCGACAAAACCACCTTCGTGAACTCGCTCCCGCCTCCGACCGCCCCCAGAATGCCCGTCTTCACGGACGCAGTAGCGTTAGACCCGCAAACGCTCTCGATGAGTTGCTCACCCTCTCACTTCGGCTGGTCCAGTGCGGATCCGGCGAGTCACCGGAGAACCACGCCACCGATGTCGAGGCATGTCGCTGTGACATAGGCCGCCGCGGGTGAAGCGAGATACAGCATGGCGTCGGCGATTTCACGTCCAGTCGCCTGGCGCCGAAGCGGTATCGCCGCGTTTCGCATGGCACGAATTTCATCGACAGACCTTCCAGTCGCGGCTGCCGTTGCCGCCATCGCTTGGTTGCCTAACTCCGACTCGACATAGGCAGGCGCGACGGCGTTGACCGTGATGCCGACACCAGCGAGCGCTGTTCGTCTCGATCGCGGCCGCGCTCGATTGCGGCCGCGGGTCATCATCGCCGACGGGCACCGCCGCTCCCGACTGCGGGGCTGCTCGAAAGACCGGTGCGCCCGTCGCTGCGGCGCCGCTCGATCCGTCGGAGGTCATCCCGCCTGGCCCGCCGACGACCGGGCCTAGAACTTCGAGGTCACGGCCATGAACGTCATCTTGTCGTTGGTCTCACGCAGGCGCGACGAGAGTGTGCGGATGAACGACCAGAGGAGATCGTAGGCCAGATCGCGGTCGACGAAGAGGAGGTCTTCCATGTCCTCCTTGCGGATCACGAACAGCTTGCAGGCCTCGTGCGCGCGCGCATCGGCGCTGCGCGGGAAGTCGTCGATGAGCGCCATCTCGCCGAAGTGCGTGCCGGCGCGCAGGACGGCCAGCGCCTCTTCGCCCATCCCGGGGACCTGGCGGCCGATGCGCACCGCACCCGACAAGATCAGGTACATCTTGTCCCCCTGATCGCCCTCCTTGAAGATGACGCCGCCCGACTGGAAGTCCTCTTCGATGCCGAGGTTGGCGATGCGCCGCAGGTAGCTCGGCTGCAGCGCCGAGAACAGGCTGATCTTGGAGAGCAGCTCGACGGCCTTCTCGGGCGGGATGGTCGAGCGCGCCGGGGTGGCGTTGGGCTCGCGGCTCGGTTCGATGGCGGAGACGCTCACGCCCGAGGCTTCGGTCAGCTCGAACTCCGGCTCCGCCTCGGGTTCTGGCGCCGCGCTCGGCGCAGCCGGCTCGTTGCTCATCCCGCGGATTATGCCAGGAAGCGGGCGCCGGGGAGCGCTCGGAGGCACTTTCTGGACGGGAGCGACCAAACCCGTAGAGTCGACACCGTCATTTTGGACCCCCCAAAAGGAGAACACGCATGATGGAACGGATATCTGGACTCGCAGCCCTTTCGTTGATGTTGGCCGTTCCGGCCATGGCCCAGGACGCGGCGCCCCCGCCGCCCGTGGTCGAAACCGGAGCCCCGCCGGCGCCGACGCCGATGCCGGCGCCGATGCCCGCCGCGGCACCAGCCGGCGCGATGGACGCCTTCGGCTCGGTGGGACAGATGGTCATCAGCGCAGACCTCCCCTTTCAGAACGAAGCGCCCGTACTGGTGATCGCGCACGAAAGCAACAGCATGGGTGGCAGTGCTACGGTCGTGGGGATTCAACCCTCTCTCGACTACTTCGTCGCGCCGAACATCTCGGTCGGTGGCGAGGTTGGGATCGCCTACACCACGCTCGGCGGCGGTGCCTCGGGGAGCAACACCGTCCTCGCCGTAGAGGTCCGGGCCGGGTACAACCTGCCGCTCGGGGACATGCTCTCCCTGTGGCCACGGGTCGGCATTGGCTATTCCCACTCGAGCAGCAGCAGCGGCGGCATGAGCAGCTCGGGATACTCGGTTCCACTGGACGTTTCCGTTCCGTTCCTCTTTCACCCCGGCTCGCATTTCTTCCTGGGCGCAGGGCCCATGATCACGACGGAGCTCGTCAACAAGGTCGAAGGAGTGAGCGTGGGCAAGAGCACCGACTACGGCGTCCAAGGCCTCATCGGCGGCTACTTCGGGTCCTAGGCCAGGCTTCAGTCTCGGCTGGCCGCTGGCTCGGGCCGGCGGCTAGCCCAGGAATCGTTCGGCGTCGATGGCGGCCATGCAGCCGGTGCCGGCCGCCGTGATGGCCTGGCGGTAGACGTGATCGGCCACGTCGCCGCAGGCGAAGACGCCCGGGATTCGCGTCAACGTCGAGCCGTGCTTGACCCGGAGGTAGCCGGCGTCGTCCATGTCGAGGAGGCCCTTGAAGAGCTTGGAGTTCGGCTCGTGGCCGATGGCGACGAAGACGCCCCCCACGGCCAGCTCGCGGATCGAGCTGTCGCGCGTGTCGCGCAGGCGCACGCCGGTGACGCCCGGTTTGGGCAGCTCGCCCAGGATCTCCTCGATGACGGCGCTGGTGATGAGCTCGATGCGGGGGTTGCGCGCGGCGCGATCGAGCATGATCTTCGAGGCCCGGAAGGACTCGCGCCGGTGGACGATGGTGACCTTGGGCGCGAACCGGGTGAGAAAGTTGGCCTCTTCCATCGCGGTGTCGCCGCCGCCGACCACCACCAGCTCGCGCCCCTTGAAGAGGGCTCCGTCGCAGGTGGCGCAGGCCGAGACGCCGTAGTTCACGAACTTCTGCTCCGACGGAATTCCCAGCCATTTGGCCGTCGCGCCGGTGGCGATGATGAGCGTCTCGGCCACCAGATCGCCCTCGCTCGAGGTGAGCTTGAACGGGCGATCGGAGAGATCGACCGCGGTCACGTCGCCCGTCACCACCCGGGTGCCGAAGCGTTCGGCCTGGGCCTTGAAGAGCTCCATCAGCTCCGGCCCCTGCACCCCCTTGGGGAAGCCGGGATAGTTTTCGACCTCGGTGGTGATCATGAGCTGCCCGCCCGGCAGGGTGACCGGCTCGATGGCGGCGCCCCCGCCTTCGAACAGCACCGGCTCCAGATTGGCGCGCGCCGCGTAGATCGCCGCCGTGTAGCCGGCGGGTCCGGAGCCGATGATCGCGACCTTGGTTCTCTCGGGGAGGGGCATGGGCATATAGGACACCAATTCTTTATTTGGATGCCGGGTCCCCGGCAATCGGTTTCACGGGGGCGGGCGCCGGCTATTCGACCGTGACGCTCTTGGCGAGGTTGCGCGGCTGGTCGACGTCGTTCCCCTTGGCCACGGCGATCGCGTAGCTCATGAGCTGGAGCGGCAACACGGTGAGGAAGGGCTGCAGCGCCGCGGGCGCGTCGGGGATGCTGAGCACCCGGTCACACAGCCCCGCCAACTGCTCGTCCCCCCGGGTGCCGATGCCGATGATGTGGCCGCTGCGCGCGCGCACCTCCGCCAGGTTGGAGAGCACCTTCTCGTAGCCGGGACCGCGCGGCGCGAGGACCACCACCGGCACGCCGTCGTCGATGAGCGCGATGGGGCCGTGTTTCATCTCGCCGGCGGCGTAGCCCTCGGCGTGGATGTAGGAGATCTCCTTGAGCTTGAGCGCCCCCTCGAGCGCGATCGGGTAGTTGGTGCCACGCCCGATGAAAAGAAAGTCGCGCGCCGTGCGGTAGGCCTGCGCGAGCGGCTCGAGATCGCCCAGCCCTTCCAGCGCCTCGGTCATCTTCGTGGGGGTGAGGGCCAGCTCGCCGACCAGCTTGGCCGCCGCCTCGGGCGCGAGCTTGCCCGTGCGCCGGCCGAGATGGATGGCGATCAGGGCCAGCGCCGCCAGCTGCGCCGTGAAGCACTTGGTCGAGGCGACGCCGATCTCGGGTCCGGCGTGGGTGTAGAGCACGCCGTTCGAGGCGCGCGGGATCGCGGAGTCGACCACGTTCGAGATCGCCAGCACGCGGGCGCCCCGCGCGCGCGCCTCCTTGACCGCCGCCAGCGTATCGGCCGTCTCCCCGCTCTGCGAGATCACGATGACCAGGTCCTCCGGCCCGACCACCGGATCGCGGTAACGGAACTCGCTCGCCAGATCGACCTCGCAGGGGATCCGGGCCGCCCCTTCGATGAGAAACTTGCCGACCAGGCCCGCGTGGTAGGAGGTGCCGCAGGCGAGCAGCAAGACCCGGCGCAGACCGTGCGGATCGATCTCGAACCCTTCCAGATCGGCGTCGTGCGCCTCCAGCAAGAGGCGTCCCCGCAGGGTATCGGTGATCGCGCGCGGCTGCTCGAAGATCTCCTTGAGCATGAAGTGCGGGTAGCCGCCTTTTTCGGCCTGGGTCGCGTCCCAGGTGATGGTCCGGACCGGCCGGTGGCGCGGGTTGCCCTCGAGGTCGGTGAGCGTCACACCCGCCGCGGTCACCTCGACGACGTCCCCCTCGTCGAGGAAGATCACCTGGCGGGTGTGCTCGAGGATGGCGGGCACATCGGAGGCCAGGAAGGTCTCCCCCTGGCCGAGCCCGACCACCAACGGCGAGGCGTTCTTGGCGGCCACGATCTGCCCCGGGTGCTTCTCGGAGATCGCCACCAGCGCGTAGGCCCCGTGGACCTGGCGCAGCGCCACCCGCAAGGCCTCGACCAGCGAGGGGGCGCCCAGCACCAACGCCTCGTCGATGAGGTGGGCGACGATCTCGGTGTCGGTCTCCGACGCGAATTTCCGGCCCGTCGCCTGGAGCCGCGCGCGCAGAGACAGGTAGTTCTCGATGATGCCGTTGTGGATGACCGAGACGCCGCCGGCCTTGTGGGGGTGGGCGTTCGCCTCGCTCGGCCGGCCGTGCGTCGCCCAGCGCGTATGTCCGATCCCCAGCGTCCCCTCGGGCGGCTCGAGCGCGATGAGGGCCTCGAGCCCCGCCAGCTTCCCCGGACAGCGCAGCACCTGCGTGCCGCGCGCCCCCACCACCGCGACGCCCGCCGAGTCGTAGCCCCGGTATTCGAGACGCCGCAATCCCCCGATCAGGATCGGCGTCGCCTGCCGAGGCCCGACGTACCCGACGATACCGCACATGGCGCGGAAGCATAGCGCATCGCAATTGCGCGCGGCGACGCGCGCGCATAGCATCGCCGCTTTCATGCGCCTCCCTTCCTTACGAAGTTGGGACGATTGGACCGAGCGCCAGGTCGGCATCGCGGTCGTCCTCCTCGGCCTTCTCCTCTATATCCCGCTGGCCGGGTCGTATGGCCTGTACGACCCCTGGGAGACGCACTACTCGGAGGTCGCCCGCCAGATGACCGAGCGGGGCGACTACATCAGCCTCTGGTGGCCGGGCGCGCCCATCGACGCCGACCACTTCTGGTCCAAGCCGGTGCTGTCGTTCTGGATCATGAGCCTGTCGATGCGCCTGTTCGGCCTGGCGCACGCCGCCAGCGGGACGATGGCGCTCTCGAGCCGGGCGGAATGGGCGGTCCGCCTGCCCTTCTGTCTGCTGGGCGTGCTGGGCATGTACGGGATCTACCTGTGCGTCTCGCGCTTCGTGAGCCGGCGCGCCGGCATCCTGGCCGCGGTGGTGACCGCCACCTCGCCGCTCTATAGCCTGGTGGCGCGGCAAGCGATGACCGACATGGCCTTCGTGGGGCCGATGACGATGGCCCTCGCGCTCGGCGCGCTGGCGCTGTTCGACGACGAGGACCTGCCGCTGCCCCGCCGGGAGGCCCACCTCGGCCGGCTCAAGCTGAGCTGGCCGGATCACCCGCTCTTCTATACGGCCCTCGGCCTCTTCACGGTGGTCGCGCTCCCCCAGCTGGTGGTCAACGTCGTCCAGCTCCGGTGGACCTTCAACCTCGGGCATCGCTTCTTCTCACTCCCCGGCGTGGTGGTGATGCTCCCCTACATCGCCGGCTTCGTGGCGCTCTTCGTCCTCCTGGCCCGCCTCCGCTACAAGGCGCCGCTATACCTCAACATCGCCGCCACGCTGTGCGGGCTGGCCACGCTGGCCAAGGGGATCGCGGGCCTGGGCCTGCCCGTGATCGTCTTTCTGGTGTACCTCGGGTTCACCTGGAACTGGAAGCGCCTCCGGCGCGCCCAGCTGGGCTTCGGCATCCTGCTGGCGCTGCTGGCCTGCGCGGTGGTCGCCGTTCCCTGGCACCACGCGATGCTGGTCCGGCACGGCAAGCCCTTCTGGGACGAGCTGTACGGCGACAACCACTGGCGGCGCCTGGTGGTCGGTCGCCACGGCGATCGCGGCACCTTCGAATACTTTCTGCGCGAGCTCGGCTACGCGGTCTTACCCTGGATCGCGCTGGCGCCGGCGGCGCTCACCTCGATCGTGATGCGCCGGGCCGACCAGGACCCGCGCCGGCAGGGGATGCTCTGGTTCGGCGCGATCTGGTTCGTGTCGGCCTACGGGCTGGTCTCGCTGTCGGTCACCAAGTTCCACCACTACATCCTGCCGTCGTTGCCCGGCCTGGCCATCGTGGTGGGCTGCTTCCTCGACGATCTCCTCAAGCGGCGCGACGTGCGCGCCGCGGGCGCCGCGGCGGTGGTGGGGATCCCCCTGCTGGCCCTGGTGACGGTCGATCTGGCCGCGGTCCCCAAGAACGCGCAGCTCTTCATCTGGTTGTTTTCGTACGACTACATCAACACGCCGCAGGGGCGCCCCTGGCCCCCGGCGCTCGACTTCCGACCGGCGCTGATCGCCTTCGCCGCCCTGTTCGCGCTGGCGACCGCCGCGCTGGCCTGGCGGCGGGTGCAGCGCCTGGCGGCCCTGACGCTCTGCCTGGCCGCGGTGGCGTTCACCTTCTTCTTGCTCGACGGGTACATGATGAAGGTGACGCCGTACTGGACCCAGAAGGGGCTGATCGCCAACTACTACCGGATGCGCCACTCCCCCGACGAGCACCTCTTGGTCTGGCAGATGTACTGGCGGGGCGAGAATTTCTACACCGAGAACGAAGTCTACCAAGGGCCGCCGGACGAACGGACGATCTTCCTGGGCGATCGCAACGCCGAGAACCTCAAGGCCTGGATGGACCGCCACCGAGGCCACCGCGCTTTCTTCCTCATCGAGCGTTCGCGGATGAGTCAGCTCGAAGGGATGGTGCCGGCCGACGCCCGCAAGAGCCTCAAGACGGTCGACGAGGGCAATATGAAGTTCTGCCTGGCGACGATCGACCTGTAGAGGCCGCGGGGCCCCAAATCCAGGGGCCGATCGGGGTCCGCGGGAGGCCCGGTCGCCGTCGTTGACGGCGGCTGCCCCGGGTGGCAGGATTCGCCCTCCCCGGGGGTCCCCCCGGGGGTTTTCGTCGTGCTCAAAGCCCTCACCATATTCAGCGGAAACGCCAACCGGGATCTGGCCCAGGCGATCTGCCGTTACGTCGAAACGCCACTCGGCCGCGCCGAGGTGACGCGCTTCGCGGACGGCGAGGTCTACGTCGAGATCAACGAGAACGTGCGGGGCGTGAACTGCTTCGTGGTGCAGCCGACCTGCGCCCCCGCCAACGACAACCTGATGGAGCTGCTGGTCATGATCGACGCGCTCAAGCGCGCCTCGGCCGGGGCCATCATCGCGGTCATTCCCTACTTCGGCTACGCCCGCCAGGACCGCAAGAGCAAGCCGCGCACGCCGATCTCGGCGCGCCTGGTGGCGGATCTGTTGACCGCGGCGGGCGTCGATCGCGTGCTGTCGATCGACCTGCACGCCGGGCAGATCCAGGGCTTCTTCAACATCCCGGTCGATCATCTGTACGCGATGCCGGTCCTGATGGACGACCTGCGCCTGCGCTTCACGCACGACGCGGTGATCGTCTCGCCCGACGCGGGCGGCGTGGAACGGGCGCGCGCTTACTCGAAGCGCCTCGGCACCAGTCTGGCGATCATCGACAAGCGTAGACCCGCGCCCAATGTGTCCGAGGTGGTGAACATCATCGGCGACGTGGCCGGTCGCGACGCCATCATCGTCGACGACATGGTCGACACCGCCGGAACGCTCTGCGCCGCGGCCCAGGCGGTCAAGACCCGAGGGGCGCGCGCCGTCTTCGCCTGCGCCAGCCACGGCGTGCTCTCGCCCCCGGCCATCGAGCGGATCACGGCCTCTCCTCTCGAGCAGCTCATCATCACCGACACCATCCCGGTTCGGCCCGAGGTCCGCGCCTGCCCGAAGATCCGGGTTCTCCCGGTCGCCAAGCTCCTCGGCGAAGCGGTCAAGCGCATTCATCACGGCGATTCGATCAGCTCGCTCTTCATCTGAACGACAACGCAACTCAACGCAAAAACGAAAGAAGCAAGTCATGGAGTTCACGAAGGTCAATGTCGAGGTCCGGGGTGGCACCGGTAAGGGCGGATCGCGCAAGGTCCGCGCGGCGGGCAAGGTTCCGGGCGTCGTCTACGGACGCAAGCTCGAGCCAATCGCGGTGACCTTCGACGAGAAAGAGCTGCTCTCCTCTCTCGACAAGGAGAAACGCCGCAACACCGTCCTCACCCTTTCGATCGCGGAGGCCGGCAAGACCGGCGCCGCCGGCGGGAAGACCGAAGAGGTCACCGCCATGGTCCGCGAGGCACAGATCAATCCGCTGTCGCGCCGCCTGGTGCACGTCGACTTCCTGCGCGTCGACATCGACGCCGAGGTCCACGTGACCGTCCCGGTGGTGCTCACCGGCAAAGCGATCGGCACCACCACCGGCGGCCAGCTCCACCAGAGCCTGCACGCCGTTCCGGTGGCGGCCAAGCCGGCGGCCATCCCGACCAAGCTCGAGGTCGACGTGAGCGCCCTCGAGATCGGGGACGCGCTGCACGTCAGCGACCTGAAGCTGGGCGCCGGGGTGCGCGTGCTCCTCGACGCACGCGACGCCATCGCATCGGTGGTGGCGCCCAAGGCCGAGAAGGTGGAGGCCGAAGTGGAGATCGGAAGAGCGTCGTGTAGGGAAAGAGTGTAGATCTCGGTGG
>CALAOV010000197.1 GCA_937889515.1 uncultured Myxococcales bacterium | reverse complement strand
CAGTGACTGGAGTTCAGACGTGTGCTCTTCCGATCTCGGCGATTCGACGCCGTCTTCAAAGGTGCCGATCCCCTTGACGTGCGTCGAGTGAGCCAGCACGCCGCGCGGCACGTGGGTGAAGCGGCCCGGCTGCTTCAGGAAGTAGTCGCGCACGTGGTAACCGATCTCCCGAATCAGCACCCCGTGCACCACCGAGATCTCGTGGATGTGGGGCGCATAAATGATGAGCTCGCCGCCGTCGGCGACCACCGGCTCCAGCTTGTAGGCGCATTTGCCACCGACCCAGAGCTCGTCGTACATCGCCGGCGCGCACGAAAGCACGCTGTCGTAGGGGTGATCCTTGTAGACGATGTGGATCTGGTTCGAGAGCGCGGAGGCGGCCTCCCAGGCCTCTTCGGGCGAGCCGATGAAGATCCCCGCCAGATCCTGCCCCTCGACCACCAGGCTGATGCACTTGCGCTCGGTCGGGACCAGCGAGGTCGCCTTGTCCACCACCGCACGCACGGGCGTGTATTTCGTCCCGATGATCGCCGGGTTGGTGATGAGGGCGCCTAGCCAGTGGAACATGTCGAGGACCTCCTGACCGGAGATCCCGGGGAAGAGGTACTTGTTGCCGCCGGAGAACCCCACCACCTCGTGCGGGAAGGTCGGCCCCACGATCAGCAAGAGGTCATAGTCGAGGACCAGCTTGTTGATCGTGACGTCGACCCGCTCGCGCATGAGGCCCCCTGAGATCGCCTCCACCTCGTCTTTGGTGATCGTCCCGATGGAGGTGAGCTGCGATGGATCGTTCCAGTGGTGGTTGAAGAGCTTGGTGCGGGCGTACTTGCCGGCGCGGTCGGCGGCCGTGATGCCGAGCCGCTGATTGATGGCCTCGTCGCTCATGGGCGGGTGGGTCCCGAGCGCGATGAGCACGTCGAAGGCGGCCGCCCCCGCCGCGCCGATCTCCTCGTGCAGCACGCGGAACATCAGATCGATCGGCGCGGTGCGGGTGTGGTCGGGGACAATCGCCAGCACCCGCTTGCCGCGCACCCCCCACCGGGCGATCTCCCCGGCGCAGAGCGCGCGCACGGTGGCCTCGTCGATCTTGGTCCCTTTCTGTCCCGCGCCGGTCACCCTCAGACTCCGGAGTAGGCCGTGAAGCCGCCGTCGACCGGGATCACCGCCCCGGTGACAAACTTCGACGCCGGCGAGAGCAGCCAGAGCAGCGCGCCGGAGAGATCCTCGGGCGTGCCGAAGCGCCCCGCCGGCGTGTGCTCCATGATCTTCTTGCCCCGCGCCGTCAGCGCACCCGTTTCCTTGTCGGTGAGCAGAAACCGGTTCTGCTCGGTCAGGAAGAACCCGGGGAGAATCGCGTTGACCCGGATGTTCGGCGAGTACTCCTGCGCCATGTGAACCGCCAGCCACTGCGTGAAGTTGCTGATGGCCGCCTTGCTGGCCGAATAGGCCGCGATGCGCGTGAGCGGCCGCGATGCGTTCACCGACGAAACATTGAGGACAATTCCCTCCTTTTGCTCGGCCATCGACCGCCCGAACACCTGACTGGGGAGGATCGTGCCCAGCAGGTTCAAGTTGGTCACCGTCTGCAGGGCCGCGAGTGGTAGATCGAAGAAGCGCAGGTCCGGGTTGGTGGTCGCCTTGGGATCGTTCCCGCCGGCGCCGTTGACCAAAAAATCGATCTTCCCCCGCTCACGCAGCACGACCTGGGCGGCAGCTTCCAGCGCCGGGCGATCGAGCACGTCGGCGCGCAGGGCCACATGGCGCCCGCCGCCGGATTTCGGAAACGTGGCGATCACCTCTTCCGCGCGCGCGACGTTGCGACCGAGCAGGACCACGTTGGCATTGCAGGCCGAAAGCGCCCGCGCCATCTCGCTGCCGAGCACGCCCGTCCCGCCGGTGACCACCGCGGTGCGGCCCGAAAAATCGTAGAGCGCCCGGATCTCGTCGAGATTCGACGGCGAGGGCATCTCAGCGCGCCCTCGTCGCAGACGGGGCCGGGAGCCAGGCACGGACCTGAGCCGCGACGGCGGGCCCCGTGAAGCCGAAGTGCTCGGCCAGCGCCTCGTTGGGCGCCGAGGCGCCGAAGCGGCTCATCCCCAGAAACAACATCGGCTGGCGGAAGACGTCGCCCCAGCCCTGCTGGATGCCCGCCTCGATGACGACCACCGGCACGCCGGCCGGCGCGACGTCGTTGCGGACCGCCTCCGGCTGGGCGGCGAAGACCTCGCGTCCCGGCATCGAGACCACCCGCACCGACAGCGCCGGCTCGAGCAGTTTGCGGGCAGCGACCGCCACCTGCACCTCCGACCCGGTGGCCACCAGGACCAGGTCCGGCTTGCCGCCGGACTCCTTGATGGCGACATACCCGCCCTGTTCGAAGGTCGGGGCGGTGAGCGCTTCGGTCCGCTCGATCGGCTCCAGCTTCTGCCGCGTCAGGATGAGCGCGGTCGGCCCGTGCCGGCGCGCCAGCGCGGAGGTCCAGGCCAGCGCCGTCTCGATCCCGTCCGCAGGCCGCAGCACGACGATCTCGGGAATGGCGCGCAAGGCGGCCAGGTGCTCGATCGGCTGGTGGGTGGGGCCGTCCTCGCCGACGAAGATGCTGTCGTGGGTGAAGACGTAGATGACGCCCAGGCGCATGATCGACGCCAGCCGGATGGGCGGACGCATGTAGTCCGTGAAGACGAAGAAGGTCGACCCGAACGGCACGAACCCGCCGTAGAGCGCCATCCCGTTCAAGACCGAGCCCATGCCGTGCTCGCGGATGCCGAAGTGAAAGTTGCGCCCTTCGAAGGCGCCCGGCGCCACGGCCGGATATTTCGCCATGTACGTGCTGGTCGACGGGTGCAGGTCGGCCGAGCCGCCCACGAAGTCGGGCAGTAGCTCGGCGATCCGCTGCATCACCTTGCCGGAGTGCGCCCGCGTCGCGGCCGCCCCCGTCGGTGCGGCCGCGCGAACCTGCTCCAGGATCGCGTCGTCGATCGTGCCGCTGTGAGAGGCCTCCCAGCGCTGCGCCAGCTCCGGGTGGCTCTTCCGCCAGGCCGCGAAGCGGGTCTGCCAATCGGCATGCTCGCGTTTGACCTCTTCGCCGCGCGCGGCGAACAGCTGCGTGACCTCGGGTGGGACGAAGAAGTCCTGATCCTCCGGAAGGCCGAAGCCCCGCTTGGCCGCCCGGATCTCGTCCTTGCCCAGAGGCGCCCCGTGCGCCTCCGCCGTGTCCTGCTTCTTGGGCGCCCCGAAACCGATGTGGGTGCGGGCGACGATCAGCGTGGGGCGCTCCGTCTCGCGGCGCCCGGCCTCGATGGCCGCCTCGATGGCCGCGCGGTCGTGCCCATCGATGGTGAGCGTGTGCCACCCGTAGGCGTCGAAGCGCTTGGCCACGTCCTCCGAGAACGTGAGGTCGGTGGTGCCCTCGATGGTGATCCGGTTGCTGTCGTAGAGGTAGACCAGATTGCCGAGCCGGAGGTGTCCGGCCAGCGAGGCCGCCTCGGACGAGACGCCTTCCATCAGATCGCCGTCGCTGACAATGGCGTAGACGAAGTGCGTCCCGAGCAGATCGCTTCCATCGGCGCCGTAGCGCGCGGCGGTCATCTTGGCGGCGATCGCCATCCCGACCCCGTTGCCGAACCCCTGCCCGAGTGGACCCGTGGTGGTCTCCACGCCGGGCAGCATCCCGCGCTCCGGGTGGCCGGGCGTCCGGCTCCCCCACTGGCGGAACGATTTCAGATCGTCGAGCGTCACGTCGTAGCCGGAGAGGTGCAGCATCGTGTAGAGCAACATCGACCCGTGACCGGCGGAGAGCACGAACCGGTCGCGGTTCGGCCACTCTGGATCCTGCGGATCGAACCGGAGGAACTTGGTCCAGAGCACCAAGGCCGCGTCCGCCATCCCCATCGGCAGCCCGGGGTGGCCGGAGTTGGCCTTCTGCACGCCGTCGGCGGCGAGCATTCGGATCACGTTGGCGGCAAGAGTCATCGATTTCGTGTCGGGCACCGGTTTGTCCTTTTCGTCTAAAGACTGCATTCGGAAGAGAAATCCAGGTCTTGGTCAGAGTATTCTGACGCGGCCGCCAAGGCTCACCTGAAAAACAACTTTGATGAGGGTACCAAATAGGGTCGGGGACCGACGGCTGGGGTCGCTGGCCCTGGTGGTGGCGTTGCTGGGCTGCGGCGGGGGTGCGGTTTCCGGACTGCACGGCCCAGCCGGCGACGGTTCATCCGACCCACCGCAGTCGACCGGGACCGGCGGGGTCGGCTCGGATGGCAGC
>CALAOV010000196.1 GCA_937889515.1 uncultured Myxococcales bacterium | reverse complement strand
GGTGGCGCGTCGGAGAGGGGTGGTTCGGGATCAGGCGGCGCATCGGGCAGCGGGGGCTCGGGCGTAGCCCCAGGTGGCCGCGGTGGAGGCGCTGGAGGGACCATCGGCACCGGCGGTGTGGGGGGAAGTGGAGGCGTGGGGGGAAGTGGAGGGACCGCCGGTTCGGGCGGGGGCGCGCTCGGGGGAAGAGGCGGAAGCACCACGGTGGACGCCGGGAGCGGCGACGGCGGAGTGATGACGCCCGCGGTGGGCGGCAACGTTTACGACGGCGAGCGACAGACCACCGCCAGCTTCGACACCGCCTGGAAATTTCATCTCGGCGACGTGACGGGCGCCCAGGCCACGACCTTCGACGATTCGTCCTGGACCTCCTTGGACGTGCCCCATGACTGGAGCATCTCGCTGGCGTTCACCCAGAGCTCTCCGGCGGGAGCGGGCGGCGGTTACCTCAACGGGGGGACGGGCTGGTATCGAAAGACCTTCACCCTGCCGGCGTCGAGCTCGGGGCAGAAGGTCTTCGTGCAATTCGACGGCGTCTACATGGACAGCACGGTCTATCTCAACGGCACCCAGGTCGGCGCGCGTCCGTACGGATTCTCCTCTTTCGAGTGCGACCTGACTGCGAGCGCCAAGTTTGGCGCCTCGAACGTGCTCGCGGTCAGGGTCAATAACCAGCAGCCGAGCAGCCGCTGGTACTCGGGAAGCGGCATCTATCGTCACACCTGGCTGAAGACGGTGAATCCGGTCCGGGTCGCCTACACGGGAACGGCCGTGACCACGCCGCAGGCCTCGGGCAGCAGTGCCACCGTGAGCATCGCCGTCGCGGTCCAGAACGACATGACGTCCGCGCAGTCCGTCACCGTGGCAAGCTCGGTTCGCGACGCAACCGGAACCGAGGTCGGCACGGCCTCTTCCCCGGCGACCTCGGTTGCCGCCGGGAAGACCGGTGCCGTGACGCAAACGGCGACGGTGGCGAATCCCAAGCTGTGGTCGCCCGCGTCGCCGACCATGTACTCGGTCATCACGACCGTTTCGGTCGGTGGCGCCGTGGTCGACACCTACACGACCCCCTTCGGTATTCGCACCTTCGCGTTCAACGCCAACACCGGCTTTACCTTGAACGGCAGCCCTCTGAAGATAAACGGCACCTGTAACCACCACGACCTGGGCGCTCTCGGAGCGGCCGTCAACCAGCGCGCCATCGAGAAACGGCTGCAGCAACTCAAGAGCATGGGTGTGAACGGTCTTCGCACCTCCCACAATCCGCCCGCGCCGGAGCTCTTGGACCTCGCCGATCGTCTCGGCTTTCTGGTGATGGACGAGGCGTTCGACTGCTGGGATCAGGGGAAGAATCAATACGACTACGCCAGGTTCTTCAATCAGTGGTCCGCGACCGATATCGGGGACATGGTGTCACGGGACCGCAACCACCCGAGCGTCATCATCTGGAGCATCGGGAACGAGATTCCCGATGACAACAACGCCACCGTCGCGCAGTCGCTGATCTCCGCCGTCAAGGCAAAGGACACGACGCGCGTCATCGGCCAAGCTTTTGCCGGGGCGAGCCCGGGCGCCGCCGTGGCTCCGCTCGAAGACGTCGTCGGTCTCAACTACGCCCCCTATGTCTACGGTTCGCTTCACTCGAGCAATCCGACCTGGAAGTTCTTCGCGAGCGAGTCGTCCTCCGCGGTGAGGAGCCGTGGCGTCTACAAGACGCCCGTCACCTCGAACATCCTGACCTCGAGCGACAACCAGTGCTCGTCTTACGACAACAGCGTCGTCTCTTGGGGAACCAGCGCAGAGGGTTCGTGGTCGAGCGTCAACACGAGCGCCTACATAGCCGGCGAGTTCATCTGGACCGGCTTCGACTACATCGGCGAGCCGACCCCTTACGGATGGCCGTCGAAGAGCTCTTACTTCGGGGCGATCGATACCGCGGGCTTCCCGAAGGACATCTTCTACTTCTATCAGAGCAAGTGGAATGCGGCCGGGCCGACGATGGTCCACATCGTGCCGATGGACTGGACCAGCTGGACCGCCGGTCAATCGGTGTCTGTCTTCGCCTACACCAATGCGGACAGCGTCGAGCTTTTCCTCAACGGCACGTCGCTGGGGTCGAAGACCATGAACGCCACGACGGGGCACCTGCAGTGGTCGGTTCCGTTCGCGACCGGCACCCTCCAGGCGAAGGCGACCAAGGGAGGCGCGGTCGTCGCGACCGACACCGTGAAGACGGCCGGCGCGGCGGCGAAGCTCGCGCTCACGCCGGACCGCGCCTCGATCGCGGCCGACGGGCGGGACCTGGCCTACGTCGAGATCGACATCGACGACGCGCAGGGTGTCGTCGCGCCCGAGGCCAACAACACCATCGCCGTGACAGTCAACGGACCGGGCGCGCTCGTGGGTCTCGATGCCGGCGACTCGACGAACCACGACCCCTACAAGGGGACGTCGCACGCGGCTTTCAGCGGCAAGCTGATGGCGATCATCCAGTCGACGACCACGGCCGGCACCGTTACCGTGAACGCGACCTCGGGCGGTCTGACCGCCGGTTCGACGACGGTCACCACCAAGGCGCCATGACCGGAAGTCGTCCCGGCGAAGGTCGGAGCGTCCAGTGAGGTCTCCGCCGTCCGCGGCGTACGTGTGCCTCGGAATCGCGTCGGCCCTATTCTTCGTCTTGTCCGGAGTCTCTCGTGCGCAGACGACTAGCAAGACGTTTATCGACTACTTCCAACCGACACCCATTACCTGCCCGCTCACCACGAACACATGGGGCTGCACCGCGACCGGGTCGACGCCCGCCAATTGCGTCGCGGGCACGGGCGTTGTTCCGCGGGACACCTGCAACGGGATCGAAAGCCCAACGAACCCTCCGGGGTATTACTACTGGGACGGCACCATCATTGTCGCGCCCGACGGAACCCATCACCTGTTCGCCGACCGATGGGTCGGCTCTTCCGGGTTCAACCCGGGCTGGGAGGGTTCCGATCCCATCCACGCCGTGGGTGGCGCGAGCGCGCTCGGCCCCTACACCGACAAAGGGTTCGCTTACAGCAACGGGAGCTTCGGCAGCGACCCGCACCACGGCCACAACAGTGAGGTGGTGACTCTGCTGAACGGCACGTACGCCATGGTTGTCAGCGAGGTCGTCCCGTTCACGATCTTCACGGCGAGCTCCCTGGACGGGCCTTGGACGGCATGTTCCGGCTCCCCCGGGGCCGGGCTGAGCGTCCCGTCGGGGTTCGGTGGAAACACCAACTATGCCTCCAACGTCAGCCTCGTGGTCCGCCCGGACGGCGACTTCGAAATCACGCAGCGTCACGGGCTCATTGCGCTCAGCACCACTGGGATCTGCGGTCCGTACAAGGCGCAGCAACCCACGAACACCTATCCATCATCCGAGGCCATTCCCTCCCAATACAGCGCAAGCATATACCCCAATAGACAGAAGCATACTGATCCGATGGGGCCGTCGACGGTCGAGTCCACCTACAGCCTGGCCGAGGATCCGGTGATCTGGTTCAGCGGTGGGCAATACCACGTGCTCTACGACTATCCCGACGATCGCGTTGGGTATCACCTCACGTCGTCCGACGGCATCCATGCCTGGACCGACCAGGGATTGGCCTACGATCCGAGAGATGCGCAGCAAATTTTCAGCTACACGGACGGCACCGTTGACCACTGGTTCAAAATGGAGCGGCCAGGTGTTGTCGTCGAGAATGGACACGTCACCCACGTGACCTTCGCCGTGAGCGACGTGGACAAGAACAATCAGATCTCGGCGGGCACGAACCACGGCAGCAAGGTCATCGTCGTGCCCTTCGATGGCGTGACCTTCGACGCCGATACCGGAGTCGGCGCCGGGGGAAGCGGCGGTGGGAGCGGAGGTGGCGGTGGCGGTGGGAGCGGAGGTGGCGGCGGGCGGATGGGCAGCGGAGGAGCGGGCGGTGCCGCCGGAATGAAGGGCTCCGGGGGGGCTGGGGGCGCTGCGGGAAGCGGCGGGGTCGGCGGGGGTGGTGCTGGCGGCGGAGGCATTTCCGGCACGGGCGGAACGGGCGGTCGAGGCGGAGGCGCGGGTTCGCTCGGGGCCGGGGGTCTCACGGGTAGCGGCGGTACGGGAACGGGAGGCACCTACGTGGGAAGCGCGGGGGGCGCCTCGGGCTCGGGCGGGACGGGCGCCGGCGGTCGGTCGTCTGGCGGAACCGGCGGATCCGGAAGTGGCGGTGTCGGCACTGGCGCTGCGGGCTCGGGTGCCGCGACGGGTGGGGCGACGGAGAACGGTGGCTCGATGTCGGGTTGCTCGTGCGCCGAGTCGGGCGGCGGCCGCGGAAACGGCAGCGGGTGGACGCTGCTGGTGGGCTTCGGCCTGGTCGCCCCGACCCGTCGCCGGCGACGTTGAGTAGATCACGGGGCGGCCCTATCACGGGCGGTCCTCGACGTCCCGGGCGCGCGGCCCGTGCGTACCGAGCAATGGCGACCGCCGCGGGTCTCGAAGACGTCGCGAGTTGGTTGGCCGCTGCCCGGACCGGCCAGTCAAAGGCGTGGAGTTTCAATGTCTTGTAGATCGTTGTCCGGAACGGCGCGGCTCGTTCGACGACCCGGTGAAAGGAGAAATGACCATGTTCACCATCGACACCAAGATCGACATCGCCGCCCCCCTCGCCCGCGTTCGCACCGCCATCACCACGGAGGCCGGCTACCGCGCGTGGTGGGCCGAGGACGCCGACTTCGACGGCAAGCAAGCCACGTTTCGGTTCGCCACGCCGACCGAGAGGCGCTCCGTCACGTTCCAGGTCGACCGTTGCAACGAAAGCGGCATCGTGATGACGTGCATTGCGCACGAGAACAATCCCGATTGGCGCGGCACCACGCTCGCGATCGACCTCGGCGAGACGCCGACCGGGACGCGGGTCCACTTGGCCCACTCGCGCTACCCCGCCAAGAATGAGGTCTACGAACGATGCAGCGACGCTTGGCCGTACTTCTTGCGCAGTCTCGCAAGTTACCTGATGACGGGCACTGGCGAGCCGTACCCCAAGGCTGCATAAGGAACGTCCAATGACCTCCAAAAATAGCAACAGCGACAGCCACAGCAAGGACGCCGATACCGATACGCGGAAGACCGCGATGTTGATCTTTCGCGACGAGGGCGTCGATTGGGCGCAGCTCGCGGCCGATGGCCGATCGAAGGCGCTGTTCCATAAGCTCGTCGATTGGGCTATGGACCTCAAGCGACGCGGGCTATATGCCGGGGTCGAGGCGCTCGCGCAGAGCGGCAAGACCGTGCGCCGCAAAGGCGCGGGCTTCGTCGTCGACGGTCCGTTCGCGGAAGGGCGTGAGGCGGTGCTCGGCTTCTTCTTCGTACGCGTGAGCGACATCGACGAGGCGTGCGCGATCGCCGGGGAATCGCCGCACGCGGAGGTCGGCGGCACGACCGAGGTGCGGATGCTTGGGACGTTTCCGAAACCCTAGGCGTGGCTGTCGCGGAATCAGCCCCGTCACAGCGCCGCGAGGCGCTCCTCGAGAAAGCGGCGCTCGGGTGCCGTGCCCGCGAGCTCGAGGGCGCGCCGGTACGCCATGCGTGCGGCGCGAACATCGCCGCGCTGTGCTTCGAGCTCGCCGATCGCGGCGGCGAGCACCGGATCGTCCTCGAGGCGATCATTTCCGACGAGGGCCTCGAGCGCGCGCAGCCCGGCACGCGCACCGTTGGCCCGCCCGACCGCGATCGCGCGTTGCAGAGCGATGACCGGTGAAGGCGTGAGCGCGAGCAGCTGGTCGTAAAGCGCGACGATCTGCGGCCAATCGGTTGCGGCGTAGGTCGCCGCGAGCGCGTGGCACGCCGCGATCCCGGCCTCGAGATGAAACGGTGACACGGCATCGCCCGTCGCGGCGCGTCCGAGATGCTCGAGCCCGTCGGCGATCATCTCGCGGTCCCAGCGTGCGCGCTCCTGCCGATCGAGGGGGATGAGGTCGCCGGCCGCGTCGACGCGCGAAGCCAGCCGGGCGGCCTGCAGCAAGAACAACGCCTGCAGCGCGTGGCCGCGGGGCGTCGCAAACCCGCTCGCCAGCAACATTCCGTTCAGGCGGATCGCGGTGCGGCACAGATCCTCGTCGATCTGGATATCGCCTGCATGAGCGCTGTAGCCCTCGAGGAACAGCACGTAGAGCGTGCGCAGGACGCCGTCGACCCGCACGGCGAGCTCGCCGTCGAGCGCCCCATCGAGCTCGAGCTCTACGTGCTCTTCCCGCAACACCTGACGCGCGCGCTGGAGGCGCTTCTCTACGGCGGCTTCGTCCAGCCGCAACGCGCGACTGAGGGCAGGCACCGGAAAGCCGCACAGCGTGCGCAGGGAGAGCGCGATCGCGCTCTCGAGCGGAATCGCCGGGTGACAGCAGACGAATATCATCTTCAATAGATCTTCGTCGCGATCGGGAACGGCGGCGGGCGCCTCGAGCTCATCGAGCGCTTCAATCGGTGCGATCCAGGTCGCGCTCCGGATCGCGTCGATCACGCGACGCCGCGCGGCGACCTGCAGCCATGCACCGGGGCGCTCGGGCACGTCCGTACGCCAGCTCTCGATCGCGGAGACGAAAGCCTCGTGAACAGCGGGCTCGATCAGATCGAGGCGACGCGCGCCGAACGAGCGCGCAAGCGACGCCGTGATCGCGGGCGCGTGCTGTCGGTACAGCGCATCGAAATCGACCAAGCGCGAAAGCGTAGCGCCCGATCTCCACGATTACTAGTAGGGGCAGCTCGACCCGATCGGCTTGACCTCGTGGTGCTATCCGGCCTACGCCGACATCGAAACGATGACGGTTTCGCCCGAGTCGGGCGCGCTTTATTCCTCCGCGGTCCGGGCGGTTTCCCGCAGCCGCGGTAGGAGCGCGCTGTGCGGGAAATGCCTCGCGAAAGCGGCGAGAGCGCGGCGCGTTTCGTCGCCGCGGCCGGCGCCGGCGAGCGATTTCACCCGCAATGCCTCGCGCTCTTCGGCCAGGCGTCCGTTGGGGAACCGGTGAGCGTGTTCCGCGAGCAACACGAGGGCGTCCTGGAAGTCCCGGCGGGTGTATTGGGACTGCGCGCCCTGGAGCAGCTGTAGCTCCGCCGCGTACGATTCCTGTGGCGAGACCGATCGATGTGGACGCGCCGGTCTCGAGCTCGAGCTCGAGACCGGGGCAGACGGGGGCTCGTCCGTCGGAAGCGGTGGCATCGAAACCCGAACCGCCGGCGCGTCCGGGCTCCGGCGCACCGGCGGACCGAGCTCGGGAGCGCGCGTCGCGCGCGCGTGTAGCGCGGCGGCGGCACCTGCCGTGGCGAGCGCCAGAGTCACCGCCGCCGCGAGGGCGATCCGCCGGCCATACATCGAGGGTGGGATGGCCGTCGCTGGAAGTGGCGGCGACACCTCGGCGGTCGCCACGGCCGCACGCGCGCGGGCGAGCAGCCGGGCGCGGACCACGTCCGGCGCGGGCCGAGCAATCCGCCCGCGCTCCATGATCGCTTCCAACTCTGGATCCAATTCCCGATCACGAAGCCTCATCGCCTGACCCCCTCCCGCAACAATCGCCGCAACGCCGATGCCAGTTCCTTGCGCGCCTTTCGCAGCCTCGCGTAGGCGCCAAACCGGGTGAGCGACAGCTTGGCGGCGACCTCCACCATCGGGAAGCCGTCGAGATCGTGCATGATCACGACCGCGCGGCGCTGAAGGGGGACCGTATCGAGAGCGGCCAAGAGAAGCTGAACCGACTGCTTGGACTGAAGCGATCCCTCCGGGCTCAGGGCGTCGTCCTCGGCCTCCAGGTACGCGTAGGGGATCTCGCGGTTCCTGCGCCGGCGGTGCGCACAGACGATCCGGAACGCGACGCCGAAGATGTACGGTCGGAGCGGGCGACTGAGATCCAGGGTGGGCCAGTTCCGATGCAAGATCATGAAGACCTCTTGCGCGAGATCTTCGATCTCGCGTGGGCTCGCCCCGAGCCGCTGCAAGGTCTCGAAAAGGTAGTCGAGCTCCCTTTCGTAGACCCCGAGGCAGCTCGTCGCGGTCTCCTCCGGGGGAGGGGCGGAGCGGACCTGTCGTAGATAACCCATCAGCTATTTTAACCTGTCCGGCCGCGTGCGGTTGTTCATCGAAATCGGAAAGCGACATCTAGCCCGAGCACGCCCGCGAACCGCGGGGCCGTCCAGACCGGCGCCGAGTCCAGCGTGATGGTGGCTCGTGTCAATCGCCCGAGGCCATCGGCGTGGGCGACAATGTAGGTGCGGCGGCCGAGGGCGTGCGAGGCCGCCAGCCGCAAGCCGGCTTGGATCATGAGGCCCGAAGCCGCCAGAGGCACGTCCACCCCCTGTCCGACCACCCGGAGCTCGCCGACCTTGCCGACGGCGCACGCGCTCCAGGGGGAGAGCACCCCGCAGCCCGCGAGGCTTGCCAGAAATTCCTCCCCAGAGAAGCCGGCCCCATCGGAGCGATGGGTCGTCGACGGAATGCTGACCTCCCCGGCGAGCTCGACCGCGACGTGCGACCACGCCGCCGTCGCGAACAGACGGCCGAGGCCCACGACGTCCGCCGACAGCCCAAGACCCGCCGCTGCGCCCGCCCCCACCAGCATCGCGGGGGCGTGCCAGCGGGCCCGCGACTCCGACGCTTCGGCGGCACCGTTCGCCAGCTGCGCCGCAGGCGAAGCGGTGGCCGCCGGTGCGGGAGTCAGCTTCGGGGCCAAGGTGGGGAGCGGCGCCGCCGCCGGCGGCGAGTCCGCCTCCTCGACCGTCGCCGCCATCAGTTGGATCTGCAGCGCGAGGGCAAACCCCATTGCCCGTGTCAGCTCGGCACAGTCGCCGGTGCGGGACGGGAACGCTTGCTCTCCAATCGATCGTCCGCCAACGTTCCGCCATTCGATTTGACCCTCGAGCGCTCGACCGCTGGGTCCGATCCGGACGAGGACCCGATCCCGAGCGTCGACGCGAAAAGGGTCGTAGCCGAGCCGTCCGGTGACGACCGCCTCGAAGCTGGCGACGGACGGACATTCTGGCGCGGCGGCGTAGTCCAGGTGCGTGGTCACGACCACGGTTCGGGCCTGGCTCTCGCGCGACGCACCGACGATGACGAGCGTCAGCGCGATTGTGCGGACGAGTCGGTGCGGGAAGACGACCTTCACCCCCGCTATCCTCCGCGAACTGATCTCCCCTGACAACAGACCCGTCGGGAGGGATCGCGGCCGCCTTCAGAAATCGCGGCCTGCGAATGCGCTACTTGCCGTACCCGGCCGCGACGACGTTCGCCTGGACGGCGTCTTCCGTCGCATCCGCGGGGTAGCCCGTGACGATGCATCCTTCGTAGAACGTACCGTCGCTCTGGTTGGCGCCGCCGCTGGGCTTGCAGCAGTCGCCGCCGCTTCCGAGGACGATAGCGCCCTGCTTCTTCATCGGGCTCCACCCTCCCGGTAGAGCGCCCTTGTAGTACGTTCCGAGCGCTCCGGACGTCGCGTCGCCGCCCCGCAGCGCGAACTCCGTCGTCCCGTTGTTCTTCAGAACGGCGGTGACGTACGTGCTCGTCTGCGACGGGTCGTTCTGGTTCTTGTTGGTGTTGTTCTGGGCGAAGACCCCGTACTCGAGATCGGCCATCACCCAGGGACCGGACCCGGCCCCGGTTCCCCAGGCGGAGATCGAGCTCAAATTGATGGCGTCCATGGCGCCGGCTCCGTCGGCCGTCCGATCGGACTCGCTGTTTCCGTAGTCGAAGCAGCAGCCACCGTTGTAGTGCTTGCCGCTCGTCACCATGTACAGGCCCTCCGGCTGACTGCCGAGGGCGATGCCCGACTTCGAGGCGTCGACCCAGTAGCTGTTCCCCGGGTTGATGTAGAGCGAGTACGCCTTGTGACCGCTGAGCATCAGCGACTCGGTGGTCGCCTTGGACGGGCTGCTCGACGTCGAGCCCGGTACCATCGTGGACCCCTGGTACCAGAGGTCGTTCCCCTTGCCGGATTGGTCGTAGACGGCGGTGATGACGCACGTCGTTCCCGAACAGAATGCGTCCTGTGAGCCGCCGTCGGCGAAACCACCTGGCGTCAGAGCGAGGATGTCCTTGGTCGTCCCGGCCGCGTTGCGGACCTGGTACAGCTTTCCGCTGTAGGCTCCAAACAGCGCTCTCACGGTGCTGTGCGCGGCGACGCAAGGGTTGCCCGCTTTCGCGTAAATGTCGCACGGTCCGGCGGTGGCGCCGGAACCCGCCCCGCCGCCCGTCCCCGGCGCGCCGGCGGACCCACCCGAGCCCCCCTTTCCGCTCTGGCCGCTCGCGCCGCTCGCGCCGCCCGTTCCATTTGCGCCCCCCGCGCCAGCTTTGCCACCCGTCCCCGTCGTGCCGCCTGAACCGACCTGGCCGCCGCCGGCACCTCCCGAACCGAGATGTCCGCCAGTCCCGCTCGCGCCCCCCGGGCCCGTCGCGCCGCCCGTGCCCGTCGTGCCGCCGGTACCGACGGTTCCGCCGGTGCCCGTCGTGCCGCCGGCTTGCAACACGATGGTGCCCGTCACGGTGGGTATCGTGCTCTGGGGCGTCAGCGTCAGCTTGCTCCCCGAAGCGCAGTACGAGTACGTCGTGTCGCCGCTGTCGCCGGTGAGCGTGAGCGTGTTGGCGCCGGTGGTATAGTTGCCGTCCGTCGACGGCGCGGGCGAGAGGAGCCCCAACCCGCCGGGTTGCTGAACGGTCCCCGAGCAGTTGCAACCGCCGGCCGCCACCGGCGTGCAGGTGAGCGAGGCAAAGCCCAGCAGCTGGATGAAGCCAGCCACTCCGGCGCAGCTGACGGGCGTCGACGAGACGATCAAGCAGGAAGGCCCGAGCGTGAACTGTTCGGTGCCGGTGGTGATCGTGTTGTCGGTGAACGTCCCGTTTCCGACGGCGGTCCAAGTTCCGCTGACCTGGAGGTCCCCCGTAACCGGCGCGGACGCGCAACCCGCGCCAGCCAGCGAGGGGTCGAGATTACCGCTCACCTTCAGACACGAGGACGTCACCGTCCATAGGCCGACCACGTCCCCCCCGCAGGCGGTCACATTCGGGCAGGACGCCCCCGCGCCCCCGGTTCCGGAGATTCCGCCCGGGCCCACCGCTCCACCGCTCCCGGGGTTCCCACCCGTGCCCGACAGGCCGCCCGACCCAGAGCCGCACGCCATTAAAATGAGTCCGGACCCGACGGCCGTCGCCAGCCCTAAAAGCACAAGGTGTTTCTTCGCCATGTCAACGATCTGTCGGCCCGGGCCGTTTCGTGTAACGGAACTTCTATGGCGTTCCGACGAACGTCGTCACGCTCTGTGCGCTGAGCGTCACCGTCACGCGCGACTGCGAGACGGTGACGGCAGCGCCCTGGCCCAGATTCTTGCTGGCAGACGTCTCGTAGGGCGTGAGCGAGCACGGCGCGGCGCCGGAGACGTAAAACGAGACATCTTTCGAGGAGG
The DNA here is from genome assembly GCA_937889515.1 of uncultured Myxococcales bacterium. Taxonomy (GTDB): domain Bacteria; phylum Myxococcota_A; class Polyangia; order Fen-1088; family Fen-1088; genus JADGRB01. The sequence goes on along the minus strand of CALAOV010000196.1, from coordinate 2,095 downwards.
TGTTGCTGTTGATCGCCACGATCGAAAGCGCGTTGTTCGCTGGATTGATGTAGGCGCTCACGAGCACGCCTGAAGGCGCCGTTCCCGAGGTGGCCACCCGCTTCCATCCCGGCCGCACGAAGCGCGAGTAATTTCCCATGGCCCACAGACGCTTGGCCCACACCTTCGTGCCCGTGTCGTAGAGGCAGCCACTGTTATTGCTGCAATACATCCACCAGTAGTGCCACGCGTTGAGGTTGGCCTTGGTGAGGTCATTGTGCATCGTTTGCACCGTCAAGAGGGCGCTGGCGATGCCATCGCCAGGCGTGTCGCCGCTGGCAGTTCCGGTGTCGACCTCAGTCTCCCAGTATTCCTTGTTGGCGGCCGCGATGGACGGCTCGGAAGGCAGCGTGCCGCACCCGTATTCGTGGCTCGCTAAGATGCCCACGGAGCTCCAGGCGGCCGCGTCGCTTTGAATGGCAGAGAAGTAACTCGTGAACCCGCAGGCATTCTGCGTCTCGGGCCCCATGACCTTCACGCCCAAGGGGGCCATGGCGGGCCCGAGGTAGCTGCCAATCCAGGTGGCCAATTGGGTAGCCGAGTACGACGTCGTCGAGTTTATCCCGCAGCTGTCCGGCTCATTCTCAGCGGACACAGCGTAGAGCGGCACCCCCTGGGACATCGCCTTCTGCACGTAACTGGCGAGAGTATTCGCCAGGTCTTGTGGGTTCGTGAGCACGGGAACGCTGGTTTTGCAGCCGTTGGCGTTGGTTTGCGTCGTGGTGTCGCTGCCGCCGGTAGCCCCGTTCGTCCCGGTCCCCCAAGGCGTCATCCAAACCGTCACCCCAGCCTTGACGGCCGCCTGAGCAATCGCCAGCCCATCGCCATATCGGATGCGGAGCAAGCTCAACCCGGCCCCCGTCGTGGTGGACCAGAGATAGTCGGGGTCCGACGCGTTGGCGTAGCTACCCGCCCAGGCGGAGGAGACGCCGAAGCCGGTGATCTTCTGCTGCAGGCTCGATTCGTTGATCGTGATGTCCGACGATTGGGCGGCTCCGCCCCCGCACGTCCCGCTTCCGGTCGTTCCGCCTGTCGCTCCCGCGCCGGCCGTTCCGCCGCCGGTCCCGGAGGCACCGCCGGCGCCCCTCCCGCCGGTGCCAGCCATGCCCCCAGCGGCCGCCGCACCCCCCGAGCCGGATACACCCCCGCTGCCAGTTGCGCCGCCGGTGGCGATTGTTCCGCCCGAGCCGCTTCCGCCCGAGCCAGTGATAGCGCCCGTTCCGGTTGTGCCTCCCGCGGGGGCGGCCCCCCCCGAACCGCGACCCCCGCTCCCCAGGACACCGCCGCTGCCGCCGCTCCCGCTAGCCGATCCGCCGCTTCCTTTGTCTCCCCCGGTGCTGGCCCCCCCGCTGCCGCCCCCCCCGGTCCCGTTCTCCGGCATACCGTCGTTCGCGCAAGCCGCGAAAAGCCAGCTCGCCAAAGCAAGGCCAGCCATCGGTCGCAAGAGACGATTCGAGTATGGACAACGCATGCGAGGCCCCCTTCGTAGAAGCTAGTGCTTCACCCATCCTCCTACTGTCGCGGTTCGACCTTGTGTGTAGAAGAGGATCAGCCGATCGATGACGGCTCACGCAATTCTCCAGGTAACAACCGCCGCCTTCGCGGCAGTTGAGGAGGTGAAGATCGATCGGTGTTCTCTCTCCTTGGAGGTCGCAATGATGAGCGGCGCGAAAACGCTGGCGCTCGGCGTCATGCTGATCCTGTTGCTGGCTGGATGTGGCGGGACCGGCAGCTCGAGCTCGTCGGGGGGGACCAGCGGTGCAGCGGCGACCGGCGGCACCGCTGGCACCTCGACTGGCGGCCAAGGTGTCACCGGAAAGGGCGGCTCGGGTGGCAGCGTAACGGGAGGTGCGACCGGGACCGGAGGCGTGACCGGGACCGGAGGCGTGACAACCGGAGGCGTGACCGGGACCGGAGGCGTGACTGGAACCGGAGGTGGCGGTTCCGGGGGCGCTTCCGGGCGAGGCGGCGCGGCCGGGATGGGAAGCGGTGGGGCGGGGGGCATGACCTCCACCGGCGGCGGTGGGGCGGGGGGGCTGTCCGGGACCGGCGGGGG
>CALAOV010000195.1 GCA_937889515.1 uncultured Myxococcales bacterium | reverse complement strand
CCCCGCCGCCGGGAAATCCGCCGCCCGGAGGCTGGCACGGAAACGGTTCGCCGCCGGTCGTCGCGGAAGCCGGTGCGCCTGCCCCGGCCGAGCAACCACCGCCTCCGCCACCGCCTCCGCCTCCGCCTCCGCCTCCGCCTCCGGAGGCGGCGGTGGCGCCGCCACCGTAGCCCGCCGTTCAAAGGCAGTAGCGGCGGACCTTGTCGCAGAAGGTGGAGCGCGCGACGTCTAGCGCGCGCGCCGCGCGGCGACGGCTACCGGCGTTGCGACGAAGGGCCCAGGAGAACACCTCGCGCTCGATCTGGTCGAAGGTGCGACCGTCGATCCGGATGGCGTCGTCGGCCGACGGCGATGCGGCGATCGACGCCGTGCAATTCTCGAGCGGGGCGCCCGCGTCGGCCAGACGAAACGGGGCGACTGGCGGCAGCTCGAGCGCATCGGCTCCGATTCGCCCGTCCGCTCGCCCACTGGTGAGGATGGCCGCCCGTCGGATCACGTTGCGCAGCTCGCGAACGTTGCCCGGCCAGTCGGCGGCCGTAAGCGTGGCCAGCGCGATCGCCTCGAGCTGGCGCTCTCCCACCTCCGGTTCAATCTCGCGCAGAAAATGCTCGGCCAATCCGGCGATGTCGCCCCGCCGCTCGCGCAGCGGCGGTAGCCGTACGCAGATGCCGGCCAGTCGATAGTAAAGGTCGGGACGAAAGGTGCGGCGTTGCACCTCGCCCTCCAGATCGCGCAAGGTCATGGCGACGACGCGCACCCGGACCGCGATCTCGCCGGCGCCCCCCACCCGCCGCAGCCTCCCGGATTCGAGGACGCGCAGGAGCTTGGGCTGCAGATCGAGCGGCAGCTCCCCGATCTCGTCGAGGACCAGCGTTCCCCCCGAGGCCTCCTCGAACCACCCGGCTCGGCGCGCGGCCGCGCCGGTGAAGGCGCCACGCTCGTGCCCGAAGAGCTCGCTCTCCGCCAGCTCCCGCGGGAGCGCACCGCAGTTGACGGCGACGAACGGGCCGGTCGGATTCGGTCCCAGATCGTGCAGCGCGCGCGCCAGCAGCTCCTTGCCGGTCCCGCTCTCGCCAGTGACCAGGACCGGGGTGCCGGTGGGGGCCACCAGCGCGGTGCGTGCCAGCGCCGCGCGCAATCCGGGATCGTCCCCGATGATTGCGCTGAAGGCCCCCGAGCGTTCGAAATCGCCTCGCATGCGCACTTTGTCGGTCCGCGGCGCGTTCCAGTTGCGAAGCTCGCTCGCGCGCCGCGATCGGCGCGAAAGAACGGCCGAGCTGCTCGAAAACGAGCCGGCCCGTATCAGTTATTCACAGATAAAGTCAAATAATGGCGGACACGTACGTATTTTGCGCCCGAGCGCGACGGTTGATAGGCTTTCCGGGCTCTTACCGAGGGAGCATGCTGATAGAGAGGGCAACTTGAAGCATCCTCCGCCTAGTTCGCTGTTTGACGCTCCCACATCTCGCACCCACCAGCTCTCTTTACCGTTCGGCGGCTCAGATGCCGCGGCACCCGCCGTGGTCGGCAGTCGCTCCCAGCGCGCTTTGCGCCGGGCGGCCGCCGCGCGCCAGGTGCGCCTCACGCCAACGCTCGAGGAGACCACCGACCGGATGGCTGCCGGGCTGGCGCTCTACTTGCCCCCGGGCAAGACGCTGGAGCTGCGTCTCACCAACAACCACTACAGCATGATCTCGGTGCGCCGGAAGTCGGACGGCTACCGGCTCCGCCTGCACCAGATGTTCGTGGGCGCCGAGCCGCGGGTGGTGCGCGCGCTGGCCCGCTACGTGGTGCACAACGACCGGCGGGCGTCGACGTTGCTGGGCGAGTTCATCGAGCAACACCAGCACATCATTCGCCAGCAGACGCGCCGCCCGCGCAATCTGACCCTGCGCACCACCGGTCGCTATCACGATCTGCAGGCGATCTTCGGCCGGCTCAACGTCGCGCATTTCGGCGGCGGGCTGGAGGCGCGCATCACCTGGGGGCCGGATGCGGCGCGCGGAAAGCGGCGTCGATCGATCAAGATGGGGAGCTTCGCGGTCGAGGACCGCATCATCCGCATTCACCCGGTGCTGGACCACGACTCCGTGCCAGACTACTTCGTGGCCTGGATCGTCTTTCATGAGATGCTACACGGCAAGCACGAGGTCCTGCGGGAGAACGGCCGCCGGCGCTTTCACACGCCGGCCTTCCTGGCCGAGGAGCGGCAGTTCCCCGACTACCAGCGCGCTTGCGCCTGGGAGAAGGAGAACCTCGATCGGCTACTGCGCTCGTAGCGACGCGAGCTCGCGCAAGCGGGTATCCCAGCGGTCGCAGGTCACCCGCTTCGACCACTCGCGCCGATAGACGGCGAGCGCGTTGTCCTGCCAGCGTGCGATCGCCGCGGGATTGTCGATGAGCCGCTGCAGCTTGCCGGCGGCATCGTCGATGGTCTCCTCGGTGAGATGAATGCCGAGGTCGTGCTCGGCGATCCACTGCGCGATCTCGGAGTCCGCGGGCCCCGCGTAGATCACGGGTCGCCCGATCGCGAGCGAGGCAAAGAATTTCGAGGGGACCACCACCCCGGCCCAGTCGGCGCGCAGGCTGATCAGGTGCAGGTCCGCCGCCGCGAGGCGAGCGGGGAGCGCCGCCTCGTCGGCGAACGGCGCGAAGGCCACGTTGTGGTCGTCGGGCCCGACCGCGCGGCGCAGCTCGTCGGCGCGGTTGCCGCGGGCCGCGAAGCAGACCGACACCGCGTCGCCCGATCGGGCGCGACAGGCCCGCGCCAGCCGCAGAAATAGGTCGAAGTCGTGCGCGCGCCCCATCGTTCCCGAATAGAGCAGCGCCAGCTTCGCGCGGGGAAAGAGCGTGGCGCGCGCGGTGGCGTCGACGGGCGCGGGCGCCTCCGTTTCGGTGAGCGCCCAGGGGACCATCGTTTCCTGATGGACGCCGCTGCGGTAGTCCCCCAGCCGCTCGCGCATGCGGGGGCCGAGGTCGATGAGCGCGTCGAATCGCCGGTAGGCCAGGCCCATGAGCCCGCGCGCGATCGGTCCCAGGACCTCCACGGCGCGTCCGCCCTCCGCGGTGAGAATCTCGGGGTACAGGTCGAAGCACCAGTGCACGATCGCTGCGCGCGGCTGCAGGGGACGCAGCCCCAGCGCGAGCAAGGCCGCGAAGGCGGGGTCCGAGCCGATCACGATGGCGTCGAAGCTGCCGAGATCGCGCGCGCGGCGCAGCCAGGCGCCCACCATCCAGCCACTATTGGCGAGCCGTTCGATCGGCCGCGCCTGATCCCAGGGCGGGCGGTACACCCGGTGGATCTGGATGCCGTTCCAGCTCTCCTGACGCGGCAGCTCGGCGTGTGGATCGCGCCACAGCCGGTTGCTGGTCACCACCGTGACCTCCCACCCCCGCCGCTGCTGCTCCTCGGCGAGGTCGCTATAGAGCCGCGCGCTCACGACGTCGTCGGGGTGGAAGAAGTGATAAAAAAGCAGGAGGCGCGGCACGGCGGGCGGGGCGTTGGAAATGGTCAGCGGGCCGCCCGCCAGGCGCGGGCTTTTTCGGTGAGGGCGGCCAGCGCGGGCGCCTTGGCCGCCGAGTAGGCCAGCAGCGTGGTGGCGCCGCCCGCGACCGCCGCCCGCTTGGCCTCGGCGTAGGTGGCGGCCTCCCCCGGGTGTGCGCGCAGAAAATCGCGCAGCAAGATGTTTTCACGCCAGGCGGTCCCGTCGAGCTCGACCAGCGCGACGTTGAAGGCCCGCAGCGCCCGGCCGCGGAAATAGATCCGCCCGGGCACGCCGGCCTCCCCGAGGTCATCGTAGCCGAGCGCGATCAGGCGCGCGCGCAGCTCGGAGAGGACGGTCCAGGCCGCGGGCGGCCCACCCAGCATCAGATCGACGATCGGCCTGCCGCGGAGGCCCGGTACGGCGGTCGACCCGATGTGCTCGAACCGGAGCGTCGCGGTCGCCAGGCCGAGGCGCAGGCGATCGCGCTCACCCCGGAAGCGCCCGGCGAGGTGGGGGTCGTAGTCAGCTATTTCGACGGCTTCGTCCAGGCTCACGGCGGGCATGATAGCGCAAGGTCAGTTGCAGCCGATCGGCTGCGTCCCGACGGCGATGTCGTCGTACCAGATGTCCATCGCGGGGCCGGCATATTTTTCGAAGCCGAACCGGAGATTGTCGTAGTCGTCGATCGGAAAGTCGGTGTGGTGAAGGTCCGGGACCTCGACGCCGCCCACCCACACGTCGATCTCGGGTTTCTTGGAGTCGAGCAAGAGCTCGAGGCAGGTCCAGGCGCCCGGCGTGAACTGGATGCCGGGCTTGCCGTCGTTGTAGTAGTTGGCGTTCGAAAGCGCGGCGTGCGTGTCGCCCATGAGCGTGAACATCAGCATGTTGTCGTCTTCGCCGAGACGGAGGGCATTACCGCTCCCCTGCGCGGCGAACAGGTCCGACAGGATGAAGGTGTTGTGCTGGGCGCTCATCGGCATGGAGATCTGCATGAAGACCCGCACGTAGAACCGCCCGCCCGGCGCCGGCAGGACCGCGGCGTCGTGCAGGACCAGGAGCGTGTCGTAGTCGTTGGTGGTGTCGCCGATGTGAATGGATTTCTTGCCGCTGTGGGCGGCGGTCGTGCTGTCGACGGTGACCGTTCCCGTCGTCGCCCAGGGGGCGGGCGGCGTCGTAGAGGTCGCGGCCTCGAAGGTGTCGCAGAAGATCAGCCCCGCCCGCGTCGCGCACGGATTCCCCACGCCCCCGGTGGTTCCCCCGCCGCCGGTCGTCCCCGCGCTACCGCCAGTCCCGGCGCCGCCGGTCGTTCCGGCGTGGCCAGCCGTCCCCGCGCTGCCGGTGGTGCCCGCGGCGCCCGTCGTCCCGGCAGTACCCGTCGTGCCTGCGGCGCCCGTCGTTCCGGCGCTGCCCGTCGTCCCGGCGCTGCCCGTCGTGCCGGACCCGGCGGCTCCGTTCCCGGCGGCGCCCACCGCGCCGCCGGCGCTGCCGCCCGCAGAAGTGCCACCCGCCCCGGCTTTTCCGGTGGACGCGCTTCCCGCAGCCCCGGCCGCCCCCGCGGTCCCGTCGCCCTTGCCCGCGCAGCCCACGGCCAGGGCCAGGGCGAAGACCACCGGTGCGCCGAGCACCCGGGAGACCGAATCGATGGAGCGGGGGCCTGAAATCATGGAACGATGATAACTCTGGTTACCTACGGCGGCGCGGGGCCGCCCGTCAGCCGCGGGTGAGCGCGCGCGCGATGCGCCGGGGCAGCTCCAATTCTTCGATCTCTTCCAAGGGCCTTTCGAGGGCAATCGACCAGTTCGGCCGCTCGGAGACGGTCCCCGGCAGGTTGGGGCGCTCGGTCTCCGCCACGGCGTCGTCGAGCGTCGCGAGCAGGATGCGCGAGGGCGCCTTGCCGAGCGCGCGATAGGTCGATTCGATGGCTGCCTCGGCGGAGGCGTCGGCGGTCGCGCCGCCGAAATCGCAGAGCTTGTCGCGCAGCGCCTTGGTCCCGGCTTCGTTGGGGTCGATGCCGATTTTTTTTTGCGCGGCCGCGTCGGCGCCCGTCCACAGACCGGCGATGGTCGGCAGATCGTGGGTGGTGACGCTGGAGAGCGCCAGCTCGGGAAACGCCGCGGGCGGCATCGGTTCGAAGTAGAGCAGCCGATAGGAGAGCATGCGGTGGTCGGCCAGATGTTCGCGAACGCCCGGCTCGACCGTGCCGAGGTCCTCGCCGACGACGACGGCGCGCGCGCGCTGGCTCTCGAGCGCCACGATGGCCAGCAGGTCCTCGGCCCGCCCGCGCACGTAGGCCCCGGCCTTGGTCCCGAGCGCGTGCGGAATCCAGAACAGGCGGAAGAGGCCCATGACGTGGTCGATGCGCAACCCACCCGCGTTGCGCATCATGGCCCGGATGGTTTCGATGAACGGCCGATAGCGGGCCTCGCGCAGGCGCAGCGGGATGAATGGCGTCAGTCCCCAGTCCTGCCCGTTGGCGTTGAATTCGTCGGGCGGCGCGCCCACCGACACGTCGCGGACCAGCAGATCCTGCCAGCACCAGGCGTCGGCGCCCGCGATGTCGAGACCGATCGGCAGATCGTTGAGGATCGCGATGGTCTGCGCCGCCTGTTCGCACTGGGTATCGATCTGCCACTGCAGCCAGGCGTGAAAATTGATGCGCTCCCGGTGGGCCACCCGGAACGCGGCGGTGCCGGCGCTGTCGGCGCGCCGGACTTCGGCCGGCCACCGGCGCCAGTCCTTGCCGTGGCGCTCGGCCAGCGCGCAGTAGGTCGCGAAGTCCGTCAGGGCCTGCCCTTGCCCGGAGCGGTACCAGTCGAACCCGGTCTCGCCCTCGAAGCCCGCGAAGATCGCCTCCAGCGCCTCCATCTTGAGTCGGAAGATGGCGTCGCGATCGATGAGGCGCCGCGCGTTGAGCGCCTGCCCGGCGCCGGCCAGCTGCTCGCGCCGCCGGGCGTCGAGGTCATCCCAGCCGGGCACCTCCTCGACGCGCAGGAAGATCGGGTTGGCGAAGCGGCGGCTCGACGGATAATAGGGGCTCGGCTCGATGGGCGGGACCGGGGTCGCCGCGCAGAATGGGTTCACCATCACGACGCCGCCGCCGAGGCGCCGGGTCCAGCGTCCGAGGCGCGCCAGATCGACCAGATCGCCGATCCCCCAGCTGCCGCGCGAGCGGGCGGCGTAGACCTGCGCCGCGAAGCCCCAGGTCGAAAAATCGTCTGGCAGAAAGCAGCGTCCCGGGCTGACGATGAGCAGCGTCTCGCCACCGCCGCGCGGAAAGAGCTGGTGATAGCCGTCGGGCAGATCGCTCGGAAGCTCGCCGTCGACGGTCCGCTGGCTGCCATCCTCGAGCGTCAGATCGGCGCCACCGGGGAACGCCCGATCGCCGCCCGGAAGTAGGACGCGCACCGGGGGCGGGGCGCCGCTGCCCGGCGCGTCGGCGCCGACGCCCATGGCCGCGCTCAGCGCTGCGCGCGTCTCGGGCGTGGTGGCATGCTCGACGCCGCGCGCGTCGTAGTAGCAGTCGTCGATCCCGAAGCGATCGGTCGCCACTAGGCAGACCACTGGCGCATTCGGCGGTTCTTGCCGGTCGCGAGCTCCACGAAGAGCAAGCCGCGAAACACCATCGCCCAGGTGATGAAGATCAGCATGATCGGTTTGAGCCAGGTCGGAATGACCAGGACGGTGACGACCAGACCTTGCATCGAGAAGAGCGCCTGCATGCTCAGGATCCGCGCGGCCACCGGTCCGCCTTGCAGGAGGCCGCTCGGCGCCAGGATCAGCGCCGCGATGAGCGCGTTCGGTCCCAGCCACTCCGGCCAGTGCGCCGAGATGAACCGGCCGGCCTCGCCCAGCAGCGCGAACGAGCGGACACGCCCCTGGCCCAGGTAGATGAGCTCGGGCACCGGGTTGAAGAAGACCGCCATCGCGAGCCCGACCAGGACCATCACGATCTCGCCGCGCTCGCCGGCGCCCGAGGTCAGGAAGCCCACGCCGAGCTCGATGATCCACAGCGCGAACAGCACGCTCACGACGTCCCAGAAGCGCGCGCCGAAGCTCTCACGGAAGTCGGCCAGGCGGATCGGGCGCCCGCCCACCACCAGCGACAAGAGATGGAGATAGCTCGAGATCAGAAAGGCGATGATGAACCCGGTCATGAATCCGCCGACCACACCGAGCTGTCCGAGCAGGCCCTGCGCCAGCTGAAAAGCCAGCGCGTAGACCAGCAGCGCGACGGCGGCGGGCCACCCGCGCAGCGCCAGCCGCACGGATTTCCCGGCGAGGCGCGCGTAGAGCTTCAGCATCCGCAAATGATACTAGCGAGAACGACGAAGAACATCCCGCATCGCCCGACTTGCGCAAAGATCACGCGTGCTTCGGGGCAGAGCGCCCGATGGGACGAAAGCTTGACCGATACCTGAACATGCGTATAGTTCGTGCCCATGCCACCGACGATTGCCGGGTACCCAGTCACCTTGCAGGGAATGGCGGGAGGCATGCTGAGCCTGCGCATTTCTCTGGGGAGCGCCACGCTCACCGATCTGGCCCGAACGCTGGCGAAGCTCGAAGGGGTACGGGTCACGTCGGGTCCATCGATCGCCGGTCGGGGCGACTGCTTCGTGGTCCATTGTCCGGGGTTCAAGCTGGTCCTGTCGGCCGATCCGCAGGGCGGCGACTTTGCCCCGGCGCTCCTGTCGCGGGCGATCGAGCCAACCCTGGCGATCACCTGCGAGCTGGCGAGCGTCTTCGCGCGCCTCATGAAGGCGCCGACGGTGCGGCCCGAGCGCCAGGCCGAGGCTGAGCCCCCGGCCGCCATCGCCGATCGATCGGGTTGGTCGAGAACCTCGACGCTCCGTCGCACCTCGCTCCAACCGGGCAAGACACTGGCCCGCAAAACGCCCCTTACCCGCAAGACTCCACTGTCGCGCGGGCGTCTACCGAAACCTTGAGTCGGCTCCGGATCCGCCGCTGAAGAAGTCGTCAGCCAGACACGGACGGGCGAGGCGCAAGAAGGTGTATGGGGAGGACCTTCGCGAAATAGGTGAAGTCGGTGTCCGTCGTCAGGATTCCCAAGCGGCGCCGCGCCGCCACCGCGCAGATGAGAAAGTCCGTGTTCGAGCCCTGGATGCCTCTGGCGCGGCAACGGTTGAAGAATGCCGCCGCTTCTTCGTAGTCCTCCGCCGCCAGAGTGATGTCCGGGAAGGCGCGCAGGTGATCGCGCAGGGTCTCGTAGTGCTTTTGGTCGGGCACACCCGACAGCAGCTCGTGTCTCACTGGTCCGAGGAGCGCCGCCCGACCCTCCCCGATGAGCTCAGCCAACTCCCGCGCGTGGGCGGCGGTCGACGATCGCCGTCTGCGAAGCGCGAGCGACCACACCGAGGTGTCGACGACGACGTTCACGGGCGGCGGCGTTGCCGCTTGTGGTCGTACCTTGGATCGAAGTCGACCTTGCCGAACAGGTCGAGAATCCGAGCCTGCTTTCGGCGCTGAACGTACTCCTCGAGCGCGTGCGTCACGGTATCCTTCTTCGTCCGCTCGCCTCCGACGGCAAGCGCCTCGTTGAGGAGTCGGTCGTCGATGGCCAGGTTGGTTGCCATGTGTAGAAGTCTACACATCGGGATCCTCGGCCACAACTAGGCCGGAGCCTCGGCCACAACCAGGCGAACCGCGAACATTCGGCACCACCGGCGTGGCGACTCGGTTTCGGTGGGGGCGCGAAGAAGAGGGGAATGGTACCTTATCCGCCGCGAATGGCGTCGCACGGGCGGTACACCATCCTGGGCAAGTTGGCCGACGGCGGGATGGCCGAGATCTTTCTGGCCATCCAGCATGGTGCCGAGGGGTTCGAGAAGCCCGTGGTCTTGAAGCGGATCCTCACCCAGTACTCGGCCGATCCGCAGTTCCGCAACATGCTGCTCGACGAGGCGCACATCTCGATGAGCCTCCAGCACGGCAACGTGGTCCAGGTCCTGGATCTGGGGGTGGCGGCGGGCCGCTATTTCCTGGCGCTGGAGCTGGTCGACGGCTGGGATCTGGAGAAGGTCCTTCAGCGCGCGCACGCCGCCGGGATGGTCTGGCCGGCCGCGCTGGGGCTCTACGTGGTCGCCGCGGTCTGTCGCGGGCTCGCCTACGCGCACGGCAAGACCCGCGACGGCAAGCCGCTGGGGATCGTCCACCGCGACATCAGCCCCAACAACGTCCTTTTGAGCGGGGAGGGGGAGGTCAAGGTCGCCGACTTCGGCATCGCCAAGGCGCAGCGCAAACGCGAGCAGACCGCGGCCGGCGTCATCAAGGGCAAGGTCGCGTACATGTCCCCGGAACAGGCGCTGGGGGGCGCGGTCGACCGCCGGTCGGATATCTTCTCGGTCGGATCGTTGCTGTATCGCACGATGACCGACCGTCTGCCGTTCGAGGCCAACAACGACCTGGAGTCGCTGCTGCGGGTCCAAAAGGCGGAGTTCGTGCCGCCGCGCGAGGTCAAGCCGACCATGACCGAATCGGTGTCGGGCATCATCCTGCGGGCGATGCGCCTGCCGCCCAGCGAGCGCTATCAGACCGCCGAGGAGATGCTGGCCGACGTCGAGCGGGTGCTGCGGACGGAGTTCCAGTCGGCTGGGCAGACGGAGCTCAAGGCCTGGCTCGAGCAGCTCGGTCGACGCGACGAGGCCCCTTCGATCGGCAAGCAACGCCGCGACGAGAGCGGCGTGGTCAAGGACGTCATGGGAACCGACCTTTCGGCCGGGACGTCGTTCGAGCTCGGCGACCTGGAAGTATCGGGCGGCCAGACCGAGGGGGCGCGCGCGCGATCGCCGGCGCCGGAGCTCAAGGCCAATCCGAAAGGCGATCCGAAAGCCGAGCCCCCCAAGGGCGGCTCCACGGCGGAGATCGCCAAGCCGAGCAAGACCGCGTCGGGCCGGCGGCACGGCAGCGGGTTCTGGATGGGCCTGGTGCTGGGGGCGGTGGGAGCGGTGGTCGGATTTCACTACGTCAGCGGATGGGCCCAGCGGCAGGGGGTGATGAGCGCGCTCGGGCTCGGCAACGACGCCGCGTCCGACCGGCGCCCGGTGGTCGCGGCGCCGGCCGCGCCGATCCCCACGCCGGCTCCGGATTCACCGACGGCCTCGAAGACGCTTCAGCCCCCGCCGGTGCCTCCCCCGGCCGCTTCCCCCATCCATCAGGCGGCGGTGACCGACGCCGCGACGACGCCGTCGCCCGCGGCAGCCGCGGGGGCGCCGGACGCCCATCCCGAGATCGCCGAAGCGCCGCCCGCGGCCGAAAAGAAATCCGCCGCGGCGGACGACGATGAGCCCGACGAAGAGGCGCTGCTCCGCAACGCGGTGCCGAATGCCGAGAACGCGGTCATCGGCGAGGACGACGCCGAGACCGGCGCGGCGGGCAAGGCGCCACCCGCGGGCAAGTCGCACCCCGCCGCGGTCAAGGCGGCGGCCGACGTCCCCCGGGTCGAGACCGCCGTATTGCGCTTCACCAGTGCGCCGAGCGGCGCCGTCGTCCGGACCAAGGCCCGGGTCCTCGGTCGCACGCCGATCAGCCTCCATTTCAAGACCGGCAACACCTACGAGGTCGTCCTGGTCAAGCGCGGCTTCGAGCCGGCGACGCGCAAGGTTTCGGTGCACAGCACCAAGGACCGCAAGATCGCGGTGACGCTCAAGAAGCGGGCGCCACCCAAGCGCACGCCGTTCTTCCACCCCCACCGATGAGGGCGCCGGCACCGAGATGGGGCGCGGCCTGGGTCGTTGCGATGGTGGCGATCGAAGCGCAGGCGGCCGAGCCCAAACCGCCGATCTCATCGGACGCGGAGGTGGCGCCCTTGCGTGAGGCCGCCGTCGCCGCGATCTCTGTCGCGCGCGCCCGCACGGCCGCGGGGTCGGAGATCCTGCGCGAGGTGACGCTGCCGTCGATCGAGCGTCTGCTGGAGGATGCCGATCTGCGCCGAGCCAGCGTCACGGCTCCCGCGCGCGATTGGGATTTCGTGCGCAAGACCCTCCAGACGGCCCGCGCCTACGCCGATCGCGTCGCGGCCGGCGAGGATCCATACCGCTCAGCGACCGGCGAGATGGTGAAGGCCTACCGGGCCGACTGGGACGGGACGCTTCAGCCCTATGCGCTCTACGTGCCGCGCGGGTACGATCCGCGCAAGCCGTGGCCGCTGGTGGTCGCGCTGCACGGCGCGCTGTCCGATCATCGGCACAATCTGCGCCGGGTGTTCGGTCTCGACAACCGCCCCGGCGAGTCCGACGCGGAGGCCTCGCGGAACGAGCTGCCGCTGCCCGACCTGCCGGCGCTGGTGGTCTCTCCCTACGGCCGCGGCGAGCTGATGGGCTACGACGGCCTCGGCGGCGAAGACGTCCTGCGCGTCCTCGCCGATGTGCGGCGCGCGTACCACGTCGACCCCGACCGAATCACTTTGACCGGGTTGTCCATGGGGGGCGGCGGCACCTGGCAGATCGGTCTGCGCCACCCGGAGCTGTTCGCGGCGCTGGCCCCGGTCTGTGGGATCAGCGACTACCGGCGCATGATCCACCCGCCGGACGCGGCGCTCTATGATCTGCCCCTCCTCGATTCGCTGTCGCCGCCCGCGATCGCCGAGAACGCAGCGCACCTGCAGGTGCTGATCTTTCATGGGGACAAGGACCCGACGGTGCCGGTCGCCGACTCGCGGCGGATGGTCGAGCGGTATCGCGCGCTCGGCTGGCTCGGGAAGAACGTCCGCTACACGGAATACCCGGGCGTCGGCCACGCCGCTTGGGTTCCGGCCTACAAGGACGCCGCGCTCTTGCGTACGCTGGCCGCGATCAGACGCGATCCGGCGGCGCCCAAGACGGCGCCGGCGACCCCGCCGCCGGGCCAGGCCATCCCCGGTCTGTGCGGCAAGAGCGTCCCGCGCGAGCACCCGCACCTCTACGTCTATGGGACGAGCGGTCCGCCCGACGCGGTAGCCGCCGCGCGGGCGCTGGCCGCCGCGCTGGCCGACTGGGGACCGATGGTCGCCGCGCGGTTCCCCGTCAAGGCCGATCGCGAGGTGACGCCCGAGGACCGCGGGCGCTTCAACCTGGTTCTGGTGGGTGCCGCGCCGCTCAACGCCCTGGCGCGGGACCTACCGGTGCCGCTGCCCGATGCCCGCCCGCTCGGGGATCGCGCCTACCGCGCGGTGGTTCCCGATCCCAGATCGCCCGGCCGCTTCGCGCTGGTGTTGGGCGCGCTCACGCCACACGGCTTCGCGCGGCTGCACCGCTTCGTGCATCTCAACCGGGATGTCTGGGCGCCGGAGCCCAACCGGCCGTTCGTGCTCCTCGCCGAATGAGAAGAGCCGGGGCGTGATCGCCGTCGTTTGACGTTCGTCCGGGTTGAACGCAAGATCGGGTTGAAGGACGGAGGACGCATGCTTCGCTCGCGGATCGCGTCGGTGTCCTTCAGCCTGGTCGGTGTCCTGGCGCTGGTCGGCTGTGGCGGGGGCAGTGGCTTGTCCCTGGTGCCGGCCAGCTCCAGCCAGCAGCAGAACGTGATGGTGATCGACGAGGGGTTCGATCTGTCGGTGAGCGAGCTGCACGGCCGGGTCGCGGCGGCCTACACCGAAACCTGCGCCGACGAGCCGACGGCCGGGGCGGACGCCGCCGTTTCCGCCGACGCGGGGAGCGCCGACGCGGGGAGCGCCGACGCGGGGAACGTCGACGCGGGCGGGTCCTTCGACCAGATGAAGCAGGCCCTGCTCACCGCACTCGGCACTCCCGACGACAGCTGTCATTTGACCGCCGGGATTGGCGCCAAGCCGGATCCGCTTCCCTCGATCGCCCAGTTTCGCGGGCGCTGGAACGCCATGATCCGCGCCAATCGGCTCGCCGGCGACGCGTTCACCGCGGCCGAGGTCGCCGCCTTGATGACGGCGTTCGACGCGCCCGACTTTCAGGCGTTCCCCTACCACGGCACCTCGACGGCCGGCACCGTCGTCCACGAAAACCCGAGCGTCCGGCTGGTGCTGGTGGAGCGGCAGCTCGAGTCCGAGGCGGCCGCGCAGAGCTCGTTTACCTGCTTCGTGCAGTCGGACATCGACCAGGCGGTCCAGCTCTTCTCCGATCCGGAGGTGTACGCGGCGTGGGTGAGCCAGCCGGTCCAGCTCGACAGCGACATCGCGGCCGCGCAGACTCAGTACGACGTCGGCCTCGTCAACGAGAGCTTCGGCTCCTCGTCGCGGGAGACGCTGGAGATGCTGCAGGCGAGCAGCAACTGTCCCGCCCCCGTCGACCTGTCCGCCTATTTCACGCTCCTGAACCGGGCCGGCCTCGCGCACGCGGCGACCATTGCCGGTCCGCCGCTGCTCACCGTCCAGGCGGCCGGAAACGACGGCGTCGAGATCGACAGCGGCGCCGATTCGCTCTCCTGCGATCTCGGCGACCCGCGGTCGCTGCTGGTGGGAAGCACCGACACGCTCCAGGTCCGGAGCGTGTTCTCGGACTTCGGCGCCTGCGTCGACGTCTTTGCGCCGGGCGAGTCGATCGTGGCGCCTTACGCGGGCGACTGGCTCATTCCCGTCGACGGCACCAGCTTCGCCTCGCCCATCGTCGTTCGCCAGATCTCTTTGACCGCGCCGGTGCCGGCGCCCTTCGACCCGGCGTCGGCGCGAACCGCGCTCCTCGCGCAGCGGCTCTCCGACGGCAGCTTGCCTATCGGCCTCTTCCCGTCCGATTTCTTCTACCTGCCCGGCCAGAGCCCGGTCGCGGCCCTTGGCGGCGGCGTCCCCTGGCGGCGGGCGGGGCCCCGACCGGTGAGCCGGGTCGACCTCCATCGGGTGCTCCACCCGCTTTCCCTGCTGCGGTCGCTCCGCCGTCGCTGATCTTACCCGCGTCGCGGTCGAAAAGCGCCGTCGTCCGTACTATGCTGCCGCGCCAATGGGAACCATGCAGCTGAAACCCGGGGTCGTGACCGGCAACGCTCTCAAAGAGCTGTTCGCCTATTGCAAGGAAGCCGAGGCGGCGCTGCCGTCTGTGAACGCGATCGGATCGAGCTCGGCGAACGCCGCCATGGCGGCCGCCAAGGAGGCCAAGGCACCGATCATCATCCAGTTCTCGCACACCGGCGCGCAGTTCTACGGTGGCAAGTCGCTCGACAATTCCGCGCAGCAGGCCTCGATCGCAGGTGCCATCGCCGGCGCGCTTCACGTGCGGACGCTGGCCAAGGTCTACGGCGTTCCGGTCGTGCTCCACACCGATCACTGCGCCAAGAAGATTCTTCCCTGGGTCGACGGCGTCATCGCGGCGGGCGAGGAGTATTTCGCGCGCAACGGCGAGCCGCTCTTCAGCTCGCACATGCTGGATCTGTCGGAGCAGCCGCTGGCCGAGAACATCGAGATCAGCGCCCGGACGCTGGCGCGCATCGCCAAGATGAACATGACGCTGGAGATCGAGCTCGGCATAACGGGCGGCGAAGAGGACGGCGTCGACAACTCCGGCGTCGAGCACGACAAGCTCTACACGAGCCCGGAGGACGTGCTCAAGGCATACGACACGCTGGGCGCGCTGGGCAGCTTCACCGTGGCCGCCGCCTTCGGCAACACCCACGGCGTCTACGCCGCCGGCAACGTCAAGCTCAAGCCGACCATCCTGCGCGATTCGCAGAAGTTCATTCAGGAGCAGCGCAAGACCGGTCCGAAGCCAGTGAACTTCGTCTTTCACGGCGGCTCGGGCTCCTCGCAAGAAGAGATCCGCGAGGCGGTTTCCTACGGCGTGGTGAAGATGAACATCGACACCGACACGCAGTGGGCCTTCACCCACCCGATCAAGCAGTTCATGGACGACAAGGGCGCATACCTGCACTCGCAGATCGGCAACCCGGAAGGTCCCGACAAGCCCAACAAGAAGTACATCGATCCGCGGGGCTGGGTGAACATCGGCGAGAAGGGGATCACCGCCCGCCTCGTCGAGGCCTTCAAGGACCTGGGTGCCTTCGGCAAGTTCGAGTTTTAGCGCTTTCAGATTTTCGCGGGTGAGGGGTCTGTTTGGGTGAACGACGGGGCAGGTGCGCCCGTTGGGCCCGAAATGTGTGACCCGGCTCAACTTCGTCTCAATTCGATCGGCCGATCCTCCGATGACGCCGGAGCGGGGATTGGTCCAAGGAGCATCCATGATCACGCAGAGCGGTTCGATGTCGATGGTGTTTCTGGCCGCGGTGGCGGCGCTGGCGGGCGGTTGCCGGAAGGGCCTGGACGATCAGGGGCAAATCGGCGCCTCGGTCGGCGAGGTGATGGCCAGCGCCGATGAGTCGGCCAACGGCGGCGCGGCCACGGCGATGCTGCCGGGGTTGCCGATCCTGCGCACGCCGGACGAGCTGAAGGGACCGATGTGGCGCCGCGTGCTGGGCGCCGTGATGCCCTCGGCCTACGCCGCCTCCTGTACGGACGTGACGTTCTCCGCGTGCGCCGCGGGCGTCCGCACGCGAACGTTCGACGGTTGCTCGATCGGGACCGCGACGCTCGCCGGCTCGGCGACGTTGACCTTCAGCGACACGGTGGCGTGCACGCTGGGCGCCACCGGCGATACCGTGAACCGCATGGCCAGCCTCACGCTGACGGGCCTTTACGGTGGGACCCTGGCGGTGTCGTCTCCGGGCGGCGGGCAGACGCTGACCCAGACCGACGCCGGCTTCAACTTCGACGTGCCGGGGATGGAACGGGTCCTGACCGGGCCGGGGGGCCACACGCTCTTCGACATCAGCACGGCGACCACTGCGCCCATCGTGATGACCGGAACGTCGCGCGCGAACTTCGAGATCGTCTCGGGCGCCCTGGTCGTCACGCACAACCTGGCGGGCTACTCGGTGACGCTGGAGCCGCACGATCTGGCCTGGGCTAGCACCTGCACCTGCGCGGTGTCGGGCTCGCTCACCGGGACGGTGTCGGGCGGCAAGGAGAGCGGCAAGTCGGCCACCGTGACCATCACCGCCTGCGGCCAGGCCGACGTGACCATCGACGGCGACACCGAGAGCGTGGTTCTGGATCGCTGCGCTGTCATTTAATCGGAACCCTGAGAGGGTTCCGCGCCTCCGGCCGGCTCGGCAGGGCGAGGCCCCGCCTCCCCGGGGCGGGGTAGTATCGGCGGGATGGGTCGCTCTCCCGTTCCACCGGCGCGCCTGTTCGATCGGGTGGCTTCGGTTTCGTGGCGGGATCTGATCCTGGTCGGGGCGCCGGTCCTGGTGGTGGTGGTCCTGGCGGCCTGGGTGGCGGTCAAGGCGATCCATTTTGCGCCGCCGGGGACGATCCGGATCGTGAGCGGTCCGGACGGGAGCACCTTTCGGGCCTCTGCCGACAAGTACAAGAAGATCATCGAGCGCTACGGCGTGAAGGTCGAGGTGCTTCCGTCGCGGGGCGCGCTCGACAACCTGGAGAAGCTGGCGACGCCGTCCTTCAAGGTCGACGTCGGTTTCGTGCAGGGCGGGCTCACCGACGGCGTCGACGTCTCGCGCCTGATGTCGCTGGGCAGCCTGTTCGCGCAACCGCTCATGATCTATTGCCGCAGCGGGAAGCCCATCGACCTGCTCTCCGAGCTCAAGGGCAAGCGGCTGGCCATCGGTCCCGACGGGAGCGGCGGGCGCGCGCTGGCCATCAAGATTCTCAAGGCCAACGAGATGGACGGCGCGCCGACCGTGCTGCTGGACCTGTCGGGCGCGGAGGCGGCGCGCGCCCTCGTCGCCGGGCGGATCGACGCCGCCTTCTTGATGGGCGACTCGGCGACGACCGAGGTGATGCGCAGCCTGCGCGAGCTGCCCGGGATCGAGCTTTTGACCTTCCGGCAGGCCGACGGCTACCTGCGCAAGTTCCGGTTCCTCTCCAAGCTGACGCTGCCCGAGGGGGCGATGGATCTCGGCAAGGACTACCCGCCGCGGACGCTGGAGCTCATCGGTCCGACGGTGGAGCTGGTGGCGCGCCGCGAGCTCCACCCGGCGCTGTCCGATCTCCTGATCAGCGCCGCGCGTGAGGTCCACGGGGGCCCCGGACTGTTCCGGAACGCCGGCGAGTACCCGGCCCCGCTGGCGCGCGATTTCCCGATCAGCCCCGACGCCGAGCGCTACTACAAGTCCGGCGAGCAGTTCCTCTATAAGCGGCTGCCGTTCTGGCTGGCCAGCCTGATCGATCGGCTGCTGGTGGTGCTGCTGCCGCTGTTGGTCGTGATCATCCCGGCGACCCGGATCGCGCCCGCGCTCTACCGCTGGCGGGTCCGCTCGCGCATCTACCGCTGGTACGGCGCGCTCATGGCGATCGAGCGCGACATGCACGCCCAGCACGCGCCCGACGAACGGGCCGCCGTCCTGCACCGCCTCGACGAGATCGCCGCGGCGGTCAACGACCTGCGGACGCCGCTGTCGTTCGCCGACCAGCTCTACGTTTTACGCGATCACGTCGGCAAGGTTCGCCGCCGCCTGCAGACCGACGAAGGCGCGGGCCTGTGAGCCGGTCGGGTCGCCGATTCTAGGGGCACCCCTGCCGCGTGTAGGTCGTCACGGCGGCGTTGGTGCTGCTGCTGACGACCGCCAGGACGAGCGTGGTGGCCGAGGCCGTGTAGCTCATCGAGGCCGGCAGCGGCGATGGCGAGACGGACGCGCAGGTGGTCGTCAGCGTGAGCGTGCTGCCCGACGCGGTCGCCGTAGCGTTCGCGGCGAACGTCTCTTCGATGTCCTGCGCGGTTCCGTCCAGCACGTCTCCGTTCCAAAAGAGCTGCGTTCCGCCGTTGGTGACGGCCAGGGTCAGCCGCCGACCCGCGGGCGTGGTGGTGCCGGTGCCCTCGACGAGGGTGGCGAAGTAGAGGCCGTCCTCTATCTGGCCACCCTCGAACGACGGCGACGCTCCGGGATCGGCGGTGAAGGGGACACTCGGCGCGCCGTTCGGGATGGTGTTGCACGTCGGGGAGGGTGCGCCGAGGCTCGGCTCCGGTTCGCAGCCGGCGTCCAATCCACCCGCGCCACCCGCGCCACCCGCGCCGCCCGCTCCGGCGGCGGCGTCGCCGTTGCCCCCGACGCCCGCTCCGCCGGTCGTCGGCGGCGTCGAGCTGCCGCAGGCGAGCTGCGGGCCGGCCGCCAGCACCGCCGCCACGAGCCCCAGCCGAAGTGGTCCGAATCGTTCGATGGCGCCGCCGGTCATCTGACTGCCCCGCGGCTAGAACAGCTTCTTCAGCGCCGCGATCAGGCGGGCGTTGTCTTCGGGCTTCCCGACGCTGATGCGAATTTTCGTGCGCAGCTCGGGCGCACGCCACCAGCGGACCAGCAGGCCCTCTTGCTTGAGCGTCCGATAGATCTCCTCGGCGCGCTCGCCGATCTCGACCAGCAAGAAGTTGGCGGCCGCCTCGGGCCAGGTGAGGCCCAGCTCTCCGATCGCGGCTTCGAGGTGCGTGCGCTCGTCGAGCGTGCGTCGGACGCAATCCTCGTGATAGGCGCGATCCCCGAGCGCCGCGACGCCCAGCGCCTGCGTGATGGCGTTGACGTTGTAGCTGTCCTTCACCTTCATCAGGGCTTCGACGACCGGGGCGGACGCGAACAGCAGGCCAAGCCGAGCGCCGGCCAGGCTGTAGCTCTTCGAGAAGGTCCGCAGCACGACCAGGTTGGGATGCTGGTCGAGGTACGGCAGCAGGCTGGCGTCGACGCCCGCGCCCAGCGCGAAGTCGACGTAGGCCTCGTCGACGACCACCACGGACTTGGCCGCCTGGTCACAGACCCGCCGCAGCTCGTCGACCGGAATCAGCGTCGAGGAGGGATTGTTCGGGTTGGCCAGGATGATCATCTTGGCGCGCTTCTTGGTCAGGTCGGGCGGCAGCTCGAATCGCCGGCCGATCTGCTGAAACGGCAGGCGCACCAGCTGGGCGCCCTGCAAGACCGCCAGGGTCTCGTACAGGCCATAGGTCGGCCAGGGGCAGGCGACGCGCTGACCCCCGTCGAGAAAGGCTCGGTAAAGAATGGTGAGACAGTCGTCCGACCCGTTTCCCGCCAGCACCTGCTCGGGCGCGACCCCGTAGCGGGCGGCGGCCGCGGCGCGCAGCTTGCCGCTGCTGGGATCGGGGTAGAGGCGCAGCGATTCGTCGCCGATCGCCGCCAGCGCCGCCATGACCTGAGGCGAGGGCCCGAACGCCCCTTCGTTGGTGTTCAGCTTGACCAGATCGGCGAGCTGCTCGCCCGGCGTGTAGCCGGGCATGTCACGCACGGTCGGCCGCAAGAGGTCAAGCGGCGATTTCCGATTCGGGGGGACGGTCTTGTCTGACATTTTGAGACAGGCGTAGGCTACCCGAGATGGCCCGGGTCCTCATCATCGACGACAACGAGACGATGCGCGAGGGGCTGGGCGCCACGGTGCGGCGCATGGGGCACGAAGCGGTGCTGGCGGCCTCGGGCGACGAGGGGCTCAAGCAGGTCGCGCCCGCCGGCGGCCGGCGCGGCGTCGACTTCGTGATCACCGATCTCAAGATGGACGGCCTGGGCGGGCTCGAGGTGGTGCGGGCCGTGATCGATCGCGATCCCGAGTGCCCGGTGATGATCGTGACCGCCTTTGGGACGGTCGAGACGGCGGTGGAGGCGATGCGCCTGGGCGCGTTCGACTTCCTTCAGAAGCCCTTCGCCCCAGAGGTGGTGCGGCTCAAGGTTGCCCGCGCCCTCGAGCTGCGGGCCGAGCGCCGCGCCCGCGAGCGGGCCGAGGCCGAGAGCGCCGCGCTGCGCGCGGACGCGGCGCTGCCGTATCGCTTCTCCGAGATCGTCGGGGAGACGCCGGCCATGCGGGCGGTGTTCCAGACCATCGAAAAGGTGGCGCCCACCGATGCCTCGGTCTACGTCCACGGCGAGTCGGGGACCGGCAAGGAGTTGGTGGCGCGCGCCATCCATGCCCGGTCGAAGCGGGCGGCCGGGCCGTTCGTCAAGGTGAACTGCGGCGCGCTCACCGAGACGCTGCTCGAATCGGAGCTGTTTGGCCACGAACGCGGCGCTTTCACCGGCGCCATCAAACGCAAGCTCGGACGATTCGAGCTGGCCGACAAGGGGACGCTGTTCCTGGACGAGATCGGCGACGTGACGCCGGCCTTGCAGATCAAGCTCCTGCGGGTGCTGCAGGAGCGCGCCTTCGAGCGGGTCGGCGGCGAGGAGACCATCAAGGTCGACGTGCGGGTGGTCTCGGCCACCCACCGGGACATCGGCGCGGAGGTCGCGGCGGGGCGGTTCCGGGAAGATCTCTTCTATCGATTGCACGTCGTTCCTTGCGAGGTGCCGCCGCTGCGCGAGCGCAAGGACGACATCCCGCGCCTGGTGACCCACTTCATCGCCAAGCTGGCGCCGCGTACCAACGCCCAGATCACCGGCATCAGCGACCTGGCGCTGGCGCGCCTCGGCGCCTACGGCTGGCCCGGCAACGTGCGCGAGCTGGAGAACGTGATCGAACAGGCGCTGGTGTTCGCGGAGGGGGTCACCATCGACGTCGTCGCGCTGCCGGCGTCGGTGCGCGGCGGCTTGCCGGAGAACGCGTTGGCGCTCCCCGGGGGCGAGATGTCGTTGCCTGAGCTTATCGAGGATCTCGAGCGGCAGTTGATCCAGCGCGCCTACGACAAGAGCGGCGGCGTCAAGACCGAGACCGCCCGCCTGCTCGGCATCAAGACCAGCGCGCTCTACTACAAGCTGGAGAAGTACGGAATCGGTACCATCGAGAGCCGGGGCGACAAGGCCGCGGCGCCGGGGCGAGAGCCGGCGGAGCCGGAAGCAACAGAAGAAGGACTGCTCGACGACGGGCCGGCGGCGAAGGGCGGTGGGGGTGGCGACCCCGAACCTTCGCGTTGAGACTCGGTCTGGGGCGCGCCGGCGGATCGCCTTTTTGACCGTCGCCGCCGCGGCCGGCGTGGTGCTCGGGTGCGCGGGCGCGGCCGGGGCTCGCCGGGGCGACGCGCCCGTGCGCCGGGTGGAGGAGGGGCGCGCCAGCTACTACGGCCGGGGTTTCGCGGGACACAAGACCGCGTCGGGCGAGCGCTTCGATCCGAACGCCATGACCGCCGCGCACCCGTCGCTGCCGTTCGGTACCCGCGTGCGCATCACCCGCCCCGGCGGGCCGTCGGTGACGGTGCGGGTCAACGATCGCTGCGGCTGTCCCGGCGGGCGGATCGTCGACCTCTCCGAGGGCGCCGCCCGCAAGCTGGGGATGCTCCGGGCGGGGGTGGTGATGGTGCGGCTGGAGATCCTGGATCGCTAGGCACAGCCGAACAGCGCCTGCATCCATCTGGGTGGTTAGCATAAGTATATACATGAGTATATATTCTGGACATGACCGAGCGGGCCAAGCTCTTCCGGAACGGCGGCAGCCAGGCCGTACGCTTGCCGAAGTCCTGCCGGTTCCGCGATGAGGAAGAGATCGTCGCCCGGCGGGTAGGAAATCGGGTGGTTCTAGAACCGTCCGATCAATGGCAGCAGGCGTTTCTCGATTGCCTGGGCGCTTGGAAGGATGACATTCCGAGGCCGCCGGCGCGATCGCTCGGAACCGGCAAGAATCCCTTCGACCGTCGATGAAATACCTGCTCGACACCGACACCGTGAGCTTCGCGCTACGCGGTCACGGGGAGGTTGGGGCAGGTATCCGCGCGCGCAAGCCCTCCGATCTTGCAGTGAGTGCCATCACCGTGGCCGAGCTTCGCTATGGGGCCGATCGCAAAGGCTCGCGAAAACTGCATGCCTTGATCGACACCTTCATGGGCGCCGTCGACGTCGTGTCGTTCGACCAGCTCGCCGCCGTCGATTTCGGCCGCATCGGAAGCATCTTGGCCGAGCGTGGAACTCCGATCGGAGAATTCGACGTCTTGATCGCCGCCCATGCGGTTGCCCTTCGATGCACGCTGGTGACCAACAACGTGCGCCATTTCTCCAAGGTGCCGGGCCTCTCCGTCGAAAACTGGGCCTGAAGCGGCTCCTCAGTGCTTGGCGGTGGCGCGCCAGGCGTTCCAGTCGCGCAGGATCTCGCGGGTTGGTCCCTTGGCGCTCTCGTGTAGCCAGCGGGCTTTGCGCGCCCCCAGCTCCTTGCGGACGATCGGTCCCGATCCCGGTGTCCCGAGGTGCACGTTGGCCGTCTCGAACCCCATCGCGTGGAGCAGCCGCGCCTCGTCGTGGCCAGACGGCAGCTCCCGAAGCTCGATGCGCGTGCAGAGGGGCGCCAGCCGCCGCACCAACCACCCGCCGATCACTCGGACCGTGGGGTCGGGGACGCGGATCGCGCGCGCGATGATCTTGCTGTAGGCCTCGGCACCGCCGGCGCGGCGCCCGCAGGCCCAGTGCCAGCCCGAGGGCGCCATGGCCTTGGCCTCGCGGGCGATCTTGCCGCCGCACCATTCGGCGATGCCGACGAAGCGTGGGCGCCCGAGGCTTCCCATGCCGGCGACGCGGCGGGTGTGGCGGACGGGGAGCGCGCGCGCGGGCATCGCCTCGGCGATGGCGGCCACCGCCGACGGATCGACGTCGACCGCGGTTGGGAGCGCATCCATCTTCTTCCAGAAGACGGTCGGCTGACGAAGCTTGCCGGTGGCCACCCGGCGCAGCCAGCCGTGCGATTCCTCGAGCACGAACGGTCGCCCGCCGGCTTCGATCCCTTCCCGATAGCCTTCGAGAATGGCCTCACAGGCCGTCCGTCGCCCGATGACGAGGTGCTCATCGCGGATGGCGATGTGCGCGCTCACCGCGAGGCGCACCAGATCCTGGGTCCAGGGCAGGGTGGTGGTCTCGTCGAAGTCGTTGATTCCCCAGATCAGGCGCCCGTCGACGTCGCGCCAGGTGCCGAAGTTCTCGAGATGCAGATCGCCAACCGCCAGGACCGGCGCGGCCCGCGCCAGATCGCCGGCGCCGGCGCGCCAGAGCTGGCACCACCGGTAGAACGTCGCGCGTAGAAAGGGGAACGGCCCCAGGCGCATGCGTCCGTGCTTCGTCTCGACGTCGGCCTGCACGAGCGGCATGAGGCCGCCCAGCCACTCTTCATAACGGCGGGTGGCCTGGTGAACGGTCTCCATCATCCGAGCAGCGGCCGGCTAGAACAGCGTGCGCCGGAAACCGTGATCGATGCGGGACTGTCGCCGCCCGCCCGCGCTGGAGACCACCTGCCCTTGGATCATCACCGTCCCGAGGTCGTCGCGCAAAACCAGCCCCTGCGTGTTCGCCCCCCCGGTTCCCTCGACCACCACCGCGAACTGGCTGCCGCGGCCGTCGTTCTCCATGACCACCGTGTTGCGGGCGCCGGGCGTGACGGCCGGCTCGTCGCAACAGACGTCGGAGATGAGCACGCCGTCGCCCGAGGCGTCGGCCGACGGATTGTCGGGGATCTCCAGACGATTTCTCGCGATCAGGGTGTTGTCGGCCGCGAAGACGAAGATCCCCGCCATCGAGAAGTAGTCGAAGCCGTCGGGGATGGCGCCCGCCACGTGGTTGTCGAGGATCAGGTTCTCCTCCGGCCGGTTGACCGGCGCCGCCGATCCGCCCGGGGCGGCGAGGTCGTCGCGCGCGATCTGGATGACGATGCCGTCCCCACCCGCGCAGAGCCCGTCGTCGGCGCAGTCGAACAGCGTCAGCCCCTCGATCCGGTTCTGCTCGATGGTCCAGCGATCGCCTGCGGTGTTGGTGATGGCCTGGACCCCGCCCAGGAAGAGGTTGTGCTCGACCCGGACGTCGCTCGCGAAGCGCGCGAAAACACCCAGGGCCAAGGGGTCGAGGTTCTCGTCCGAGATGCCGCGGCCGTCGAACAGAAAACCCTCGATATGCGTGCCGCTGGCGCCGCTGGTTCCATTGGCGCCGGGCAGATAGAACCCGGCGCGCAGCTCGCCGAACAGGATCGGACCTTCCTCGCAGCCGACGATGGCGGTCTGGTGGCCGATCAAGTCGACCCGCACGTCGAGCGTCGCGCCGCAGTAGCTGCCGGGCCCGACCTCCACGACATCGCCCGGCCGAGAGGCGTCCACGGCCGCCTGAATAGTTCGGTAGCGCTCCGGGACGTGCCGGATGGCCGCTTCCGCCCGGGATGCGCCCGCGCAGGCCACCAGCGCACAGAACAATAGGCTTCGTTTTGACATCGCGACCTCCCGCCGATTGGCCGATCCGGCCTAGATTTTCTTTCCGCTCTTGACCCGCAATATGGGTCCAGTCATCGCGAATCCCATCGCGTTTTTGTCGACCGCCCCCTCGATTTCGACCTTGGCGCCGTCCTCGGCGATCCCCTGCGTCGAACCCTCGAGGACGTAGGCCGTGCCATCGTCGGCCTCGAGCTGCCAGTGCCCGCCTTCGAGGTCATTTCTGCGTATTGTTCCACGAAACTTCGGCATGGGGGGAGTATACGTCGAGCCGCGCAGGGGAGCCCGTCCGGGTCTAGTAGTCGGGTCCCCCGGCGGCGACCTTGGTTTCCAGGGTGAGGGGAATCTCGAAGGGCGTGGGACCGTAGAGGAATCGGTACTTTGCGTAGAGGCTGGTGACGCGCTTGGCGTACTCGCGGGTCTGCGCGAAGGCGATCAGCTCGACGAACTCGTCGGTGGGGTGGCCGGCGTGCTGCGCGCACCACCGGCCCATGGCGCGCGGGCCGGCGTTGTAGGCGCCGGCGGCCAGAGGTACCTCGCCGCCGAACTTCTTGAACAGCGAGCCGATGTAGAGCGCGCCGAGCCGGATGTTCACCGCGGGATCGTAGAGCTGGTCGGGAAAGAAGGGATCGCCCGCGGTGGCCGCCACCCGGGCGCTCGTCGGCGGGATCATCTGCAGGAGGCCGCGCGCGTCGGCATAGGAGACGTCGTGCGGGTCGAATCCGGATTCCTTGCGCATGATGGCGTAGAGGTAGAGGTCGGGGTTGCCGGCCGGCGGCGCGTAGGCCTCGACCAGCGACGAATAGGCACGCGGGAAGGCCGCCTCCCAGAACGCCCGGACGCCCCCATCGGTGTGTGGATCGGCGCCCAGCTCGGTCGCGCCGTGCGCTTCGGCGAAGTGGTAGGCACGGTGAAAGTCGCTGGCGCGGCGGTACAGCCCCAGCAGCCAGGTGGAGGCCTTGTCGCCGCCGGCGCGTTTCAGGATCTCCTTTTCGCCCCGTTCGATCTCGGCCCCGGCCTCGGCGTCCATCCCCGCGCGGATCAGCTCCTCGGCGCGGGCGACCGCGGGATCGCGTTCGGGCTGCTTGGGCGCGGCGACCGTCGTCTTCTTGGCGGGGAGCGCGATCGGTTCGGGGTGTCCGGCTTCCTTGAGGCGCGCGCGGGCCAGGAGGCCGTAGAACGAAAGCGGCGCGCGGCGGACCAGCTTCTGGTAGCCCTCGAGCGCCTCCTCCTTCGATCCGGTCGTGCCGGTCTTGCCGGTCTTGCCGAGCTTGTCGCGCATGCGCGCGCGCCAGTAGGCGACCCGGTCGGTCCGCTCGTCTGAGGTGATGCCGGTGGCGGGCAGCCGCGCGTAGCGTTCCAGGCCGGCGGCGGCCTCGGCGGCGTCGCCGAGCAGGAAGTGCGCGAAGGCCAGGCACCAGGCGGCGTCGTCGGCGAAAGCGCTGCTGCCGAAATGATCCAGCGTGGCCTGCAGGGCGGGGAGGCTCTCGCGGAAGCGCCCGCGGTTGTAGTCGAGCCAGCCCGAGAGGTACTGCGCCTCGGCGGCGAACCGCGAATGGGGAAACTGCGCGATGACCTTCTGGTATCCGACGATGGCCTCGTCGTCGCGATCGGCGCGCGACAGGGCGCGGGCGCCGTGGAACGCGGCGGAGGCGGCCTTGTCGCCCGACAGCTGCGGGACGGCGGCCAGCAGCAGCTCGCCCGCCTTGGCGTAGTCGCGCCGCATGTGGAACTTGGTCATGCCGATCTGGTAATCGCGCTCGGCGGCCAGATCGGGCGGCAAGGTCGTGGGCAGCTTGCCCAGCTCGACCAGCGCTTCGTCCCAGTGGCGATCCTTGGTCAGCGACTCGGCGCGGCGCAGGCGATCGGCGGGGGAGAGCTCGGTGGGCGGGGCCGGCGGCGCCGCACCTGTGGGCGGTGGGGCTGCCGGTGCCGCGTTGGTTGGCGGGGGGGGCGCCGGGGGTCCCGCGCGCCGGAGCGCCTCGTCGGCCAGGGGGTGGGCCGGGAACTCGCGCGCGATGGCCAGGAACTGCCGCTGCGCGGCCGCCGGATCGCGCGTCGCGATCTCCTCCGCGATGCGGAAGCGCCCGAGGGCCGCGTCGCCCAGGGTCGGCGTCACCTTTTTAGAGAGGCGTCCGTAGGCCCTCGCCGCCGCCGCGCGATCGCCTTCCATCCAGAGGCAGTCGGCCACCCGGAAGGGGGCCATCTCGGCGGCCCGTCCGCCGTGCGCGCGCGCGGCGCGCTCGAAGGCCTCGCGGGCGGCGTGGGGGTCACCGTCGTAGAACTCGCTCTCGCCCAGCAGAAACTCGGCCCAGTCTTGGTTGCGCAGACCCTTGTCGAGCGCCCCGCGTAAAAGCCGAGCCGCGTCGTGGTAGGCCCCGGCCCGATAGGCGGCGAACCCCCGGCCGAGATCGGAGAGGTGCTCGGCGGGCGGCCCCGCTGCTCCCTGCGATGCCGCCGTCAGGACCAAGGCCAGCCCGACCTCCAGCATTCTTCGAAGCTACCAGCAACCGGCATCCCACGCGACCGATGACGTGGTACAAGGAGGATGCGATGGGAAGCGTAAACAAGGTCATTCTGATCGGGAACCTGGGGGCGGATCCGGAGCTGAAGTACACGCCGTCCAGTCGCCCTCTGTGCAACCTGCGGATCGCCACCACCGACGTCTACAAGGACAAGTCGGGCCAGAAGCAGGAGAAGACCGAATGGCACCGCGTCACGGTCTGGGGCGACCAAGCTGAGAATTGCAATAAGTATCTGGCGAAAGGCCGTTCGGTTTACGTCGAGGGACGACTCCAGACGCGGACCTACGACAAGGACGGACAGAAGCACTACGCCACCGATATCGTGGCCGATCGCGTCGTTTTTCTCGGGAGCGGCGGAGGCGCCGGCGCCGGGGAGGGCCGCAGCGAAGGGCGCGGAAAGTCTGGGGGATTCTCCGGTCGGGGCGACTCTGGCCCAGCCGAAGACGCGGATGCGGGGCCCAGCACCCCGGCGTCCGACGACGACATCCCTTTTTGAGTCGGGCCCCGGACGCCCGATCTTGGCCCAAATTTGGGCCCGTTTGAGGCGCCCCCGCTCAGGGTCGGTTCGCGAAATGCCGATGTTTTCGCTAGGATCTCATGCTGGTGGCTCGTCGGCTCATTGCGCTATCGGCCCTCTTGGTGCCGCTTTTGGTCCCCGCGCTGGGCGGCGGCAGCGATGCACCTAGCGTGACCCGCGCCCGCTCGAACGCGCTCGGGGGCGGTCGAGCGATCACCCCGCCGGTCTCCTCGGACGAGATCCCCACGCTGGTTTCGCCCGGCCACGGTGCGCACACCGCCTTCCATCCGGCCACTGCCCCGCGTGAGCTCTTGCTCACCTTCGACGACGGGCCGGACCTGCGCGGCACGCCGCTGATTCTCGAGGAGCTCGACCGCCGCGGGTTGAAGGCGATCTTCTTCGTCACCGGCTGGCGGCTCAAGGGCCAACGTCCCGAGGATATCGCGCGTCGGGATCTGGTCCGGAAGATTGCCGCACACGGCCACCTGGTCGCGAACCACACCATGAGCCACCACGATCTCTGCCACAACCCGAGCGAGCAGACCGCCGAGATCGACGGCAACGCCGAGCTCATCGGCCTGACGACCGGCGTGCGGCCCCTGCTGTTCCGCTCGCCCTACGGCGCTTTCTGCCAGAGCCTCGAGGCGGCGCTCGCGGTGCGCGAGCTCCCGGACATCGGCTGGAACCTCGATCCGCAGGATTGGAAGAGCGACAACGAGGACGCGGTGTTCGCCTACCTCACCGACAAGCTCGCCCACTTGAAAGGGCGCGGGATTCTGTTGCTGCACGACACCCACCTGGCGTCGGTGCACGCGCTGCCGCGGGTGCTCGACTGGCTGGCGCGCGAGAACAGGCGCGACGCGCAGGAAGGGCATCCGCCGGTGAACGTCATCGACTACGCCGCGGTGCTCCCGCACCGAACCGTCGCGCCGAGCGGGCTGCCAGAGCTGCTCGGTTCGCTCGTCGCCGACACGGCGGGCTCGGTCGGCCGCCACCTGCATTGAGGTTGGATTCCCCTTCCACGCCCGTAGCCGATCGTGTTCCTGCTTCGCGACATCGCCGCCGGTGACCTCGACGATCTCCAGCGGGCGGCCGTCCATCTCGATTCCGTGAACCTGCCGGACGATCGCGGGGCGCTGGCCGCGATCATCGAGCGCTCGCGGGCATCGTTCGCCGGCGAGCTGCCGGTCGCCGACCGCTGCTTCGTGTTCGTCGCGGCCGACGCCGACAGCGGCGAGGTGGTGGGAACCTCGATGATCTTTGCCCAGCACGGCAGCCGGCGGGCGCCCCACGTCTTCTTCGACGTTCGGGAAGAGGAGCGCTACAGCGAGACGCTGGACCGCCACTTCGCGCACCGGGTGCTCCGAATCGGCTACAACTACAAGGGCCTCACGGAGGTCGGTGGCCTGGTGTTGCGGCCGGAGTTTCGCCGCCACCCGGAGCGACTGGGCCGCCAGCTGGCGTTCGTGCGCTTTCTCTATCTGGCGCGCCACCGGAACCAGTTCCGCGACGAGGTGCTCTCGGAGCTGATGCCGCCGCTCGAGCCCGACGGGACCAGCCTGCTCTGGGAGTCGCTGGGGCGGAAGTTCACCGGCCTCACCTATCAGGAGGCCGATCGCCTTTCGCAAGTGAACAAGGAGTTCATCCGCACGCTGTTCCCGCAGGATCCGATCTACGTCACGCTTCTGCCCCCACACGTCCAGGCGTTGATCGGCCAGGTCGGGCCCGACACCAAAGGGGTCGAGAAGCTGCTCCTCGAGGTGGGATTTTCGTTCGCGCACCGGATCGATCCCTTTGACGGTGGCCCGCATTTTCAGGCCAAGACCGACGACATCGCGGTGGTGCGCGCGACCCGCGTCGCCCGGGTGGCGGCTGCGGCGTCGCACCGGTCGGCGGAATCGAAGCGCGTCGGCGCGTCCTCCGGGAGGTCGCCCGGGAGGCTCCTCATCGCGCGCGAGCGGACGACCGCCCCGCGGTTCGTGGCCGTGCAGGTGATCGCGCCGCCGCCCGGGGCCGCCGACCAGGGCCCAGACGAGGTCGTGGCGCTTCCGGACCAGGTCCGCCGGATGCTCGACGTCACGACGGGCGACGAGGTCGCCGTCCTCCCCTGGGGGTGAGCCCGCGCACGAACCGCACGTCGGTGGGCGTCGCTCGCGATCCCATCGCCGGAGGTCCGGAACCCTGTTAGGGTTCGCTGACAGATGCCCTCTACGATCTTCATCGTCGACGACGAAAAAAACATCCGGCGCACGGTGCGGATGGTGCTCGAAGGGGAGGGGTTCACGGTCGAGGAGGCGTCCAGCGGGGAAGAAGCGCTGGCGCGGCTGCCGGAGGTGGCCGCCGACGTGCTCTTGCTGGACGTGCAGCTGCCCGGCATCTCGGGCCTCGACACGATCGAACGGATCAGCAAGCTCAAGAACCAGGAAGCCCAGCCGACCATCATCATGATCTCGGGGCACGCGACGCTGGCCGACGCCGTGCGCGCGACCAAGGCGGGCGCCTACGACCTGATCGAAAAGCCGCTCGACCGCGAGCGCCTCATGGTGGCCCTGCGCAACGCGCTCGAGCGTCGCGCCATGGCGCGCGAGGTGGAGGGGCTCCGTGCGATGGCCGAGGAGCGCTTCGAGATGGTCGGCCGGAGCGCGGCGATCACGGCGCTCTTCGCCCAGATCGCCAAGGTGGCGCCCACGCGGACGCGCGTGCTCATCACCGGCGAGTCGGGCACCGGCAAGGAGCTGATCGCGCGCGCGCTTCACCGCGCCAGCGCGCTGGCCGACAAGCCGTTCGTCAAGGTCAACTGCGCGGCCATCCCCAAGGAGCTGATCGAGTCGGAGCTTTTCGGGCACGAGCGGGGCGCCTTCACCGGCGCGACGGCCCGAAAACGCGGCCTCTTCGAGATCGCCGACGGCGGGACGATCTTTCTCGACGAGGTGGGCGACATGGTTTCGTCCGCGCAGGCCAAAGTGCTGCGCGTCCTGCAGTCGGGCGAGTTCTCGCGGGTGGGGGGCGAGCAGGCGCTCAAGGTCGACGTGAGGGTGATCGCCGCGACCAATCGGGATCTGCAGGCCGCGGTCGCCTCGGGCGAGTTCCGGGAGGACCTTTATTTTCGTCTCAACGTCGTCCCCTTGCGGGCCCCCCCGCTGCGCGATCGCGCGGACGACGTGCCGATGCTGTCGGCGGCGTTCGTCGAGCTCGCGTGCCGCGAAAACGGCATGAAGGTCAAGGTCATCTCCGAGGAAGCGGTCGCGATGCTGTCGGCGTACCCCTGGCCGGGCAACGTGCGCGAGCTCCGCAACGTCATCGAGCGGCTGGTGATCCTCTCGGAGGAGAGCATCGGCGTCGGCGACCTGCCCGAGGAGATCGTGGCGGAGGTGGCGCGCAAGCGGCGCGAATCGACCGACGCGCCGACCACGCTGCCGCGGGTCGAGCTGACGGCGGAGGCGCGGGCGTTGCCGCTGCGCGAGTTCCGCGACCACATGGAGCGCGAGTACATCCGGATCAAGCTGGACGAAAACGGGTGGAACATCTCGCGCACGGCCACGCTGCTCGGGATCGAGCGCACCAACCTGCACAAGAAGATGCGCGCGCTGGGCCTCTCGCGCGACAGCCAGGGCCAACCGGCGTGAACCGCGGCAGGCTCGGGCGCGACGGCCTGGACCGACGGGCGTGAAGCGCGGCGCGATCGGCGTGGCGGGCGCGCTGGGCTTCTCGGCGGTGGCGCTGGGGGCCTTCGGCGCGCACGGGCTGCGCGGGCGCTTGTCGCCGTCGCTGCTGGAGATCTACCGGACCGGTGCCCTTTACCACCTGATTCACGCGGTCGCCGCGCTGGCGGTGGCGCTGGGTGGGGAGCGCCTCCGGCGGGGACGCTTGATCCTCGGGCTCTTTGCGACGGGCGTGGTGGTGTTCTCCGGGAGCCTCTACGCGCTCGCGCTGACGGGCGTATCCACGCTCGGCGCCGTGACGCCGGTCGGCGGGCTCTTGCTGCTGGCGGCCTGGGCACTGGTCGCGGCCGAAGCCCTGCCGCCCCGCGGGTCGCCGTCCGGGCCGCCCTCTACTTGAAGGCGGCCCAGAGCGCCGCCGCGGTCGCGATGAGCATGCTGGTGAGCAGGCCGACGCCGGTCAGCAGCTTGCGCTGATCGTAGTGCGCCTGGGTCTGCTCGATCGCCGCGATCTGCGCGCTCCGGTCGGCGATGGTTTCGTTGAGACGATCGATGTTCTGATAGGCCGACAGCAGGACGCTGTGCGGCGGCCGCAGCTCGTTGGTGGCCCGGCCGAGCTGATCGGTCAGATCCGCCGCCTCGCGCTCGGCGTCGGCCCGATCGCGTTGCCGCCCGGCGATGCTGGCGGCCATGGACGAAGCGGCGTCCCGGCGGGAGGCCACCACCTGATCCAGCTTGGCTTTGGCCACCGCGGCCGTGGCGCGCGATGCCGCCGAGCTGTCCCGCAGATCGGCCAGCTGGCGGTCGAGGCGTTCGATCTGCTCTTCCAGCGCGCGCTGCTCGTCGGCCAGCCCCACCGCCTCGTGGGCGAGCTGCGTGGCGCGCGCTTCTCCCCCCGCGTCGTTGTTGGTCTTCTCTCGCGCGATGCGGCTTCGCTCGTCCTTCAATCGGGAGAGCCGTACCCCGGCCGAATTTCGATCGGCCGCGGTGGCGCGCAGGATCTCGTCGGCGTCGCGGCTGGCGCGGTCGCTGGCCGTCCACTCGGCCTCGGCCGCCGCCTCTTGCGCGCCCAGGCGGGCCGCCTCGGCCTGCTGCAGCGTGCCCGACGCCGCCATGTCGGCCGCGGCCGACTCGCGGCGCGCGTGTGCCCGCCCGATGGCCTCCAGCAGACCGGTCAGGTCGGCGTGCTGCACCCCCTCCCGCAGCACCACCAGCGCCAGCTCGTTGAGGGCCCCCGAAAGCAGCGCTTCGGCGCCCTGGCGCTCCTCGGAGAGCCGCCGCCGTCGCGCGCCGGCGTCCAGTTTGTCGCGCAGGAAGACGTAGATGTACCCGACGGAACCGACGGCCCAGCGGAGCCGCGACCGGGAGGCGGGCCGCCCGCCGGGGTTCGTCGGGGAACGGCCGTTGCGCTCCACGCCGCCCGTCAGGGCCATGGTCGCGCGCCCGGTACCGCCGGCCCCGCGGGGCGTCGCGACCAGCGTGCGCGAGAACGCCGCGGTGGCGTAGGCGCGATCGAGCCCGCGTGGCCCGACCGACCCCACGGCCGACAGCCCCGCGGTGGTGGCGAACCTGTGGCCGCACTGGGCGCAGAAGCTCAGGTGATCGGCATTCTGGTGTGCGCAATGGCGGCAGGGACGCATCGCGGTGGTCAGTTTACTTTATCCGTGATACCGATTTGGATATGAACGCCGCTGCGAAGACCAGCTGCCAGCTCATCGAAAAGACCCTGCGCAAGAGCCCCGCGTTCAAGAAGGTGGACGAGGGCCTCTACGTCGTCAAACAGGGGTCGTCGATCGTGATGATCAACGTCATCGCCTGGAACCCCGACCGGGCGGTCGTCCGCTGCGTGGCCCAGCTGGTAAAGGGGGTCCAGATGGAGGTGCCGCTGGCGCTGCAGCTCCTCGAGATGAACGCGCTCCTCCGGTTTGGCGCCTTCGCCTACGTTCCCGCCGGCGACGTGATCATTTTTTCGCACACGCTCCTGGGCGGCGCGACGCTGGACGAGGAGGAGCTGAACACCACCATTCGCGACGTCGCCATCATCGCCGACGAATACGACGATCGGATCGCGGCCCGCTACGGCGGCCAGACCATGCAGGAGCTGCTGGAAGAGAGCGTGGTCGAGCACTTCCGCTCGGCGCACGGCCGGGATCACTTCAAAGCCTAGGCGACGCGCGTCGTGACCGGCGCGAAGAACAACATCCTGGAGGCGGTCGGCGGCACGCCGATCGTCAAGCTGCAGAAGCTGGCGCGCCACGTGGCCGCCGACATCTATGTCAAGTGCGAGTACCTGAACCCGGGCGGGTCCATGAAGGATCGGGTGGCGGGGAATATCGTCGCCGACGCCGAGCGTCGCGGCTTGCTGGGACCGGGCGGCACCATCGTCGAGGCGACCAGCGGCAACACCGGCATGGGGCTGGCCCTGGTGGCGGCGCTGCGCGGGTATTCCTGCGTCTTCGTCATGCCCGACAAGATGTCGCCCGAAAAGGTCGCCGGCCTGCGGGCGTTCGGGGCGCGGGTGGTGATCTGTCCGACCGCCGTCGAGCCCGAGGACCCGCGCAGCTACTACCAGACCGCCAAGCGGATCGTCGCCGAGACGCCGGGCGCCTACTACGCGAACCAGTACCACAACCCGGCCAACCCCGAGGCGCACTACACCTCGACGGCGCCGGAGATCTGGGCGCAGACGGCGGGTGAGGTCGACGTCTTCGTGGCCGGCATGGGGACCGGCGGGACGATCTCGGGGTGCGGGCGCTTCTTCAAGGAGAAGAAGCCCGGTTTTCGTCTGGTCGGCGTCGATCCGATCGGGTCGCTCTACTACGAGTACGTCAAGACCGGGCGAATGACCCGGCCGTTCGCCTACTACGTCGAGGGGATCGGGGAGGATTTCCTGCCCAGCACCATGAACCTCAAGATCGTCGACGAGATCGTGCGCGTCGACGACAAGGAATGCTTCCTGATGACCCGCGAGCTGGTCCGCCAGGAGGGGCTCTTCGTGGGCGGCAGCTCGGGCGCCGCGGTGGCGGGCGCCATCAAGTACGCCGAGGCCTCGAAGCGCAAGGAGAACATCCTGGTGCTGCTGCCCGACGGCGCGCAGAAGTACCTCTCCAAGATCTTCGACGACAAGTGGATGCGTGAAAACGGCTTCCTCGACGAGGTCGATCCGCTGGGCACGGTGGCGGAGCTATTGAGCCGCAAGAAGCAACGCCCGCTGGTGACGGCCAAGAAGGGCGAGTCGGTCCGCGACGTCATCGCCACCATGCGCGACACCAGCGTCTCGCAGATGCCGGTCCTGGACGGCGAGGGGGGGCGCCTGTGCGGCATCGTCGCCGAGGTCGATCTGCTCGACTTCCTGGTCAAGGGGGAGGCCGGGCTCGACTCGCCGATCGATCTGCTGGTCGAATCGGACTACGCGATGGTGACGCCGGCGACGCGGGTGCACCTGCTGCGCAACATCTTCAGCGACGCCCAGATCGTGGTGGTCGAGACCGGCGACGCGATCGTGGGGGTCATCACCAAGATCGACCTCATCGAGTTTCTGGCCGAGCGCAAGACGTGAAGGCCCGCGCGAAGGGGACGGCCCCGCGCATCGAAACGCAGGCGGTCCACGCGGGCCAGGCGCCGGAGCCGATCACCGGGGCGGTCATGACTCCGGTCTTTTTGACCTCGACCTACGCCCAGAAGGGCCCGGGCGTGCACACCGGCTTCGAATACTCGCGCACCCAGAACCCGACCCGCTTCGCGCTGGAGGCCAACCTGGCGGCGCTGGAAGGCGGCGCCGGCGCCTGGGGCCTCGCGTTCAACGCGGGCGTGGCCGCTTCGACCGCGGTGCTGGCGGCTCTTCTGGAAGCCGGCGATCACGTGGTCGCCGGCGACGATCTCTACGGCGGCTCCTATCGGCTATTCGACAAGATCTTTCGCCGGCTGGGCGTCAGCTTCAGCTACGTCGACGCGCGCGATGCCGCCGCCGTGGCCGCCGCCATCGGGCCACGCACGCGCCTGTGCTGGGTGGAGACCCCAACCAATCCTCTGTTGCGCCTGGTCGACATCCGCGCGGTGGCCCGGGCCTGCGGTGCGCGCGGCGTTCGGCTGTGCGTCGATAACACCTTCATGACCCCGTTCTTCCAGCGCCCGCTCGACCTGGGCGCTGATCTGGTCGTTCACTCGACGACCAAATACCTGAACGGCCACTCCGACGTGGTGGGGGGCGCGGTGATCGGCCGTGACGGCGATCTGCGCGCGCGGGTGGCCTTCGTCCAAAATTCGATGGGCGGCAGCCAGTCGGCCTTCGACAGCTTCTTGGTCTTGCGTGGCACCAAGACGTTGGCCGTGCGCATGGAACGCCATCAGCAGAACGCTCTGGCGGTCGCGCGCTGGCTGGAATCACGCCCCGAGGTGGAGCGGGTCCTATATCCCGGGCTCCGCTCGCATCCGCAGCACGCGCTGGCGCGGCGTCAGATGTCGGGCTTCGGCGGGATGGTCGGCTTCGTGCTCCGGGGCAAGACCGGCGGCTCGCGCGGCGCGCTCGCGCGGGCCCGCACGTTCTTGCGCCGCCTGCGGGTCTTCACCTGCGCCGAGTCGCTGGGCGGCGTCGAGTCGCTGGCGGAGCACCCCGCGATCATGACCCACGCCTCGATCCCGGCCGAGCGCCGGCGCGCGCTCGGCATCGGCGACGGCCTGGTCCGCCTCTCGGTCGGAATCGAGCACGTCGACGACCTGATCGCCGATCTCGAAGCGGCCCTGGGGTAGCCAATAGCCGGCTAGGGGCCGGTCTGCCCGCCATGCCCGTTCGAGCAGCCGGAGGAGACCGCGAGGCCGGCCGGATAGTTGCGGTTGGTGATGAAGTTCTGGCAGGCGATGCCGTGCAGCGTGATCCCCGCCGCGTTTCCGGTGTCGAGCGTCCAACCGTCGTTCTTGTCCTGCGCAATCGGCGTGTCGAAGTAGCTGACCGACAATTGCATGGGGTCGTTGGGCGGCGTGCTGAGTTGGAGATGGCAGGCCGCCGTGGCGATCATGCCGACGACCGACATCAGATCGTCGTTGAGGCCGCTGCCCCCCGGGAAGTAGTAGTAGGGCGCTCCGTTCGTGCCCTGCCCGGTGGCCAGCTCGTGCAGACAGTCGTTGGCGTTCGATTGAGTGCCGAGGTCGACGATGACGGTTTGGACGTTGAGACCGTGGAGCGTGCCGACCTCATTCTCGGCGTCCGGGCAATCGCCCTTGGCGTCGCCGCAGCTTCCGTTCGGTTCACCATTTCCGCTCGGCTCGCCGTCGGTCAGGAGCAGCACGTATCGGCCGTAGTTCTGCGGGTCGTTCTGGTAGTAGGCGACGCAGCTCCTCAGCGCAGCCTCGGTCGGGCGAGAGCTCGCGGTGAGGCAGCTCAGGCCGCCCGGGCCCGCCACGTTGCAGGTATAGGCGGCCTGTTCAAAACCGGTGTAGCTCGCCGGCGTCTGGGGCGGCGGCGTCAGGGCACCCACGCAGCAGGTGTCCGGGCAGGCCGCGAGCTCATCGGGAAAATCGACGAAGCCGAAGCGGATGACGTTCTGATAGCTCTGCACCTCGGGAATCAGCGCCGCGAGCGCGGTCGACAACTCTGCGGTCATCGTCGACGAGCGATCGAGGGCCACGATCACCTCGGGTGACAGCGTCTTGAACTGCAGAATCTGCAGCTGCCCGCTGGAGCAATGTCCGTCGCCGGCCGACCCGTCGTTGATGCCCGACAGGCCGCCGTCGATTTGGTCCTCGAGCACGATGGTCTGGGCGCAGCTCGAGACCGAGGCGGCGGCCAGCAGGAACGCGACCGTGCCCCGGGGCGATAGCCGAAGTGTCACGGCCCCCTCTACTGGGCGCGCGCGCGTCCGTCGACGGAACGCGCCCCGTCGCCGACCAGCGCGGCCGCCTCGCTGCGGAATCGCCCATTCGGGTAGGCGCGG
The DNA here is from genome assembly GCA_937889515.1 of uncultured Myxococcales bacterium. Classification (GTDB taxonomy): domain Bacteria; phylum Myxococcota_A; class Polyangia; order Fen-1088; family Fen-1088; genus JADGRB01. The sequence goes on along the minus strand of CALAOV010000195.1, from coordinate 2,451 downwards.
AGGTAGGCCCGCGCGGCGTCGTTTCCGGCCGCATCGCCCAGCCGGACCAGACAGGCCGCGCGGTGGAAGCTGGCCAGCTCGACGATGTCCCGGGGCCGCGAGGCGCCGAGCACGATCTGGTAGGCCCCGACCGCCCGCCGGCAGTCGCCCCGCGCGCGATAGAGATCGCCCGCCAGGCGCGCGATCTCGGCCCGGCGCTCGCTGTCCGGACGCCGCCTCAGGAAGTCGTTCGCCTCGCCCAGGGCCTCGTCCGAGGCCCCGGTCCGCGCGAGCGTCTCGATGATCGACACGTCTGCCTCGACGCGCAGCATCCCCTCCGGATAGTCGGCGCGGTAGCGCCGCCAGGCAGTGACGGCGCTGCCGGGCTGCCCCATGCGCTCATTGAGGACCTTCCCCACCTCGTACGCCGCGTTTTCGGCTCCCGGCCCGGTCTTGAGCGCCAGGGCGCGGTAGATCTGGAGCGCCCGCGGGGCGTCCCCGGCGGAAAGCGCCGATCGGGCCGCGCTCGACGATTCATCGTTGGCCGTCGCGGGGCCGGCGGAGGCGGGCGACGCCCGTCCGGCGATCGGGGTTCCCTCACCGGGCGTCGCGAGCGCCAACGCGCGCGCAGCGGGCCGGGCGGGGTTCCGGTGGTCGTGGAGTCGGACGTGGGGATGACCGTGCGCGGGCACCGAGACGACCGGTGGGACGGGCAGTGGTGGCGCAAGCGCTGCCGGCGGGGGCGCGGCGCTCGTCTCGACAGAGACGTCGGCGCTGCGCCAAGCCTGGCCGGGCGTCAAGCGCGCCAGCCGTTGCTGACTGGCGCTCCGCCGGACCTCCACGATCCCCTCGTCGACGTCGACGTGCACGGCAGGGCCATCGACGTCGACGCCGAACCGGGTGCCCACGACCACCACGCTGTAGTCGTCGGCGCGCACGATGAACGGATGTCCGAGCGGCCGGTGTGGAACGCTGAACCTGACCTCGCCCTTGTCCACCCGCGGCGCGCCGTCCTCGATGCGCATGACGCTCGAGGAGCCCAGCTGCGCCTCGACCCCGCCCTCCAGGGTCACCCGCCGCGTCCCGAGGGTCCCTGAGAGGGAAGCGGGTGTGGGGGCAGCAGGCGAGACCAAGGCGTAGGTCGCGACGGCGCGGGGCCACAGCCAGCCGACGATCAGCGTGAGCGCGGCGGTGGTGGCGACGCCTCCGGCGAACCAGGACCAGCTCCGCGTGCGGGGCGCCTTCACCGGCTCCGCCACCGCGGCCCAGCCGCGGCGAAGGGTCACGTCGTCGGGACCGCGCAGGGCCGCATCGTCCAGCGCGCGACGCAGGAACTCGTCGGCCGGATCGGTCCCCTCGGGCCAGCCTCGCCCGTTCAACGAATCCTCCTGCGGGCCATCGCCGTCAGCTCCGCGCGCGCGTAATGCAGGCGCGACCAGGCCGTGTTTTCGGGACAGCCCGCGATCTTGGCGACCTCCTCGATCGGCACGCCCTCGATCTCGAAGAGCACCAACACCAGTCTCTTTTTGGGCGACAGCTTCGAGACCAGCTCGTCGAGGAGCTGGAGGCGCTCGCTTCGTTCCGAGGGATCGGGCGCGGGCGGCGGCGGCGGCTCGCGAACCAGCAAGGTCGAGAGCAAGCCGCGAACCCGCCGACGGCGGGCGGTGCGGGACGAGTGCCGCGCGGCAATCCGATAGATCCAGGTCGACAGGCGCGCCTCGCCACGGAATCGGGCGAGGCTCCGGTAGACCGCCACGAAGACTTCCTGGCAGGCATCCTCGCGATCTTCGATCGGGACGCCGAACGCGGCGAGGAAACGATAGACGACCGGCGCGAAACGATCATAGAGCGCGCGCCAGGCGTGGCTGTCGCCGCGCCGGCAACGAGCGACGATTTCCATATCGGCGATCGGGCTGGCGGCGATCGGGACCGCGCGCAGGAGGGCAGGTGTGTTCACGGGACCTTCTGGCATGATTAGTGACCGACCCGGTTTCGCTTCATCAGGGAAACCAGAGGCCCAATTCTAGTCCAAGGTCGACAAAGAAGCGGGGTGAACTCCAAAATGGGCTTTGGTTCGGCGCAGTTAGGACGTGAGAGGGGACTTCCGTGCCGGCGTCGCTCAGGACCCGCAAATAGATGTCGGGCCCGAAAACCACCGCCCAGCCCAGGGCGGCGTCGATCCCGGGGCTGGCGAAGAGGCGGGTCGGGGATCCCGACATATCCGTGACGGCCGCCGAGATCACGTCGAGGTCCAGGGCAATTCCAGGCTCGAGTTGCCCGGGGCCCAAGGGAACGGCCAGGTAGGCCCCCATTCGGAGCGGAAACTGGCGCACCGTCGCGCGGTCGGTCGCCGTCGCCGAGGCAGACCATTGGTACGTGACGCTGTCCCCGGTTCCGGCCGACATTCGGAGTCCGATGCGGTGCTCCCAGATCGGAAGAGCGTCGTGTAGGGAAAGAGTGTAGATCTCGGTG
>CALAOV010000194.1 GCA_937889515.1 uncultured Myxococcales bacterium | reverse complement strand
CGCCCGGCGCGCCGGGACCGCCCGGCGCTGGCGCCGGTCGCGCGCCCGGCGGGCGGTTCATCATTCCGGGCGGAATGTTCATCGGGCGCGCGCCCGCGCCGGGACCGCCCGGCGACATTCCCGGCATCATCATCCCGTTGCCGTTGGCGCCCGGCGCGCCGTGCATCCCCGGCATCATGCCGCCGGGTCCCATCCCGCCCGGTCCGGCGCCGGTCGCTCCGGTGGTGTCGACCACCACCTTGGCCAGGTTGTCCTCGTGGATCTCGATGTTGCTCTTCTTCTTGAGATCGGCGACGAAACTGTCCATGGATTTGGCGCGCAGATCGCGGAAGAGCCGCTGCTGGATCTGGCGCTTGACCTCGGGCAGCGGGCGGTTGAAGCCGGGACGCCTCTGGGTCAGACGCAAGATCGCCCATCCTTTGTCGGTCTTGATGGGGGCGGCGACATCGCCGATGTCCTTGAGCTTGAACGCGGCGTCGACGATCACCTTGGGGGTGGTGGCGGAGTCGGCCGCAAAGAACGACAGGTCTCCGCCGCGCGGCTTCGACTCCTCGTCCTCGGAATACTTGGTGACCAGATCGCGGAAGCCCTTGGCGTCCATCGCGTTGGCCGGTCCCTTGGGCAGCGCGCGCGCCTCCGCGTAGGCCTTGTCGGCCTTGGGCTTCTCTTTGACGACGATCTCGCTCACGCGGACCTCGTCCTTCTGGTGAAACTCGGTGGGGTGGTCGTTGTAGTACTTCTCGACGTCGGCGTCGGGAACGTCCTCCACCTTCAGCTTCGACTCGAAGTCCTTCTGCATGAACTTCGAGATCATCTGCTGCTTCATGACCCGCTGCACCTCGGGATCCTTGTCGTACCCGAGCCGCTCGGCCTCGCTGGCCATCACCTCGAACTTGATGAGACCGTCCAGGAACTCTTTCTTCCGGTCGGCGTTGGTGTAGCGGGCGCGCACGAAGGGCGACTGCTTGTTGATCCGCTCCTGCACGTCGTTGACGGTGATGACCGTATCGTCGACCTTGGCGACGACCTGGGACGGATCGACGTTTTCGGATTGGTGGCCGGCCCTGTCGTGGCCGTGTTTGCAGGCGGGCAGCGCCAACGTCACCGCGGCGAGGGTTCCGAGAGCACAAGTTAGGGCCGTAGGGCCGGAAGCGGACTTTGACATTCGCGAGAGATTACACGCCTTGGGCGCTAGATCCAGGGCGCTAGATCCAGCGCGTGGGGCCCGCCCCGTAGACGGCGTTCATCTGGTGGGCGTGCAGCGCGTAACTGAAGAGGCCATTGACCACCGTGATGATCGCCGCGGATCCGAACAGCGCCCCGGCGGTCTCGATCTCGAACGAGCCGAGGAGCTTGTCGGTCAACCACAAGAGCACGGCGTTCACGATGAACGGCACGAAGAGGAACAGCACCCCCAGGGTCAGGATGGCGGGCACGAAGAGCGCCACCCGGATGAGCCAACCCAGGAAGACGTTCAGCACCGAGAAGACGATCGCCACCACCACCGCCGATGCGACGCTCTTGATCTTCACGGTCGAGAAGATCCGGGAGAGCGCCAGGACGGTCACCGTGAGCGTCGCGAGATGCAGGAGCATGTACATGGGGCAAGCCTAGCCCAAGATCTGGGAAATGGCCGTTCAAACGGCGCCGGGACGATTTCGGGGAGCGCGCGCCCAACCCACCGCGATCACACGTAAATGTAGGGGCCGCGGCCGACCGCCGCGCTCACAGGGCGGTCGTGACCAGCGCCTTGAGCTTGGTGAGGCAGCTCCGGGCCGCCCGCATCCGATCGCGCTTCTCGGTCTCGTCGAAGGTGTAGCCGAGGCGCATGTCGGGGGTGAGCTTGAAGCGGCTCCCCTTGGCCTGGACGAGCCGCAAGACCTTGGCCGGATCGAGCGCCGGCTCGCTCCCCAGCGACACCACCAGCCGCGCCGGGCCGAGCTCGTAGCCGAGCGCGCCCAGCGCGCGGACCAGCGTCTTGTCGACCATCACCTCGCCGAGGAGCTCGGCCTCCTCGGGCAACGGGCCGTAACGATCTTCCAGTTCGGCGAGCGTGGCGCGCACGTCGTCCTCGCCGCGCGCCTGCGCGAGGCGGCGGTAGAAATCCAGCCGCTGGCCGGTGTCGGGCACGTAGTCATCCGGCAGAAACGCCGGCACGTCGACCGAGATCTCCGGATCGTGCTCGGCCTTGATCGGCTCGCCCCGCAGCTCCGCAACGGCCTCCTCCAGAATGCGCGCGTAAGTGTCGAACCCGACCGCCGCCACCGCGCCGTGCTGCCGCTCGCCCAGCAGCTCGCCGGCGCCGCGGATTTCCAGATCGTGGGTGGCCACCTGAAACCCGGCGCCGAGCTCGGTGAAACGCTGCAGGACCGCCAGACGCTTGGCGGCCTCCGGCGTCATGCGGGTCTCCTCGGGGACGACCAGATAACAGAACGCCCGCTCGCGCGAGCGGCCGATGCGACCGCGGAGCTGATAGAGCTGCGCCAGGCCGAACCGGTCCGCGTGGTTGACGATCATGGTGTTGGCGCGCGGGATGTCGAGCCCCGATTCGATGATGGTCGTGCAGGCCAGCACATCGTAGCGTCCGTCGACGAAGTCGACCATCACCTTCTCGAGCTCGCCCTCGGGCATCTGCCCGTGCGCTACCGCGACCCGCGTCCCCTCGGGCGCCAGGTCCCGGATCTTGGCGGCCCATTCGGCCAGGTTCTCGATCCGGTTGTGGACGAAGAAGATCTGCCCGCCGCGGGCCCGCTCGCGCCGCAGCGCCTCGCCCAAGAGCTCACGATCGAACCGGCAGACGAAGGTGCGGATGGCCAGCCGATCGGCCGGCGGCGTCGCGATGATCGAGATCTCGCGCAGGCCCCCCATCGCCATCTGCAGCGTGCGCGGAATCGGGGTGGCCGTCAGCGTCAGCACGTCGACCTGCGTGCGCAATTCCTTGAGACGCTCCTTGTGCCCGACGCCGAACCGCTGTTCCTCGTCGACCACCAGCAGACCCAGATCGCGAAAGCGGACGTCGCGCGAGAGGATCCGGTGCGTCCCGACGACCACGTCGATCTTGCCTTCCGTGAGCCCGGCCAGCGTCTTCTGCTGTTCGGCCTTGGTCCGAAACCGCGAGAGCACTGCCACCCGCACCGGGAAGTCGGCGAAGCGGTCCGAGAAGGTCACGAAATGCTGTTCGGCCAGCACCGTCGTCGGCGCGAGCACCGCCACCTGCTTGCCGCCGAGCACCGCCAGCAGCGACGCGCGCAGCGCCACCTCCGTCTTGCCGTAGCCGACGTCGCCGCAGATCAGGCGATCCATCGGGACGCCCGCCTGCATGTCGGCGATCACCGTGTCGATGGCCTTCTCCTGGTCGGGCGTCTCCTCGAACGGGAAGGTCTCCTCGAAAGCGCGGAACACCGCGTCCGGCGCCGGGAAGGCGTGCCCGGCCAGCGCGGCGCGCTGCGCGTAGAGCTGCATCAGCTCCTCGGCGATCTTGCGCGCCTCCATCGAGACCCGCCGGCGCTTGTCCTGCCAGGTGCGCAGGCCCAGCTTGTCGAGCCGCACGGCGTCCGTGTCGCCGCCCGAATAACGGTGCACCATCCCGATGCGATAGACCGGGACGTAGACCGATCCGCCGTCGTACTCGAGCTGCATGAAGTCTTGTGGCACGCCGCGCACGGTGAGCTTCTTGAGACCGACGTAACGCCCGATGCCGTGCTCGTCGTGGACCGCATAGTCTCCTTCGGCGATCTCGCCCAGATCGCCCAGCGCCGGTGTCTTGACCGGCTTCGTCTCGCGCAGCGAGCGCGGACCGAAGATCTCCTCCTCGGCGACGACGATCAGGCGATCGGCCGGCAGCGCGAAGCCGCGGCGCAGGGGGCCGGTCTGGACCGCCAGAGGCGCCCGGCGCGCGCCGGTCTCCGCCGAGAACAGATCTCCCCCGTCGCCCGGTAGGACGTCCGCCGCCAGACCGAGCGCGCGGAACAGCCCCACCAGGCGATCGGCGTGCATCCGGCTGGGCGCGACGACCCGGACGCGCTGACCGGCGTCCAGCCAGGCCCGCAGGCGATCGCGCAATGGTCGGCCGATGTCGACTTCGATGTCGATGTTCCCTTGGGTCTCCCGCTGCGACCCGACCGCCTCGGCGCGCGCCTGCTGCAGCTCGGCGCGCAGCGTGGTGTGCGGCGTCGCCTGGACGTACACCCGCGGCGGTGCATCGGGCGCGACGTCGAACCGCGCGATCTCGATCGGACGCAGCTCGAGCCGCCGGCGCGACGCCAGCGCCGCCGACGCCTCGTCCTCGCCCAGCACGAAGTCCAGGGCCGGCAGCGCCAGCCGGTGCTCGGCCTGCCGGGCCGCGGCCGCTTCGCGCAGCCGGCTCGACTGCCGCCTGGCCTCCTCGATCACCGCTTCCGGATCCTCGATCACGCACAGCGCGTCTTCGGGCAGGTAGTCGAAGAGCGACGACATCCGCGCGTGAAAGGCGGGCGCCAGTGCCTCGATCCCGAAGAACGTCTCCCCTTCTTCGATCTGCTCGAGCAGGCGGCGGATCTTCGACGACGGGGTGACCGCGGCGTCCGCGGCGGCCAGGATCCGGGCCCGCGGATCGGCCCCTTCCGTCGCGATCGTTTCGCGCACCGGGTGGAAGTGGACCGCGTCGAGCGGACGCAGCGTCCGCTGCGTGGCCGCGTCGTACAGGCGAATGGACTCGACCTGATCGCCGTCGAGCTCGATCCGGATCGGGTGGCGGTAGACCGGCGGATAGAGGTCGACGACGGCGCCGCGGACGGCGAAGGTGCCGGCGTCCTCGACCACCGAGGCGCGCGAGAATCCGGCGCGCAGCAGCGCCCCGACGATCGCGTCGCGATCGAGCGTCGCCTTCGCGGCGATCCTTTCGCAGAGGCTCTCGAAGGGAACACGCGGCACGACCCGGCGAAACAGCGCCGCCGCCGAGGCCACCAATACCCGCGGCGCGAACCCGCGCGACAGCCGGAACAGCGCCGCCATTCGCCGCAGGGTGGTCGCGCGATCGGGTTGCATTTCGGCGTAGGGCGACGAATCCGGCGCCGGCAGCTCGAGCACCGACGGCGGCGCCAGTGGATCGTCGCCGGCGGGAAGCGGCGGCAGGAAAAAACCCACGTCGTGCGTCCGAGCCTCGGCCGTCTCCTCGTCGGCCACGACGTAGAGCAATGGCGCCTGCCCGCCCTGCCCACCTTGCAAGCGGGCGGCGATCGCCGCGCCAAGCGAACCCGCCGCGCCGTACAGCTCGACCGAACGGGCCCCGGATAGGCGCCTGCGGATCTCGTGCAGCGCCTCCAGAAGACCTCGACGCTCGGACGACGACGAAGCGAGGCTATTCGATCCGGAGGCGCTCATTGAATGGTCCGCCTATTTACCTCAAACTGCCGGCCGTGGCTGGCGTGAGCAAGCTCCTGGCCGCCCTGACGGTCTCGCTGGCCACCGCCCCCCTCACCGACGGCGCCATGCGAACCGAGGTCGACCGCCTGGTCACCGGACTTGGGGCCGCGCGCCACCTGCCGTTTCACGGCACCTTGCCCGCGCGCATCGTGCCGCGCGACGTGGCCCAGCGGGAGAGCGCCATCGCGGTAGGTGTCGGCCTCTCCGGCGCTGGCCGCGACGTCGAAGGGGAGATCTTGAAGCGCCTCGGCTTGCTTCCCGCCGGCGTCGACTATGGCGCGCTGGTGGCCAAGACCGCCGGGTCGCTGGACGCCTCCTACGACGTCGCGACGGGGCGGCTCTCGGTCCCCGACTTCGTTTCGCTCGGCGACCAGCGGATCGCGCTCGGCCACGCCATCGCGCACGCGCTGGCCGACCAGCATTTCGGCCTGCGCGATTTCCTGAGGCTGGCGCCCGACGGGGGACGGCGCCTCGAAGGCGACGCCGAGCGCGCCCGGCTCGCCGTCGTCGAGGGCGACGCGACGCTGACCGGCCTCGAGCTCCAGGATCCCCACGAGGCCTTCCTCGGCCGACACGAGCTGAGCACGCTCGGGGCCCGGCTGCGGGAGGCGACGGCCACGGAGGGTGCGCCGCTCTGGTTGGTCGAGCTGGCGCGCTTCACCCACGTCGACGGCTTTCTGTTCACCGCGCGCGCCCGTGCCCAGGGGCCCTGGAGCGCTGTCGACGCGCTCTGGGCCGATCCGCCGGCCTCGACGGAGCAGGTGCTGCACCCGGAGAAATACGACGCCTGTGAGGCGCCCATCCCCGTCGACGAAGCGACGCTCCCCACCCTGCCCGGGTTTGGCCGGCCGGCGGCCAGCGACGTCCTCGGCGAGCTGGTAGCGCGAACCTGGCTGGCGTCGGTCCTGCCGCCCGAGATCGCCACCCGGGCCGCCGCCGGCTGGGGCGGCGACCGCGCCGGGATCTACACGGCCAGACCAGGCGCCTCGCCCGACGGCGGCGCTGCCCCGGAGCGTCCGCTCGCCTGGCTCACGATCTGGGACGACTCGGGCGAGGCGGAAGACTTCGCGCGCGCCGCCACGCAGGTGTTGGTCGCGCTGACCACCTCCGCACCGGCGACAAATGGGCCGGCGGGCGGGCGGGCGGTCTTCCCCTCGGCTGCCGGCCTCTACGCGCTCGACCGGCGCGGAGAAGCCGTCGCGCTGCTGTTCGCGGCACCGCCATCGACGCTCCCCGCGCCGCCCGCGCTGGACGAGATGCTCGACAGGTGGCGCCGCCAGCAGAACGCTAACCGGAAATCAGCGACTCACCCACGACACGCAGCTCCACCAAATTGTCCACGTCGTGATCGAGCAGGGGGACGCGGGTGACGGGTGTCCCCGGCGCGCGCGCGGCCAGCCGCTCCAGCTCCCGCCCTTCGGACGCGCAGCGCGCCGCAAAGGCGCGCGCGAGCGGCTCCAGCTGGGCGGCCGCCCGGGCAATCGTGGCATCCGGAAGATCCGCGAAGGCGGACCCGGCACGCAGCGCCGCGGCCAGCGCGCCACCCTCCGTGAGGCCGGGCGCCTGCGCGACGCGGTTGGCGATGAAGGCGCCGAGTGGGACGCCCGCCTCGCGCAACCGGCCGTGAAAGTACAGCGCCTCGTCGACCGCCGCCGCCGCCGGCACCAGCACCAGTAAAAAGGCGACGTCGGCGCTGCGCATCAGCTGGTCGATGGCGCTCGCGCGCGCGAGAAAGCCGCCCAGCACGCCCTGGAAGTCGACCAGGAACGCCGCTACGTCGTCGAGAAAGCGGCTCCCCACCAGCTTGGCCAGCCGCCGCAACACCAGCGCCCCGCCCGCCCACAGACGCTGGAGCGACAGTCGGCCACCGCCGGCCGCCCCCGGCGGTCGCGCGAACCACTTGAGCGCCGGGCTCGACACCGCCGCCGCGAGCCGCTTCGGCGCATCCAGAAAATCGAGGGCGTTGGCGGTGGGCGGCGTGTCGAGAACGATGAGATCGAACCCACCGTCGCGCGCCAGCTCGTAGAGCGCCAGGGTCGCCGCGTACTCCTGCGACCCGGTGAGCGCGGTGGTGATCTGACGGTAGATCGTGTTGTCGAAGATTCGCCGCCGCATCTCCGGATCGGTCACCTCCGACTCGACGAAACGCGCGAAGGTCCGCTCGGTGTCGAGGCGCACGGCGAACAGCCGTTCGATCCCGTCGTCGGGGATGCCGAGGGCGCGGCAGGCGGCCGCCGGCACGGGGCGCGGATCCGGCCCCAGGCCCCCCACGCCTAGGGCGTCGGCCAGGCGCGGCGCCGGATCGATGGTGCAGATGAGCGTCCGCCGTCCCCGCCGCGCGGCGAGCGCGCCGAGAGCCGCCGCCGTGGTGGTCTTGCCGACCCCACCGGGGCCGACGCACACCAGGATGCGCTTTTCGTCGCAGAGCGCGCGGATCATCGCCGGGCGCTCCGTTCCGCCGGTCAGCCGGCGCGCACGAGCAGCGCCGTGATGTTGTCGGGGCCGCCCGCCTCGTTGGCGGCATCGACCAGGAGCTGACAGGCGGCCTCCAGGTCCGGCACCCCGCGGATGATGGTGGCGATCTTGCCGTCGGGGACCACGCCCCACAGACCGTCGCTGCAGAGCAGGAACAGGTCGCCCACCTGGACCCGGCTCACGTAAATGGCGGGTTCGATCTCTTCCTTGCTCCCCAGGCTGCGGGTCACGACGTTGCGGTGCGCGAACGTCGCCATCTCTTCGTCGGTCATCTCGGGTCGCGCGACCCGCATCTCCTCGGCGACCGAGTGATCGCGGGTCAGGCGCTTGATCCCGCCGGCGCGGAACCGATAGGCCCGGCTATCCCCGGCGTGCGCGATCGCCAGCTGCTCCTCGCCGATCGCCATCGCGACCGCGGTGGTCCCCATGCGCGCCCGCGCGCGGTCCTCGGCGGCGGCGGCGCGGATGTTGTCGTTCGCCACCTTGATCCCGACGCGCAGCAGGTTCGCCGCCAGCGACAGCGATCGATCGATCGGGTGCGGCCAGGCCTGGTGCGGCTCGGCGTGGTACGAGCGAAAGAACGCCTCGATCGCGTCGACCGCCAGCGCGCTCGCCACGGCGCCCGCGTTGTGCCCGCCCATCCCGTCGGCCACCACGAACAGCCGGCCGTCGATGAAGTTGCCGAACGCGTCCTCGTTCTCCTTGCGCTGGCGTCCCGGATGCGAAACCGCGCACGAGGCGAGCGGGAGTGCCGTGGGGTCTCCGTTGAGGGGCGGCGCCGACATAGAAACGTACACGTTCGCAAATAGCGCGCCCCCCGATCAAGCCCTTTCGGCGCGGGCACCCCGCGGCGGGCCCGATCGAGTTTCTTTTCGGGGGTCCGGGCGGGGCCTGTGCTCAGGCCCGACCGACCGCCGCGGCCCAGCGGCCGAGGAGCTCGGTCCGGGTTTCGGCGGGCATGGTCGGGTTGAAGATCCGGATGCGGGCGGTCTCGCCGCCCTTGTCGGCCGGGGCCAGGCCGATGCCGAGCGCCGCCAGCTTGGCGGCACCGAGCGCGGTCGATTCGAGCATCTCGGGGCGAAAGATCTGCACGCCCAGCAGATCGGCCTGGATCTGCATCAGGAGATCGTTGGCGGAGGCACCGCCGTCGACGCGGAGGTTGTTGATGGCGCGGCCGGCGTCGGCCTGCATCGCCGTCACGAGGTCGACGTTCTGGAGCGCGATCGCCTCCAGGGCGGCGCGGGCGATGTGCGCGCGCGTCGTCCCGCGCGTGATCCCCGAAATCAAACCCCGCGCTTCGGCCCGCCAATGCGGCGCACCGAGGCCGGTCAGCGCGGGGACGATGGTGACGCCGCCCGAATCGGGAACCGAGCGCGCGAGCGCTTCGATCTCGGCGGCCTTGGCGATGATGCCGAGACCGTCGCGCAGCCACTGCACCAGCGCACCGGCGACGAAGGCACTCCCTTCGAGGGCGTAGGCGGTCCCGCGCGCGGCGGGCGCGTCGAGCGTCCAGGCGACCGTCGTCAGGAGTCCGCGCGTGGAGAGCCGCGGTTCGGCGCCGATGTTCATGAGCAGAAAAGCGCCGGTGCCGAAGGTGCACTTGGCGTCGCCCGGCTCGGTGCAGTCCTGGCCGAAGAGCGCGGCCTGCTGATCGCCGGCGACGCCCGCGATCGGAATGCCGTCGGGCAGCCCGGGCACACCCCGCGTCTCGCCGATGCGCCCCGCCGACGGGCGGATCTCCGGCAGCAACGCCTGGGGCACCCCGAAGAGCGTACAGAGCTCATCCGAAAACCGGCGCGTCCGCAGATCGCACAGCAGCGTCCGCGAGGCGTTGGTCACGTCGGTGGCATGCACCCGACCACCGGTGAGCCGCCAGATGAGAAAGCTGTCGACGGTGCCGAAGGCGATCTTGCCCGCCTCGGCGCGCGCCCGCAGACCGGTCACGTCGTCGAGCAGCCAGCGGATCTTGGTCGCCGAAAAATACGGATCCAGCACGAGGCCCGTCCGCTCGCGCACCGCCGGCTCTTGCCCGGCCGCCTTGAGCGTCGCGCAGAACGGCGCCGTTCGCCGGTCTTGCCAGACGATGGCGTTGGCCACCGGCCGCCCGCCGTCGCGATCCCAGAGCAGCGTCGTCTCGCGCTGGTTGGTGATCCCCAGCGCGGCGATCCGGCGCACGTCGACGCCGCCGAGCGCGTCCGCCAGCGCGCCCGTCACCGAGCCCCAGATGGCCTCTGGATCGTGCTCCACCTCGCCGGGGCGGGGGTAGATCTGCTCGAACTCGCGGTAGCCGCGCCCGCGCACGGTCCGCGCGGCGTCGACCAGCAGCACCGTCGTGCCCGTCGTCCCCTGATCGATGGCGACCACCAGGTCCTGCACGGCGGCCTACGCTATCACCGATCGATGTTGGGCGTCGCGCCGGGCGCGGCGCTGGAAGGGGGCGCCGACCACCCCGCGTGGTGGGCAAAAAATCGGGCGGCGGCGTCGGCGACCGCCCCGCGCTCGACGTCGAGGGTCACCACGTGGAACGACTTGTCCAGCCAGAGCCGTTCGATGACGTCGCTGCCCAGGCTGCCGGTCAGCTCGAGCGAATCTTCCATCGGCACGGTGTGGTCCTGCCGCCCGTGCACAACCAGCGTGGGCGTCCGAATGGTGGGAAGATCGGCGCGCGTGACGTCCATCAAGTCGACCAGCGCTTTCAGCGCCGCCATGGGAAAGGCGCGCAGGCCCGGATTCTTGTAGCGCATCTCGGGATCCGAGATGTCGGAGCCGTTGAGCTTGGGGATACAGAGCATCGGCCGAGCGGAAAAATCGAACGGCAGGCGGGTTACTGTCCGGATCCCGGTCACCTGGAAGCGCCGCAGCCGCAGCGGCGCCGACATCACCACCAGCGCGGAGACGCGCGCCGGATAGAGGCGCGCCAGGCGCAGCGCCAGCAGGCCACCCATGGAGAAGCCGCAGATGGCGATGGGCGCGCCGACGACGCGCGCTTGCAGGCGGTCCAGCGCCTCTTCTGCCGTGCGGAGCCAGTCCGGCCACCCGGTTCGCGCCAGGTCCCCCAGCGTGCCACCGTGGCCCGCCAGGAGCGGCGCCTCGACCGAGCAGCCGAGGCGCCCAAAGGCCTCCGCGAGCGGCCGCACCTCGAACGGGGTGCCCGTGATGCCGTGCAGGCAGAGGACACCCCGCCCGTCGCCCGGGAGCGAGAGCGGCGACTTGTCGCCCGTCCCGGGACGGAAGCGCTGAAGCACGCCGTCAGTCTACGCGACGGCCGTGCTTCGTAGGAGGTCGGTGGTCAGCGCCGCGACGATCGTCAGCGACGATCAGGGGCAGCCGGCCGCGGGGGTGCCCGCGACGCAGGTCGAGCACTCGACCAAGCTGTCCAGGTTCTGAGGCGTCAGGTTGTTCGGATCCGGGCTGACGTAGAGAGCCTGGGTACCCGCGCCGCACTTGTTCATCACGCCCGCCGGGTCGGTGCCGCCCGGCGCCACGAATGCCCAGCAGGGCGCGGCATTGTTGGACGCCACGCAGGAGGGAACGGCCACCTGCTTCGTCACCCCATTATTTTCCACCTCGTTGGTGACGGTGCAGTCGGGTTGGTTGTTGACCTGCTGAATTGTGCCGGTGATGCACTTCGGGGTGATGAGCGCGCCGATCTTGGCGGCGATGGCCGCCATGGAGGTCGCGTAGTTGTTGTCGCAGATCGATGCCAGAACGCCGTTGGTGCCGAACGCTTTCACGAACTGCGTGATGCGGACGGCCGGATCGGCGAAGCTGCCGTCGCCGTTGGCGCTGGTGCAGTTGTGCTCGACCGACGGCCAGAGCTGGCTGGCGGCCGGGCCCGCACCGGGGAGCCACTGGACCGTGTAGGGGGTCGGGGTGAGATTGGCGGGATCGTTCCCCGTCACGCCGGTGACCGCCGCGACGAGGATCTGGTTGGCCGGATCGGGCTTGAGCGACTTGATGTCCGCCACGAACTTGCTGACCGGGGTCAAAGCGCTCGACGACGTGTCGTTCGACTCACAGTTCGACAGCGTGAGCGTGGGTGCTGCCGCCGTACCGGTCGCGTCTGGCGGCGGGTTGAGCGGCGGCTGGCTGAAGTCGGTCATGTCCGTGCTTCCGGGGTTCAGGTCCTGGCAGAGGTGGCCGCCCAGGGGACCGCCGTTGCAGCGGTAGTTGGCGATCGGGCCGTCGGGCGGCCCGCCCGGAGAGGCCGGCGTGTTGATGTCGTTCGTGTTGTCGCCGTTGAGCGAGTAGACGGGGAGCGGTCCGCCCGAGGGTGGCGCGGAGCAGTCGTCCTCGTTGGTGAGCATGACGATGCCGAGGTAGGCGCCGTCGCGAATGAAGCCGGTGTTCATCGACGGGGCCGGCCCCTGGCCGTCGGCGCCGAGGGCGCGGTCGATCGACGCGAGCTGATGCTCGAAGCCGCACCCGGCGGCACCGAGCAGACCGATGCACTGAAACACGGTCGAGATCCCCGCCGGATCGGCCAAGGAGAAGTTCTTGGTCATCCCGGCCGCATCGTCGGCGATGAAGAACGAGCCAGCGTTGAGGGAGGTCATCGTGCAGGGCGGCTCGGCCGTCGCATAAAAGTTGCCATTGTCGCCGGTGTTGCTGCACCCGATGCCGGCCGCACCCTGGTCGCTGGGCGCGCCCATGTCGGACGACACCACGGCGACCTGAACGCCGGGCAAACCCATCGGCAGCGCCTGGAGCACCTGCATGAAGGTGGGGAGCTGCGCGAGCAGCTTGGTCTGCATCGTGGTCATCGACGACGAGTCGTCGATCATGAACAGGATGTCGATGTCGTTGTTGATCTTCTGGGTCACCTTGTTCGAGAAGATCTGCGTCGGCGTCACGACCGGCGCCTCGAGGGAGCGGGAGGTGCAGGCCCAGACGGCGGGAACCGCCGCGGCCAGACCGGCCCAGCGAAGCACGCGCCAAGGATGCGACAGGAGCGAAGAACGACCCGACATGGAAATCCTCCTCGAGGAGAGCGGTGGACCTTTGCGGTCCGGGGGCAAAACTGCGCGATTATAGGGAGGGGCGCCCCGGACTGCAATGCTGAGAATTGACTGACGGTTAGTGGAACAGTGGACCCCTCGTCATCGGAGAACAGCAACCCGCGGGCCAAGCCCAGCCCCGCCAAACCGAGGCTTGCGGACCCCCGAACGCCAACGTAGTTGGCATCGGCGCCAACCTATCCGTCCGATCCCCTGCTTCCGATGCTCCCCGCGCTTCCGCGGTCGGCGCGGGCTACCCCGCAGAGCATCTGGCCCGCGAAATAGGGGAGGCCCGGCGGATCGTCGACGGACTTGGCCCGCAGGAAGCTGTTCAGGATCTCGCCGCGCCCGTCGCGCCGGCTGGTGGGATGCGCCGGATCGACGAAGCTCCGGCGCACGCGGCCGCCCCGCGCTTCGACGAAGGTGATGCGACCATCCGGGCCCACGCTCTCGACGATGCCGGCATGGTCGGCGCAGTCGGGCGCTGGAGCCAGGCCGCGGGTGTCGAAGAACAGGATGTCGCCCGGACGGGCGAGCGCCGGAGAGACGACCCGATGCGATGTGCGGAGGTAGCCCCAAAGAGCCCGCGCGCTGCCGTCGGTGCCGAACCGGAAGCCGGCATCGTGAAGCGCCTTTTCGACGAAGGCCGCGCCATCACTGAGGGGTGCCTTTCCGTCGCCGGGTCGCGGCAGCTGCGACCGGTGCGCCTCGAAGCGTGCCGCCTGAAAGACCGAGACGTACCGTCGCGTCGAACCGGCCGGGGCGGCACAGCCCAGGGCGCAGAGGCCCAGGACGGCGGCGGCGGCCAGCAGGGCGCCGAGGAGACGGGGGGGACGTTCACCCGGTAGCGGTAGAGCCATGCGGTGATCGTATGACATGTAGGATATATGTCCACATTTTGACCGTTCTCCGAACCGACTACCTTCCGGGGCGAGATGGCTCGGCGCTTCCCGGTCGCGATTTTTCTCTTCGCCTTTGCCGGGTGGACGTTCGACTTCTACGATCTGGTGCTGCTCGGCTTCCTCAAGGATGGGGTAGCCCGCGATCTCCACCTGTCGCAGGCGGCGCAGTCGTGGCTGCTGGGCGCGGGGCTTGGCGCTTCGGGGTTGGGCGGCCTCGGTGCCGGCGCGCTGGCCGACCGCTTTGGCAAGCGGAGGCTGCTCGCGGTGACCGTGCTGGTCTATTCGATCGGGTCGCTGATCTGCGGCCTCGCGCCGAGCGCGGGCGTGTTCTTCGCCGGACGGGTGGTGCAGGGGCTCGGCATCGGCGGGGAGTGGGCCATCGGCCATGGCATGCTGGCCGAGGCCGTCGCGCCCGGCATCCGCGGCCGGGCGGCTGCCGCGCTGCAGATCGGCGAGCCCGTCGGCGTCGCGATCGCGGCGATCGTCGGTTATCTGGTGTTGCCGCGGGTCGGCTGGCGGGCGGTGCTGATCGGCTCCAGCGCGACCGCCTTGCTAGCGGTCGCGATCCGCGCGTCGGCGCATTTGCCCCAGCGGGCGGGCCAGTCAAAGCCGGCGCGATCCCTCGCCGTCGATCTGCGCGCCGCCGCGCGGGTGCCTGGGCTGGGGCGGCGATTCGTGGCGGCCTGGGTGCTGGGCGTCTTCAAGCTGGGCACCTACTGGAGCTGCTACACTTGGCTGCCGACGTTTCTCAGCTCCGGGATGCATCAGAGCGTGGGCCGGTCGCTCACCTGGATGGTGACCGCGCAGGTGGGACAGCTGGGGGGCATGGTGACCTTCGGCGTGGTGTCCGATCGGCTGGGGCGTCGGCCGGCGTTCGCGTTCTATTCGCTGCTGACAGCGGCCGCGGTGGGCACGCTGGCCTTCGGGTGGTCGGCGTTGCTCCTGCACCCGGCGCGGTTCTGGTCCGTCATGTTCGCGCTCGGCGTCGGATCGGGCTGCACCGCGGGGTTCGGCGCCCTGCTGGCCGAGCTCTTCCCGGCCGAGATCCGGGGCACCGCGATGGGCGCCACCTACAACCTGGCGCGGGCGGCGCAGCTCGCGACGCCGTTTGTGGTCGGCCTGGCGGTCGCCCGCCAAGGGCTCGCGGGCGGCCTGGGCGTGCCCTGCGTGCTGGCGCTCGCGACGGCCAGCTGGGTCTGGACGCTCCCGGAGACGCGGGGGATTCCCCTGCTCCGCCTGTCCGACTCGGTTTCGCGCGATTCCTGACGGGGTATCATTGGGAGCATGAGAGACGTCGTCGTCCTGGCGGGGGCCCGTACACCGATCGGATCATTTCAAGGCGCGCTGGCGTCGCTGTCGGCGCCACGGCTCGGCGCGATCGCGGTGAAGGCGGCGCTCGAGCGCGGCGGCGTGCCCGGCGACGCGGTCGGCGAGGTCTATCTCGGCTGTGTGCTTCCGGCGGGGATCGGGCAGGCGCCTGCGCGGCAGGCGGCGATCGGCGCGGGGATCCCGGCGGCGGTCGGCGCGGTGACGGTGAACAAGGTCTGCGGCTCGGGGCTCAAGGCCGTGGTGTTCGCGCGCAACTCGATCGCCGCCGGCGAGCACGACGTGGTCGTGGCGGGCGGCATGGAATCGATGACCAACGCGCCGTACCTGCTGCCCAAGGCCCGCGAGGGATATCGCCTCGGACACGCGCAGGTGATCGATTCCCTGGTCCACGACGGTCTGTGGGACGCGTACGGCAACGTCCACATGGGCGAGTGCGGCGAGCTATGCGCGAAAGAAAAGGGGATCACGCGCAGCGATCAGGACGCCTTCGCGGCCGAGTCGTATCGCCGCGCGCTGCGGGCCCAGGCCGAGGGGAAGTTCCGGGGCGAGATCGTGCCGGTCGAGATTGCGCAAAAAAAAGGCGCGCCCCTGGTGGTCGCCGACGACGAGGAGCCCGGACGCGGGGACGTCGCCAAGCTGCCCGGGTTGCGACCGGCCTTCCAGAAGGACGGCACCATCACCGCCGGAAACGCGTCGTCGATCAACGACGGGGCCGCGGCGCTGGTCGTGGCGGGGGCGGACGTCGCGGCCGCGCGCGGCTGGCGACCGATCGCGCGCATCGTTGGAGCGGCGGGCTTCGCGCAGGCGCCCGAATGGTTCACCACCGCGCCGGCGGGCGCCATCGAGCGGCTGCTCGGACGGATCGGCTGGAAGAAGGACGACGTCGATCTGTGGGAGATCAACGAGGCCTTCGCGGTCGTCTCGATCGCCAACAACCAGCTGCTGGGGCTGGACCCGACGCGGGTGAACGTCTGGGGGGGCGCGGTCGCGCTCGGCCACCCCATCGGCGCCTCGGGCGCCCGGGTGCTGGTCACCCTGCTCGCCGCCCTCCACGACGCGGGAAAACGGCGCGGCGTCGCGGCGCTGTGCATCGGCGGCGGCGAGGGGATCGCGCTGGCGGTCGAGCGTATCTGACGTTACCTTGAGAGCGGACATGGCCATTCTCGACGGCATCAGCCGCGTCGGCGTCATCGGGGCCGGCCAAATGGGACGGGGGATCGCCCAGCTCTGCGCCGGGCAGGGCTTCTCGGTCACGCTGGCCGACGTGGGGCGCGACATCGCGGAGCGCGGGCGGACCGCCATCGACCAGCAGCTCGCCAAGCTGGTCGACAAGAACAAGCTCGGCGCCGAGGTGCGGGACCAGATGTTGGCGCGTATCACGCCCTGCGACCTCTACGGCGGCGAGCTGGAGGCGGTCGACTTCGTGGTCGAGGCGGCCACCGAGGACATCGACACCAAGCGCGAAATCTTCGCCACCCTCGATCGCGCCTGTCGCGGCGGCGTCGTGCTGGCGACCAACACCTCATCCATCAGCATCACCGCCATTGGCGCGGCGGTGAAGCGGCCCGAGCGGGTGATCGGCATGCACTTCATGAACCCGCCGCCGCTCATGAAGCTGGTCGAGATCATCCGGGGGCTGGCCACCGCGGACGGGACCTACGAGACGACCCGCGCGATGGCGGAGCGCCTCGGAAAGCAGACCGTCGTCTCGCGGGACATTTCCGGCTTCATCGTCAACCGGGTACTCATGCCGATGCTGAACGAAGCCTGCTTCGCGCTCTACGAAGGAATCGGCTCGGTGGAGGACATGGACACCGCCATCCAGCTGGGCCTCAAACACCCGATGGGCCCCTTCTCGCTGATGGACCTGATCGGTCTCGACACCGCGCTCGCGATCCTCGAAGTGCTCCACCGCGATCTCGGCGACCCCAAGTACCGCCCCTGCCCTCTCCTGCGGCAATACGTCGCCGCCGGCTGGTTGGGACGCAAGAGTGGGCGCGGTTTCTACCACTACCCGGCGGCCGCCCCGATCTCGGGCCCCATCCGGACCGAGGAGGCCCGTTGAGCGAGCGCGCCCTCGTCGCGCGCGACGGCGCCGTGACGACCGTCACCGTCAACCGGCCCGAGGCGCGCAACGCGCTCGACGGTCAGACGCTGGACGCGCTCTTGGAGGCCTTCGCCGCCATCGAGCGTGACGGCGCGGTCCGTTGCGCGATCCTGACCGGAGCGGGCGATCGGGCGTTCGTCGCGGGGGCGGACATCAAATCGATGGCCGGTCTCGACCCGGTCGGCGCCCGCGCATTTTCGCAGCACGGACGGCGGCTGTGCGATCTCCTCGAGGGGCTCAGCGTCCCCGTGATCGCGGCGGTCAATGGCTGGGCGCTGGGCGCGGGCTGCGAGCTGGCGCTGGCCTGCGACTTCATCTACGCCGCCCGCGGCGCCAAGCTCGGGCTGCCGGAAGTCGGGCTGGGCGTCATCCCCGGCATGGGCGGCACGCAGCGGCTGGTCCGGCGCGTCGGCGTGGCGCGCGCGCGCGAGCTCATCTACAGCGCGGCGGTGATCGAGGCCGACGAGGCCCTGCGCATTGGCCTGGTGAACGCCGTCGCCGAACCGGCGGCGCTGCTGGCCCGCGCGCGCGCGATAGCCGACGCGATCGCCCGCCAGGCGCCTCTGGCCGTCGCCGCCGCCAAGCGGGCCATCCGCCAGGGGGGCGACGCGGGGCTCGAAGCCGGGATCGGTCTCGAGCAGCATCTCTTCGGCGAGCTGTTCGCCACCGCCGATCAAGAGGAAGGGATGCGCGCCTTCATCGAGAAACGCGCCCCGGCCTGGACCGCAAAATAAGTGGATAGATAGAAGATGGACTTCGAGCTCTCAGCCGAACAGAAGCTGATCCGCGACACCGCGCGCGATCTGGCCAAACGCGAGATCGGGCCGCGCGCGGCCCAGATCGACAAGACGCACCAGTTTCCGCGCGAGATCTTCGCGCGCCTCGGTGAGATGGGCCTGCTCGGGATCATGGTGCCGGAGGCCTGGGGAGGCGCTGGTCTGGACGCCCTCTCGTACGTGCTGGCGCTGGAAGAGATCGCGCGGGCCTGCGCCTCGACCGCGGTCATCCTGTCGGTGCAGAGCTCGCTGGTGTCGGCGCCGATCCTGTCGGCGGGGACCGACGCGCAGCGCGGGCGCTGGCTGCCCGATCTCGCCAGCGGGCGCAAGATCGGCTGCTTCGCGCTCTCCGAGCCCGAGGCCGGGTCGGACGCCAAGGCCCAGCGGACGCGCGCGATCCGCGCCGGCGCGGGCGCGGCCGACGGCTGGATTCTGAACGGCACCAAGAATTTCATCACCAACGCGCCGGTCGCCGACCTCGCGCTGGTGTTCGCGACGACCGATCCCGCCAAGCGCGGCCGCGGGATCACCGCCTTCCTGGTCCCGACCGACACGCCAGGCCTCAAGATCGGTCCGCCCGACGACAAGCTCGGCATCCGCGGGGCGCCCTCGGCGCAGGTCTTCCTCGCCGATTGCGCCGTCCCCGACGACGCGCGGCTCGGACCCGAGGGCGACGGCTTCAAGATCGCGCTGCGCGCGCTCGACGGGGGCCGCATCGGCATCGCGGCGCAGGCGCTGGGCATCGCGCGCGCAGCCTTCGAGGACGCCACCGGTTACGCGCGCGAGCGCAAGACCTTCGGTCAGCCGATCGCCGAGCATCAGGCGATCCAGTTCAAGCTGGCGGACATGCGCACCGAGATCGACGCGGCCCGGATGCTGCTGTGGCGTGCGGCGGTCAAGAAAGACAGCGGCCAGGCCTACGCGACCGAGGCCTCGATGGCCAAGCTGTTCGCCTCGGAAGTCGCCAACCGCGCCGCCAAGGAGGCGGTCCAGATCTTCGGCGGCTACGGCTACCTAACCGATTTCCCGGCCGAACGGCACTTTCGCGACGCTAAAATCACCGAGATCTACGAGGGGACCAGCGAGATCCAACGGCTGGTGATCGCTTCGGCCTTGCTCAAGGAGTGATCCAGGCGCTAAGGTCCCGACCGTCGTTCGTCTATCCAGGAGGCGCTGCCATGGGCATTGAGGGTGTAATGACACGCATGACACTCGGCACTCAGGTCGCCGCTCTGGCGCTGCTCTCCACGTTGGCGCTCGGCTGCGCCGACACCACGGAGACCGGCGAGCCACGCGTCCGGGTGATCAAGAACGCCGACACCACCGCCGAGGTTGGCGGGATCTCGCCCGACAAGGAGGCCGAGGTCCAGTTGCTCCTGCAGCAGCGCGATCCCTCGACCCTCCGGTGCTACCAGGACGTCCTCGACGAGAAGCACGATCGCGCGTTCAAGGGGACCGTCATGGTGCTCATCACGATCGCGCCCGGCGGAAAGGCCACGGCCGTCAAGGTCATCGGTGGCACGCTGAACAACAAAGCGGTCAGCGACTGCCTGGTCGAGAAGATCAAAGACTTCGAGTTCCCGTCGGTCACTCAGACGGGAACCATGCAGTACGTCTACCGCTTCGAACCGGCCTATTAGACGGGGTGCGGCTCGCTGCCGCTGGCGCGCCCCGGGCCCCCTCGCGTAGGCCGGCGAAGCCGGTCTACGCTCGCCTTTTGAATTTTCGCGCCTCTGTTTGTTTGCGTGGGGACTGGCGGCCCCATGTAACGGATCGGCCGCATTTCTGGGCCGATCGGCGTTGCGCAACCTGGTAGCGCAACCATTCGAGTGCTCTTTGTGGGGTTGCCTCCGGTGGAATTGTGGGAACCTTTGCCACTTCCGACTGTCTGAAGGTCGGGCCGGGCGGGCGCAGGTCACCGGCATCCCCAAAGGTGTTCATGAAGTCAGCAGCTCTGCTTTTATCGATGCTCGTACTCGAGCTCGGCTGTGGAAGTGACAAGGGGGCGCGTGGTGGCACCGAGGGCGGACCCGAGTACGCGCTGGCGCACCGCCAACCGAAACCCAAGAAGGAGATCGATCCGGGCGCGTCGATGAATCTCGACAACGAGATCGGCGTGCTCGATACCGACGACGTCGAGGCGACGTTGCAGGAGCACTTCGACGACGTGCGGAGCTGCTATGGGCGCGCCGGCAAGGCGCAACGTTATGCCGGCGGCAAGGTGCTGTTGCGCTTCCTGGTCAACGGCAACGGCACTGCGCAGGACGTCTGGGTGCTGGAGTCGACGCTCGGCAACTACGACGTCGAGCGCTGCCTGGTCGAGGTCGGACGGAAGATCCGATTTCACGCGCCGAGCGGCAACAAAGCGACCACCTTCGAATATCCAGTCGAGTTCCGGTCGACCAAGCAGGTGGAAGTGCTGGACGTCGACGGGCCGAAGCTGGACCACGACGTGGCGGCCCTCCTGCCCCAGCTCGCCGCCTGCGGACAGCTGGCCTCCGAAGGGGTCAGCGCGATCATCTACGTCGAGCCGAACGGTTTCCCGGGGTCGGTGGGGCTCGCCACCGCGGCCGCGCTCGACGAGGACGTGGGCGATTGCATGGTGCAGACGATTCGCGGCTGGAAGATGTCGGTCGCCGTCTCGGGCCTGGTGGTCCGCGCGAACTTCAGCATTCCCAGCAGCATCGCGACCGCCGAGGCCTCGCGGCGCACCCTGGCCCACCACCGCCGCCGCTAGACTGGCGGCCCGGCGCACGTGGCGCGGCGCCCGGCTGTCGTCCCGCCGGCTAGCTTCCGGCCAGCTTGGCGCGAAGCTTCGAGTGCTTGCGGCCGTAGAAACCGTAGACCGCCAACCCGATCGCCATCCAGCCGAAGAGACGCACCAGCGTCCCGGTGGTCTCCTGCAGCATGAGGTAGAGCGAGGTGGCCACGCCGCAGAGGGGGACCAGGTAGTCGCCGCCCGGAACGCGAAAGCCGCGCGGCAGATCGGGGCGTTGCCGGCGCAGGATCAGGACGCCGAGGCTCACCAGCACGAACGCAAACAGCGTCCCCACCGAAGTGAGCTGACTCAGAACGCCGACCGGCAGCAGCCCCCCCGCCACCATGACGGCGACGCCCGTGATGATGGTGGTGATCCAGGGCGTGCCGAACCGCGGATGCACGCGGCTCGCGATCGGCGGGAACAGGCCGTCGACCGCCATCGAGAAGAAGATGCGCGGCTGGCCCATCATCATGACCAGCATCACCGACGATAGCCCGGCGATGGCCCCGATCTCGACCAGGGTCGCCAGCCAGCGCTGGCCGGTGGCCTCCACCCCGACGGCGATCGGGTGCGGCACGCCGAGCTGCGTGTAGGAGACGACGCCGGTCAAGACCAGCGAGACCGCCACGTAGAGCACGGTGCAGACCGCCAGCGATCCGAGGATGCCGAACGGAAGATCGCGCTGCGGGTTCTTGGTCTCCTGGGCCGCGGTGGAAACCGCGTCGAACCCGATGTACGCGAAGAAGACCCGCGCCGCGCCACGCATGATCCCCGAAAAGCCAAAGTGGCCGTGGCTCTGCTCGGGCGGAATGAACGGATGCCAGTTGGCCGTGTGGATATAGGGCGCACAGAAAACGATGAACATCAGGACCACCGCCAGCTTGATCATGACGATGACGGCATTGAAGCGGGCCGACTCTTTGATCCCGCGCACCAGGATCACCGTGATCACCAGGGTGATCAGCATGGCGGGAATGTTCAGCACCGCCCCGGTGGCGTGGAACTGCCCCAGAACCTCGTCGTAGACGAACGGCGCGCGGGTCCAGGTGGCGGGCAAGGTGATCCCGAAGACGTCGTGAACGAACGCCACGGCGTAGCCCGACCAGCCGACGCTGACGGCCGCCGACGCCACCAGATACTCGAGGATCAGATCCCAGCCGATGATCCAGGCGACCAGCTCGCCCATGGTGGCGTACGAATAGGTGTAGGCGCTGCCGGCGATCGGAATCATCGAGGCCATCTCGGCGTAGCAGAGGCCGGCGAACCCCGACGCGATCCCGGCGGCCACGAACGACAGCACCACCGCCGGTCCGGCGTTGTCGGCGGCGGCCTGGCCGGTCAGCACGAAAATTCCGGTGCCGATGATCGCGCCGATGCCGAGCAGCACCAGATCCATCGACCCGAGCGCGCGCTTGAGCCCGTGCTGCCCTTCGGCGTCCGACCGCAGGTCGTCGACGGACTTGGTGGCGAAGAGCGGGTTAGAGGCGCCCGGCATTCCGCCCCTCCCTTCCGCCCTGTCCGCCTTCTGGTCGACCTTCGGGTGGTCGACCTTCAGGTGGTCGACCTTCTCGCGCCGCCGATCGGAGCATCGCGACCGCAGTGTAGACCACGACCGCGACCACCAGCCATTTAACGGCGTCGAGCCTCAGCGATTTGACCCACAGCCCGGCGATCAGCACCGCCGGCGTGCCGCCGATGGTGAGGCCCAGGGAGGCGCCGAGCGCGTAGCGACCCGAGCGCAGGAAGCGGACGCCCGCGCCCGGCATCAAGAACGCGCAGGACCCCATCATGATCGGGAACGCGGTCACCTCGCTCATGCCCAGCAACGCCACCAGGATCATGCAGGGCGCGAAGAGGCCGATGCCGAGGGTCATGAGCGCCCCCAGGACGAAGTTGGCGCAAAGGCCAATGGCGAGCCGCACGCCGGTGAGCCCCAGCGCCGCGCCGCCGCCCGGGACCAGGTGGATCGCGCGGGCCACCATGATGGCGGCCGCCACCAGCAAGAGGGCTCCCATCCCGAGCTGGATCCGCCGCCGGGACCAGCCGGACACCACCCCCGCGCCCAGCCAGGCGCCGGCCGTCGCGGCGGCGATCATGAGCACGAGCGTCCGCATGTCGACGGCGACCACCAGGATGAAGATGAACGCCTCGGCGAACGTCGGGAGCATGTGGCCGATGTTGAGCGTCCCGGGGATGTCTTCGTCGGCGACGACGCCGCCCAGTTTGTAGAGCGAGGTGGTGGTCGCGAAGGATCCGACGCCCAGCGTGTCGAGAAAATCGGTCAACCCGCCGATCCCCAGCTCGGTCCGCGTCGGCCAGCGACGGCCCGCGACGCCGCCGCGATGGACCCGCGCGATCCAGAGCGCCGAGAACGCGACGCCCGCGACGGCGAGCAGTGCAAACAGGATCGCTTTCGCGTGGAGCGCCACGGCGTCATCCTACGCCGACTTGCCTCCAGACCTGTCGGGTGACCTGCCGGGTCTGTCTACGCCCGCGGCGCGATCAGTTGGGCTGCGCGGGACAAATAATCGCCGCCTGCTCCCCGTTGTCGAGCGGCGTGATGGTGCCGCCGGTTCCGGTCACGCAGGTGATCGTGCAGGTGTCGGTCGACGTGTCGCAGATGGAGTTCGCGGGACACTTACAGGTGACGGCCTGCCCGCAGATGTTGGTCGTCGCTCCGCACCCGATGCCGGCGGCCGCGCAGGCCTGCGCGTTGGTCTGCGTGCAGACGCAGGCGCCGTTGGCGTTACACGTCTCGTTGGCCGGACAAAGGCACCCCATGGTCCCGGCCGTTCCGGTCCCCGAACCGCCCTGCCCCGTGGCGCCGGCCGGACCGCCGGTGCCGGCCGCGCCGGTCAGTCCCGTGCCGCCGGTCCCCACCGGCGAAACGGTGCCGCCGACGCCGCCTTTGCCGGTTCCCGTGCCGCCCACCCCGCCCGC